>NZ_JBEYVI010000042.1:0-101273 GCF_040643955.1 Streptomyces sp. NPDC047061
ACGGCCAGCCCGGCGCGATCTTCCGCGACCGGGACGGCAAGGTCCTGCAGACCTTCTCCCTCGACATCCTCGACGGCCGCGTCCAGGCCGTCCGCGCCGCGCTGCCCGCCGAGGGCCACGCCGTCCCGCTGCCCGGTCCCGGCCCGCTCCTGCTGCCCCAGCCGGAAGCGCTGATCCGCTCCTTCCTGGACGCGGTCGCCGACACCCTGCCCCGCACCCCGGCCGCCCCGCACACCTCGGGCCGGCCCTTCGCCGCCCGCGAGGCCCAACGGCTGCCCGGCGCCGGCGAGTGGGCCGCGGAGGTCGCCGCCGGCATGGACGCGGGCGTGCGGATCTCGCTGCGCCTGGACCTGTCGGCGTACGACCTCTTCGACGACGGAGAGGGCGCGCCCCGCGCGGGAGCGGCGATCGTCCAGGTGCACAGCCTGGCCGACCCGACCCTGGTGACCGACGCGGCCGTGCTGTGGGCGGGGGCCTCCGACGCCGCCTTCGGCCCCCGCGCGCGGGTGGACGCCGCGCTGGCCGTGCGCCGGGCCGCCCGGGTGTGGCCGCCGCTGGACCGCCTGGCCGAGCAGGACGTGCCGGACGTACTGGCCCTGTCCGAGGAGGAGTTGGGGGAGCTGCTCGGGGTGGCGGCGACCAGGCTCGCGGCGGCCGGGGTCGCCGTGCACTGGCCCCGGGACCTGGCCCAGGACCTGACCGCAGCGGCCGTGGTCCGGCCCGCACCCGGCTCGGCCACCGACGGCACCGGCTTCTTCGAGAGCGAGGAGCTGCTTCAGTTCCGCTGGCAGCTGGCCCTCGGCGGCGACCCGCTCAGCGACGCCGAGATGGACGCCCTCGCCGAGGCCCACCGTCCGGTCGTACGGCTGCGGGACCGCTGGGTGCTCGTCGACCCCGCCCTCGTCCGCAAGGCCCGCAAGCGCGAACTGGGCCTGCTCGACCCCGTCGACGCGCTCTCCGTGGCACTCACCGGCGAGGCCGAGGTGGACGGCGAGAGTGTCGAGGCGGTCCCCGTCGGCCTCCTCGCGGCCCTGCGCGACCGCCTCACCGCCGGCATCCAGCCGGCCGAGCCGCCCGCCGGTCTGCACGCCACCCTGCGCGACTACCAGCTCCGCGGCCTGGCCTGGCTCGACCTGATGACCTCCCTCGGCCTCGGCGGCTGCCTCGCCGACGACATGGGCCTCGGCAAGACGATCACCGTCATCGCCCTGCACCTGAAGCGGGCCCGCACCGAGCCGACCCTGGTGGTCTGCCCGGCCTCGCTGCTCGGCAACTGGCAGCGGGAGATCGCCCGGTTCGCACCCGGCGTCCCGGTCCGCCGCTTCCACGGCCCCGACCGCACCCTGGACGGCCTCGCCGGCGGCTTCGTCCTCACCACGTACGGCACCATGCGCGCCACCGCGGCCACCCTCGCCGAACAGCCCTGGGGCATGGTCGTCGCCGACGAGGCACAGCACGTCAAGAACCCCTACTCGGCCACCGCCAAGGCCCTGCGCACCATCCCGACCCCCGCGCGCGTGGCCCTCACCGGCACCCCCGTGGAGAACAACCTCTCCGAGCTCTGGGCCCTCCTCGACTGGACCACCCCCGGACTCCTCGGCCCCCTCAAGTCCTTCCGCGCACGGCACGCACGCGCCGTCGAGAACGGCGAGGACGAGGAGGCAGTGGGCCGGCTCGCCCGCCTGGTCCGCCCCTTCCTCCTGCGCCGCAAGAAGTCCGACCCCGGCATCGTCCCCGAACTCCCGCCCAAGACGGAGACCGACCACCCCGTCCCGCTCACCCGCGAGCAGGCCGCGCTGTACGAGGCGGTGGTGCGCGAGTCGCTGCTCGCCATCGAGACGGCGGACGGCATCGCGCGCCGCGGCCTGGTGCTCAAGCTCCTCGGCGCCCTCAAGCAGATCTGCGACCACCCCGGGCTCTATCTCAAGGAGGAGTCCCGAAGCGAGGGCCTGGCCGCCCGCTCCGGCAAGCTCACCCTGCTCGACGAACTGCTGGACACCGTGCTCGCCGAGGACGGCTCGGCCCTCGTCTTCACCCAGTACGTCGGCATGGCCCGGATGATCACCGCACACCTCCAGGCCCGCGCGGTCCCGGTCGACCTGCTGCACGGCGGCACACCGGTGCCGGAGCGGGAGCGCATGGTGGACCGCTTCCAGAGCGGCGCGACCCCGGTCCTGGTGCTGTCCCTGAAGGCCGCGGGCACCGGCCTCAACCTCACCCGGGCCGGCCATGTCGTCCACTTCGACCGCTGGTGGAACCCGGCGGTGGAGGAACAGGCCACCGACCGCGCCTACCGCATCGGCCAGACCCAGCCGGTCCAGGTGCACCGCCTGGTCACCGAGGGCACGGTCGAGGACCGCATCGCCGAGATGCTGGAGTCGAAGCGGGCCCTCGCCGACGCCATCCTGGGCTCCGGCGAGTCCGCCCTGACCGAACTGACGGACCGCGAGCTGTCCGACCTGGTCTCCTTGCGGAGGACGTCATGAGCGGCGGGGGTGCGGAGCGGTCCGAGGACGGGCAGCGCCCCGGCGACGCGGCACGGCGTGCGCTGCGGGCGGCGCGGGGGCGCGGGGCGGAGACCGGGGGCGACGAGAGCGTGGTGGCGGCCCCGGGCGAGGCGTCGGGGGAGCGCGAGGAGCGGGCGCCGCGGCCGGGGGACGCCGCGCGACTGGCACTGCGGGTGGCTGCCGCCACGAAGGAGGCCGAGCAGCGGCACACCGAGCCCGCGCCTGAGGACGAGCCCGACGCCGGTGCCGACCGCACCGAGCAAGCCGGCATCGAGCAAGCCGGCATCGGCATCGACACAAGCACCGACGCCGTAGCCGCCGTACCGGCGGGCAGCCGTCCCGGTGACGTCGCGCGGGCGGCGCTGCGGGCGGCGCGCGCGGAGGCGAGGCGGGCCGAGGAGGCCGCGGCGACGGCGGCCGCGGAACGCCCCCCGGCCCCTGCGGTACGACGCCTGCCCTCGCCTTCGCCCGCGCAGGCCCCGGCATCCGCGGCCCGCGGGCGCACCGCCCGTGACCTGAAGCAGTTCCTGACGACCGCGTTCCGGATGCCGAGCGGCGAGGCAGAGCCGGAAACCTCCGAGCCCGAGCCGGCACCCGAGCCCGCGGCCGTGGCTGCCACCGACCACCCGGAGCCGGATCCCCCGGCCCCCGCACCCACCGCGACCCCCCACCTCCCCCGCACCATGGCCGCCCCCCACCGCGACACCGAACTCCGCCGCACCTTCGCGTCCCTCCCGCCCCGCGACTCCGCTGCCGCTGCCGCTGCCACTGCCACTGCCGCTTCCGGCTTCGCCGAGACCTGGTGGGGCAATGCCTGGGTACGGGCGCTGGAAGAGGGCGCGTTGGACGTCAAGCGGCTCGGGCGCGGGCGGGGTTACGCCGAGCGCGGGCATGTGGACGCCATCACCGTGACCCCGGGACTGGTCCTGGCGTACGTCCAGGGGAGCCGGCCCCGGCCGTACCGCGTGCAGCTGCGGCTGCGCACCTTCGGCGAGGACGAGTGGGAGCGGCTGCTGGAGGCCGCCGCCGACCGGCCCGCCGACATCGCCGCGCTGCTCGACAAGGAGCTGCCGCAGACCCTCGCCGACAGCGGGGTCGCGCTGCTGCCGGGGCCCGGTGAGCTCGAACCCCGGTGCAGCTGCCCGGACTTCGGCCACCCCTGCAAGCACGCGGCCGCGCTCTGCTACCAGACCGCGCGGCTGCTGGACGCCGACCCGTTCGTGCTGCTCCTGCTGCGCGGCCGCGGCGAGCGCGAGGTGCTCGACGCGCTGTCCCGGCGCAGCGCCGCCCGCGCGGCACGGGAGCGGCAGCCGGCCTCGCTGCCGGGCGTCCGGGCCACCGAGGCCCTCGTCCCGCGGCAACTCCCGCCGCTGCCACCTCCGTTGCCGGTCCCGGCCCACCCCGAGCAGCCCCCGGTGTATCCGGGGGTGCCCGGCGGCCCGGACCCGTTCGCGCTGGACCAGCTGGCCACCGACGCTGCCGCCCGCGCCCACGCCCTGCTCGCCACCGGACGCGACCCGGTCGGCGAACTGACCCTCTGGCAGGACGCGGTGCGGCTCGCCGCGGCCCGCCCCGGTTCCGGCCTCACCGCCTCGACCCGTGCCCTCTACGCCACGCTCGCGGACGCCGTGGGCCGTACCCCGGGCGACCTGGCCCGCGCGGTCGCCGCCTGGCGCCAGGGCGGCCTGGAGGGGTTGGCCGTACTGGAGGAGCCCTGGGACCCGCCGGCCGGCCGCTTCGACCGGGCCCGGCCCCTGCTGCTCGCCGCCGACCTCCCGGCCTTCCGCCCCTGGCGCAACCACCTCACCCACCCCCGCGGCCATCTCCAGCTCCGCTTCGGCCGCGACGGCCTCTGGTACGCCTACGAGTCCGAACCGGGCCACGACGACTGGTGGCCCAGAGGCACCCCCGACCTGGACCCGGTGGGCGCGCTCACGGGACTGGGCGCGTCGTCCGAACAGGAGTGATCACGGATCCGCCTGCGCAGACAGTGAATGTGGCCGGTTCTCTGCTCCTCTCGCTCATGGGAATGATCGGAACCCTGATCGGCAGCGGTCTGACGGGTTTCATCGCGCTGCGGTCCGAGCGCTCCAAACAACGGGCCCTGGAACAACAGGAGGAACGCCAGTCACGGCACCGGGAGAGGCTCCAGGAACTCGATCTCCGTCTGGAGCACCATCGCTGGCGTCGCGAGCACCGCAAGGCGATCTACGAGGAGTTCGCCGAGAAGTCGCAGACGGCCTGCATCGCGGCGCTCGACTATCACCGGCGCTGTCTGCCCGGTGCCGCGGAGGCAGCGCAGCGGGAGGAGAGCCGACTGCACGGCAGAACGACGTACCGGGAAGCCCTGATGACGTCCTACGCGGTCGAGTTGCAGGGGCCTGACGAGGTGGCCGAACGGGTGGGCGACTGCATATCCAGCCTGCGGTCCATGCTGACCTGCGCCGAGGAGCAGGAGACGAGGGTCGTGGCGGAACCGCTGAGCCGGGACGACGCCGCGGCGATGGACCACCAGATGGCAGTGCACCTCGACGACGTGCAGCACCGGCTGACGCTCTTCACCCGCGCCGGACGGGACGCTCTGGACCGGCCCACGCCGCCCGCCTGAGCCGGCGTCGGTGATCTTCGCCCCGGGAGGGCCGTCAGCCGTTCACCGCCCCGCAGGGCTGCGGTGATCGCGGGCGCGGCGATCACCGCGGCGGCGATCTGCAGCAGCCGTGGCAGCGGGCCCATGGAGCTCACCTTCTTTCGGGACGGGTTCTTTCGGGACGGCGGGTTCGCTGGAGGCCCTCGGGGGGCGGGGGGCGTCAGCCGCCCGTGGCGGTGCGCTGCAGGCCGGCGAGGATGGTGTCGAGGGAACCCGGGTTCTGGATGTAGTTCACGACGCCCTTGTCGTAGGCCGTCAGGACCGCCGGGCTGCCGTACAGGGAGGGGCCCGCTGCCAGCGTCCTGCCGTTCACCAGCTGCTGGTACGACTTCTTCAGCAGCGGGTTGGAGTACGCCGAGGCGGGGATCTTGGTGTTGGCCTCGGTCCACTGTCCGCTGGCGACCAGCAGGGTCTGCGCCTGGGCGGAGGCCCAGTACTTCATCAGGGCGCGGGTCTGCGGGTTGTCGTTGAAGGCGTAGGCCACGTGCCCGCCGAACAGCTCGTCGTTCGCGTAGGCCGGGGAGGCCGCCGGGACGGGGTAGAAGTCGAGGTCGGTGACCGGCTTCAGGGCCTTGTTCTGCATGAGGGTGAGCCCGTCGGCGTACACGCCCCAGAGCATGACCTGGCACTTGGCAGGCGAGGAGATCAGGCCGGTGCCGTTGTTGACGATGGAGGCGGACAGGACTCCCGTCGGCCCGCCGTTGACCATCTTCTTGTCGGTGGCGACGGCGCCGAACGCCTGCCAGGCGGCCTTGACCTCGGGCGAGGTCCAGGAGAGCTTGCCGGACGCCCAGTCCTGGAGCTTCGCGGCGCCGTAGTGCTTGATGAACCAGGCCTCGATCCACTGGGTGCCGGGGAAGCCGCTGCCGGCGCCCGCGTTCTGGGCCATGCACCAGGGGGTGCTGCCCGCTGCCGCCTGCTGCTGGGTGAACTTCTCCAGCTCGGCCCAACTGCTCGGGTCCTTGGGGCCCTTGTAGGTCTTCGGGTCGTACCAGACCATGAAGTTGTCGACCCCGGTGAAGACCCCGTAGACCTTGCCGTTCACGGTGGCGGCCGTCAGCAGGCTCTCGGGGAAGTCGGCCTTCAGGGTGTCGCTCCCGATCATGCTGCCCAGGTCGACGAGCTTGCCCTTCTCGGCGTACTGCTGCAGCGAGCCGATGTCCGCGGCGTCGACGACGTCCGGCGGGTTTCCAGCGTGGACAGCCCGGCTGCCACGGCGCTGTCCAGGACCTTGGTCCAGAACCACTCGGGGCGCTCGGCGGCGGTGGCGGCGAGCTCGCGGCCGTCGGCCACCTGCCAGAACGCGGGATCGTAGAAGGTGATCAGGTCGGCGCCGAAGCGGGTGCTCACGTTCATTCCTCCAGGGGGATCGGGGATTCGGCGCCGTAGGTCCCGTCGAGGGGCGCGGGGCGCTCACAGGTGCTGGTCAGGCCGACCGGGCCGCCGGTGTCGGCGGAGGTGGCGACGGCCTCCAGGACGTCGAGGGTGTGGAAGGCCAGCCGGGCCGTGGCCCGGTGCGGGGTGCCCGTGCGCAGGGCGGCGGCCAGGTCGGCGACGCCGATGCCGCGCAGCAGCTGGTCCCCGGTGCCGGGCCGGCCCAGCGGCGGCACGGCGGGGGAGAGCTCGGTCCAGTCCGGGTCGCCGTGCCGGCGCAGCAGCACCGGGCCGTCGTAGCCGTTGGGGTCGGGCAGGGACAGGGTGCCCTCGGTGCCGTAGACCTCGACGAACGGCAGGTGGTGGTCCCAGACGTCGAAGCTCATCATCACCGTGGCCAGCACACCGCTCGCGAAGGTCAGCGTGGCCGCGGTGTGGGTGGGGACCGTCACCTCGATGCTGTCGACCAGCCGGCCGGGAGCGGTCACCGTGCGCTCCTTCGCCCCGATGCGGCTGGTGCCGTGGACGGAGGAGACCGGGCCCAGGCAGTTGATCAGTGCGGTCAGTTAGTACGGGCCCATGTCCAGGGCGGGGCCGCCGCCGGGCCGGAACAGGAACGTTGAGTCGGGGTGCCAGGTCTCCGCCCGCGAGTGCGTGACGAACGCGGTCGCCCCGACGGGCTCGCCGATCACGCCGTCGTCGATCGCGCGGCGCGCGGTCTGCCCGGCGGACCCGAGGAAGGTGTCGGGCGCGGCGCCGAACAGCAGGCCCCGCCGGCCGGCCTCGGCCAGTCCGGCGCGGGCCGCGGCCACCGTGTCGGCGAGGGGCTTCTCGGTGTACAGGTGCTTGCCCGCGGCCAGGACCTGCTCACTCACCGAGGCGTGCACGGTGGGCGGGGTGATGTTGACGACCACGTCGATGTCCGGACGGGCGAGCAGCTCGCCGACCGGGCAGGCGACGAGGCCGGCGGACGCGGCGGCCGCGTCGGCGCGGGCGGGATCGGCGTCGGCGACCGCGACCGGTGTCAGCCCGGGGAAGCGGGACATGCCGGTGGCGTAACGGCCGAAGATGTTGCCGCAGCCGATCACACCGACACGGACGGGGACATGCATCGGGACTCCTGCCTGGAGCGTGCCTGGAACATGACTGGAACGTCATGGGAGGTCATGGAATGTCTGGTCGTGGGATCTGCGAGGGGGCGCGGCAGGGGAAAGAGGGGAGGAGGGTGCCGGCGGCCCGCGGGCGAGAGGTTGTTCTCGTGCGGTGGCCCGGGACCGGGTGACGGCCTTCGCAGGGCTCCGCGGTGCGGCAACTATCGCCCCGCCGCAAGGCGAAGACAAGGCAGAACTTATGGCAGATCCGGCAAAACCTGCCGGGCGCAGCCCTGTTGTCCGGCCGGGGCGGCCCACCGGGAGTGCCCGTTGACTCCGTCTCGGCGTCCTGTCTACGCTGCGACGCACCTCGGACCCGGATCACCGGTGAACGGAGCGATGCACATGCCGTCGACTTTCGCCGGATCCGGCGAAACCATCCCGCCCCTCTCGTCGCGGGACGAGGACCATGCGGCCCGCGCCGGTCTCCGGGACCTCAGCGAGCTCGCCACCCTCGTCGCCACCGGCCGGGCCTCCTCCAAGACCGACCTGGCCCGTCTCACCGGGCTGTCGCGCACCACGGTGAGCAAACGCCTGGACGTCCTGATCCGGCGCGGCCTGCTGAGCACCCGTCTGGGCGACTCCACCGGCGGGCGCCCCGCCGTGGAGCTCGGCATCGATCCCGCCGCCGGCGTCGTCGCCGCCGTGGACGTGGGCGCCGCCCACTGCCGGGTCGGCGTCCTCGACCTCGGAGTGCGGCTGCTGGCCGACGCCTACGTCGACTTCACGCCCGACGACGGCCCGGAGCCCGTCATGGCCGGCATCCTCGCCTGCCTGGAGGACCTCCTCACTGGACTCGGCCGGCGCTGGTCGGACATGCGCGCGATCTGCATCGGCATCCCCGGCCAGGTGGACGCCGAGACGGCCCAGCCGATCCGGCCCGTGATGCTGCCCGGCTGGGAGGGTGTCAAGCCGCAGGAGACCTTCTCCCGGGTGTGCGACGCACCCGTCCTCGTCGACAACGACGCCAACCTGATGGCACT
Organism: Streptomyces sp. NPDC047061; assembly: GCF_040643955.1. Classification (NCBI taxonomy): domain Bacteria; kingdom Bacillati; phylum Actinomycetota; class Actinomycetes; order Kitasatosporales; family Streptomycetaceae; genus Streptomyces; species Streptomyces sp. NPDC047061. Next base: position 8,663 of record NZ_JBEYVI010000042.1, read on the forward strand.
CGGCGAGTACCGCGCCCGCGCGGAACCGGTCGACCAGATGGTCTTCGTCAAGGTCGGCTCCGGACTGGGCTGCGGCATCATCAGCAACGGCACCGTCCACCGCGGCGCCGACGGCATCTCCGGGGAACTCGCCCACGTCCGGCTGCGCGGCACCGACTACGAGGACCTGCTCTGCGGGGGCTGCGGCAACTCGGGCTGCCTCGGCGCGGTCGTCAACGGCCCCGCCATCGCCGCCCGGCTGCGTGCCGACGGACTCCGGGCGGAGACCAAGTGGGACGCGATACGCCTCGCCCAGCAGGGCGAACCCCGCGCCCTGCGCGCCGTACGGGAGGCCGGCGAACGCATCGGCGAGGTCCTCGCCGCCATGGTGTGCTTCCACAACCCCGAACTCATCGTGATCGGCGGGGCCTTCGCCATCCTCCAGGACGACCTGCTCGCCGGCATCCGCAGCGTCGTCTACGAGCGGGCGCTCGCCCAGGCCACCCGCCGTATCCGCATCGAGACCACCACCCGCAACGCCGACCTCGGCATGCTCGGCGCCGGCTGTCTGGCGGTCGAGCGGGCCCTGTCGCCGGCGGGACTCGTCACCTGGCTGTGAACCCGACGGAGGACCTGTGACCGACCTGACCGAGTTCATCTCGCGCCTGCCCAAGTGCGAACTGCACGTGCACATCGAGGGCACCCTGGAACCGGAGCTCAAGTTCGCCCTCGCCGCCCGCAACAACGTCACGCTGCCGTACGTCGACGCGGCTGCCATGCGGGCCAGTTACGCCTTCCACGACCTGCCCTCGTTCCTCGCCGTCTACTACGAGGGCATGTCGGTCCTGCTGACCGAGACCGACTTCTACGACCTGGCGTGGGCGTACCTGAACCGCGCGAAGGAGCAGAACGTCCGGTACGCGGAGATCTTCTTCGACCCGCAGGCCCACACCTCCCGCGGCGTCGAGTTCGGCACGGTGCTCCGCGGGCTGCGCCGGGCGGTCCTGGACGCGCGCCGGCTGCTGGACGTGCGGGCCCAGCTGATCATGTGCTTCATGCGGGACTTCTCCGCCGAGTACGCCATGGCCACCCTGATGGAATCCCTGCCGTACCGGGAGTGGATCATCGGGGTCGGTCTGGACTCGGACGAACGCGCCAACCCCCCGGACAAGTTCGCCGCCGTCTTCGCCCGGGCCCGGGCCGAGGGCTACCAGTTGACGATGCACTGCGACCTGGACCAGGAGAACTCCCTCGACCACATCCGCCAGTGCCTGGACGTCATCGGCGTGGACCGCATCGACCACGGAGTGAACTGCCTGGAGAGCGAGGAACTCCAGGACGAGATCAGGCGGCGCGGTCTCGGCCTGACCGTGTGCCCGATCTCCAACGGCTATGTGCGCGGCGCCAGTTGGCAGGACGCGGTCCGGAATCTGCTCGACGCCGGCCTGCGCGTCACCGTCAGCTCCGACGACCCCGCCTACATGAACGGCTACGTGACCGAGAACCTCCTCGCGGTGCAGGCGGCGACCCCGCTCACACCGGCCGAGCTCGTCCGACTGCAGCGCAACGCCTTCGAGATCGCCTGGCTGCCCGACGCCGTCAAGGACGCGTACCTCGCCGAACTGGACGGCTACCTCGCCCGGTAGCGGGGATGCGCACGGCGGTGGAGGTCAGGCCTCCTCGACCGACACGGCGACCGGTGTCCCGGCCTCGATCGTGCGGCTGACCGTGCACAGCCGGTCGTGGGAGACGGCGACCGCCCGGGGCAGGATCGTCCGGGCCCGGTCGCCGGCCGTGCCCGCCGGGAAGGCGACGGAGAAGGTGACCGCGAGGTCCGTCAGCCGGTTGCCGTCCTCGTCGCTCACCTTGTCGCCGCTGACGGTGACGGTGAAGGCGGTCGGCTCCACGTGCCGGCTCGTGGACGCGTCGACATCCGCCGCCGTACAGCCTCCGATCGCGGCGAGCAGCAGCTCGACCGGGGTGAATTCCGTGCCGTCGACGGTGCCGAAGGCGATCGTGCCGCCGCGGGCGTTCGTGGCGGTGAAGCGGCCGGTGCCGGTGCGCTCGACCGTGACGAGGCGCAGGGAGTCTTCGCTCATGGAGACGAACCTAAGGCAGCCCGCCCGCCGGTGCCGTCAGCACGGTCCGCGCCGCCAACGTCGTCAGTGCAGGATGTTGACCGCCCGCGCCACCACCAGCACCACCGTCACCAGGGAGACCGAGGACTGCAGCATCATCAGCATCTTGGCCCAGTGCGACAGCGGCATCACGTCGGTCGGGCTGAAGGCGGTGGAGTTGGTGAAGGACAGGTACAGGTAGTCGAGAAAGCCCGGCTCCCAGTCCTCCGGCGCGGTCTGCGGACTCTGCATCTGCACGAAGAGGAAGTCCGCGAACCGGTGCCGGCCGAGGACCCGTGCCATCGGTCCGCCGCGGTCCCACTCCCAGTACCAGAGGGCGAACACGATGACGTTCGTCAGCCAGATGCCGCCCCCGGTCAGCAGCAGCGGCCCGGCGTCCATGCCCTCGGTCCCGTTCACGAGCCCCGCCACCAGCCGGACCGCCGCCCAGCCGTTGGCCAGGCTGATCGCCCCCATCAGGACCAGTCCCAGCGCCCGCAGCCACCGGGTGCGGGGCTCGACCCGACGCGGGTTGCCGGCGATCAGGCCGGCCAGCAGCACCACCTCCAGCACCGGCAGAGCCCAGTACGGCTGGAAGGCGAGCCGGTGCGGCAGCATCAGCTGGAGGGCGATCGCCACCAGGATCACGGCGGTCACCGCCCAGCGCGGCTCGCCGTGCGTGGCCCTGCGCCACGCCGGCACCACTTCGTGCTCGCCGCTCTCCAGCAGCCCCTCGATCCTGGTCAGTCGGTTCTCGGCATCGGACATTCGGTCGGTCATGGCGACGATTGTCCCCACCCGGGTGCGGTACGCCCCAGGCGCACACCCGACGGCCGGCTCACGCCGTCGGGCGGCCGGGCGTCCACCGCAGGTGAACGGCGTCCTGCGGGGCCTCCCGCAGCAGCGCGAGCCGCGGCCGGACCGCGTCCGTCCGGGACGTGGGCGGCTTGCGGCGCCCGGCCGCGAACTGGACCGGCCACCCGGCGCCCGGACCGCGGTACTCCTGCTCGGCGGCCGCCTGCAGGGTCCACTGCGGGTTGTAGAGGTGGGTACGGCCCAGCGCGCACAGGTCGGCGCGGCCGGCCAGCAGGATCGAGTTGACGTCGTCGTACGACGAGATCGCGCCGACCGCGATCACGGCCGCCCCCGCCGGCGTGGCGACCTCGTGGCGGATCCGGTCGGCGAACGGGGTCTGGTAGGAGCGCCCGTACGCGGGCTTCTCGTCCTTGGCGACCTGGCCGGACGAGACGTCGACGGCCGCCGCCCCGTGGGCGACGAAGGCGCGCGCGATCTCGACCGCGTCGTGCTCGGTGTTGCCGTCGGGGACCCAGTCGGTCGCCGAGATCCGGACCGTCACCGGGCGGTCGGCCGGGAAGACGGCGCGGACCGCGTCGAAGACCTCCAGCGGGAAGCGCAGCCGGTTCGCCAGGTCGCCGCCGTACTCGTCCGTGCGGTGGTTCGCGAGCGGGGAGAGAAAGGAGGAGAGCAGGTAGCCGTGGGCCGCGTGCACTTCGAGCAGGTCGAAGCCCGCCTCCGCGGCCCTGCGCGCCGCCGCCGCGAAGTCGGCGACGACCGCGTCCATGTCCTGCCGGTTCATCTCCCGCGGCACGTGGCAGCCGGCGCCGTAGGGGACCGCGGAGGGGCCGACGACCTCCCAGTTGCCCTCGGCGAGCGGCTCGTCGATGCCCTCCCACATGAGCCGGGTCGAGCCCTTGCGGCCGGAGTGGCCGAGCTGGAGTCCGATCTTCGCCGTGCTGCGCTCGTGGACGAAGGAGGTGACCTGGGCCCACGCGTCGCGCTGCCCGTCGTTCCACAGGCCGGTGCAGCCCGGGGTGATCCGGCCCTCGGGCGAGACGCAGACCATCTCGGTCATCACGAGGCCCGCCCCGCCGAGCGCCTTGGAGCCCAGGTGGACCAGGTGGAAGTCGCCCGGCAGGCCGTCCACCGCCGAGTACATGTCCATCGGCGAGACCACGATCCGGTTCTTCAGCTCCAGGCCGCCGATCGTGACCGGCTGGAACATCGCGGGGGCGGACTCCGGCAGCCCCTGTGCCTCGGCGAAGCCGCGCTCGATCAGCTCGGCGAAGCCGGGGTCGCGGGAGCGGAGGTTGTCGAAGGTGATCCGGCGGGAGCGGGTGAGCAGGTTGAAGCAGAACTGCGCGGGGTCCTGACCGGCGTACATGCCGATGTTCTCGAACCACTCCAGGGAGGCCTGGGCGGCCCGCTGGGTGGACTCCACCACCGGGCGGCGCTCGGTCTCGTACGCCGTCAACGCCTGCTCCACGGTGGGGTGTTCGTGCAGGCACGCGGCGAGCGCCAGGGCGTCCTCCATCGCCAGCTTGGTGCCGGAGCCGATCGAGAAGTGCGCGGTGTGGGCGGCGTCGCCGAGCAGCACCACGTTGTGGTGGTGCCAGCGCCGGTTGCGGACGGTGGTGAAGCTGAGCCACTTGGAGTTGTTGGTGAGGAGCGCGTGGCCGTCCAGCTCCTCGGCGAAGATCTCCCGGATCCGGGCCACCGACCGCTCGTCGGAGACCCCGGGCGGGAACTCCTCGCCCTCGCTCGCGTCGAAGCCGGCCCGGCGCCACACGTCCTCCGCCATCTCGACGATGAAGGTCGAGCCGCCGTCGGAGTACGGATAGCCGTGGATCTGCATGGTCCCGAACTCAGTCTGTTTGACGAAGAACTGGAAGGCCTCGAAGACCCGGTCGGTGCCCAGCCACATGTACTTGTTCGCCCGCGGGTCCAGCGTCGGGCCGAACGCGTCGGCGTACTTGGTCCGTACGGCCGAGTTGAGGCCGTCCGCCGCGATGACCAGGTCGTGGGTCTGGCGGAGTTCGTCCACGTCGGGGGCGAGGGTGCGGTAGTGCACCGTGACGCCGAGCTCCGCGACCCGCTCCTGGAGGATGTGCAGCAGGTCCTTGCGGGCCATCGCCGCGAAGCCCTGGCCGCCGACCGTGAAGGGATGCCCGTCGAACTCGATGTCGATGTCGGTCCACCGGGCGAAGCGGCTCTCCATCGCCTCGTGGACGACGGTGTCGGCGTTCTCGATGCCGCCGAGGGTCTCGTCGGAGAAGACCACCCCGAAGCCGAAGGTGTCGTCGGGCGCGTTGCGCTCCCACACGGTGATCTCGTGCGCGGGGTTCAACTGCTTGGTCAGCGCGGCGAAGTAGAGCCCGCCCGGGCCGCCGCCCACGATCGCGATCCTCATGCCGGGTTCTCCTTCTCGATCAGGCGGCGCAGCAGGTAGTGCTGGAGCTTCCCGCTGGTGTTGCGGGGCAGGGCGTCGGTGAAGCGCACCGCGCGCGGGTACTTGTACGGCGCCAGCTGGGACTTGACGTAGTCCTGGATGTCCTTGGCCTTGGCGTCGTCGCCGGTGACTCCCTCGCGCAGCACGACGAACGCGCAGACGACCGAGCCGCGTTCGGGGTCGGGCTTGGCGACCACCGCGCACTCGACGACGTCCGGGTGGGTGTCGATCGCGGCCTCGACCTCGGGGCCGCCGATGTTGTAGCCGGAGGAGACGATCATGTTGTCGGTACGGGTGCGGTAGTAGAAGTAGCCGTCCTCGTCGCGGACATAGGTGTCGCCCGTGACGTTCCAGCCGTTGACCACGTAGTCCTCCTGGCGCCGGTCGTCGAGGTAGCGGCAGCCCACCGGGCCGATCACGGCCAGCCGCCCCTCGACACCGGGGCCGACCTCCTCGCCGTCGGGGCCGAGGACGGTGGCGCGGTAGCCGGGCACCGGCCGTCCGGTCGCTCCGGGGCGGATGTCGTCGCCGGCGGCCGAGATGAAGATGTGGATCATCTCGGTGGCGCCGATGCCGTCGATGACCTTGATCCCGGTCTCGTCGTACAGCCGCTGCCACACCTCGTCCGCTATGTGCTCCCCGGCGCTGACCGCGGTGCGCAGGCCGCGCAGCCGGTCGGCCTTGCCCGCCTTGAGGATCTGCTTGTACGCGGTCGGCGCGGTGGCCAGGACGGTGACTCCGGCCCCGGCGACCAGATCGGCGAGCGGCTCGGGCGCGACGGCCTCGGTCAGCAGCGCGCAGGCGCCGGCCCGCAGGGCGCAGACGACGAGGATGCCGAGGCCGAAGGTGAACGCGAACGGCGCGGTGCAGGCGACCAGGTCGTCCGGGAGCAGCCGCAGGACGTGCCGGCCGAAGGTGTTGTCGATGGACAGGAGGTCGCGGTGGAAGTGGGTGGTGATCTTCGGTACGCCGGTGCTGCCGGACGTGGGCCCGAACAGGGCCACGTCGTCGGCCGCCGTGTCCACCGCGGTGAACTCCGCCGGCTTCGCGGCCGCCCTGCGGGTCAGGTCGTCGGGTGCGGCACCGCCGTACGCCACGATCGTGAGGTCCGGCGCGGCGGTGTCGCGGACGGTCTCGACGTCCTCGGTGAACCGGTGGTCGACCAGCGCGACGGCCGGCAGGGTCTTCGCCACGATCGGGGTGAGCTCGCGGGCGCGCAGGGCCGCCATCGTCGTCACGACGATGCCGCCGGCCTTGAGCACGCCGAGCCAGGCGGCCACGGTCCAGGGGTTGTTGGGGGAGCGCAGCAGCACCCGGTTGCCTGGCTGCAGACCGAGGTCCTCGGTGAGGACGTGGGCGATCTGGTTGGCGCGGGCGAGCAGTTCGCCGTAGGTCCACACCTCGCCGTCCGGGGTGCGCAGGGCGGGGCGGTCGGGGCCGAAGGCGGCGGTGGGCACGTCGATGATCTCGGCGGCGGCGTTGAGGCGCTCGGGGTACCGGAGTTCGTCCGTGGTGAACTCGATCACCGGCCACAGCCGGTGCGGCGGGAGGTGGTCGCGGGCGAAGGTGTCCGGGTAGGCGGACGGCGACAGGGCCATGGGAATTCCTTTCTGCGGGGGCTACCGGGGTCCCGTGCACCGGGTGCGGGCCGTGCAGAGGGCAGGAGTTCAGGAGGTGGAGCGGATCAGGCCTTCCTGGACGACGGTGGCCAGGTGGACCCCGTCGGCGGTGAAGAACCTGCCGGTGGCGAGACCGCGGCCGGACTCGGCGGCGACGGCCTCCTGGGCGTAGAGGAGCCAGCCGTCGACCGGGCCCGGCCGGTGGAACCACATCGCGTGGTCGAGGCTCGCGGTGACCAGGCCGGGGTCGGCCCAGGCGAGGCCGAGCACCCGCAGGACGGGTTCGAGGATCGTGTAGTCGCAGACGTAGGCGAGCGCGGCCAGGTCGCGCTGTGCGTCGGTCAGCCCGTCGACGGACCGGAGCCGGTCGAACGGCCGTACCCACACCGCCTGTTGGGGAACGTGCTCGCCCTCGACGGTGAGGTAGACGGGCCCGGGCACGTGCCGCATGTCGAAGCTGCGGCCGCCGCTCCAGTACTCCTGCGACACGTCGGTCATCGTGCCCCGGGGAGCCGCCGGACCACTGCCGGACAGGTACGACGCCGAGCTGGGCAGCGCGTAGGGCTCCGGCACGCCGTCGGGCGCAGGCGTCGCGTAGGCGGCCGAACCCGGCTCGCCCGCCGCGAAGTTGGCGAGGCAGACGTAGACCGGCTTGCCGTTCTGGAAGCCGCGGACCTGCCGGGTGGCGTAGCCGCGGCCGTCGCGCAGCAGCTCCACCTCGTAGCGGACCTCGGCGCCGATGTCGACCGGCCGCAGGAAGTAGGAGTGCATCGAGTGCAGCGTCTTGTCCTCGACCGACCGCATGGCGGCGGCCGCCGCCTGGGCGGCCATGTCGCCGCCGTAGGCCTTCGGCCACGGACAGGGCTGGGTGGTCGCGGTGAAGGCGAGGTCGAAGTGCTCGGGCGGGGCCGGCTTGAGGGTGAGGGCGGCGGTGAGGATCGCCGAGGTCGGGGCGGCGGAGGACGTGGGGGTACCGGGGGAGGCGGGGGTGTCGTTCATCGGTTCAGCCAGTCGCGCAGGTCGGCGTCCGGGACGTCGGGCAGGTTGACGACGATGTTCTCCGGCGTCCGGGTGGTCATCCACGTCAGCGGCTTGGAGCGGGAGAGGTTGCACTCGATGTGCGGCATGAACGGCGGGACGAAGACCCAGTCGCCCTCCGCCATGTCGACGTAGTCCTCGAACTTCTCGCCGAAGTAGATCCGGGCCCGGCCCGACAGGACGTAGCCGCCGGTCTCGGCCTCGCCGTGGTGGTGGGTCACCGAGCGGTAGCCGGGCTCGTTGCTGACCTTGCCGAACCAGAGCCTGGTGGCCGGGGTGTGCTGGATGGAGACGCCGGAGATCCGGGTCGCGCCGGCCGACTGGCCGGTGGCGCCGGCCTCCAGGCCGGCCCGGGTCACGACCGGGACGACCAGGCCGGACGCGTCGGCGTACACCGAGTTGTCGCCTTCCAGGACGTACTTGGAGAAATCGGGTTCCATGCTCAGCTCCTGGTGTCGGTGAGGCGGAAGCGGTTGCGGAGGGTGCCGATGCCGGGGATCTCGGTCTCCAGGAGATCGCCGTCGGCGAGGAAGACCGGCGGAGTCATACCCATCCCGACACCGCCGGGAGTGCCGGTCAGGACGATGTCGCCCGGACGCAGGACCGTGAACGCGGATACGTAGGCCAGCAGGGCGGCCGCGTCGAACACGAGGGTGCGGGTGTTGCCGCGCTGGCGTTCGGCGCCGTTGACCCGGCAGATCACCTCCACGCCCGCGACCGGGTCGAGTTCGTCGGGGGTGACGACCACGGGGCCGAGCGGGGTGGTCCGGTCCCAGGCCTTGCCCTGGAACCACTGCAGGGTGCGCCGCTGCCAGTCCCGCACGCTGACGTCGTTGGCGACGGTGTAGCCGGCTATGGCCCGCGCGGCCGTCTCCCGGTCCGCACCGCCGAGTTCGGCGCCCACGACGACCGCGAGCTCGGCCTCCCAGTCCACGTCGAGGCCCTTGGGCAGGACCAGGTCGTCCTCGGGGCCGGTCAGCGTGTCCGCGTACTTGGCGAAGAGCGTGGGGTGGGCCGGCAGCTCGCGGCCCATCTCGGTGATGTGGTCGGCGTAGTTGAGGCCGCAGCAGACGACCTTGCGGGGCGACGGCAGCGGCAGCACGGGGACGGCACCGGGCAGCACCGCCCCGGCGAGCCCCGCGAGGCGGTCGGGCGCCGTGGTGGCCAGCAGTGCGGAGAGGTCGTCGGCCGGCAGCGCCCGCCAGCCGCCGGTGTCGAGGACGGCGGCCGACGTACGGCCGTCGTGGGCCACGGTGGCGAGCTTCATCGGAGTTCTCCCTGGGACCTCGGAGCAGCGATATAGCGAGATTTTCACGACCGTCGAAAAACGTCAATAGATGGGTTACGCTGCCTGCATCCACCCAGTCCCAGGAGGTACGCCCCATGGCTCCGACCCCGGTGAACCCGCCCTCGCTCCCCGCGCCGAGCGGCTACTCGCACGGCACCCTGAGCGGCAACACGCTCCATCTGGGCGGGCAGACGGCGCTCGACGAGCACATGCGGATCGTCCCGGGCGGCATCGTCGAGCAGTTCCGGCAGGCCTTCGGCAACGTGCTCACCACGTTGCGTGCGGCGGGCGGGATCCCCGAGGACCTGGTGAGCATCACGCTCTTCCTCACCGACATCCCCGACTACCAGGCGCACGGCAGGGAGATCGGCAAGGTCTGGCGCGAGCTCGCCGGCCCGGTCTATCCGGCGATGGCGGGCATCGGCACGACCGCCCTCTGGCAGCCCGAGGCGATGATCGAGATCCTCGGCGTCGCCGTGATCCCGGACGAGCGGCTGGTCCGACCGCAGGGCTGAGGCGACCGCTGCCCGGCGCGTGCGCGCGCAGGGCAGCGACGGAAATAGCTATGACATGTGCATGTCTTAAAGTCCTGGTCGACCTCGCTCCCTCTGCCTCTCGGAAGGTTCGTGAAAACAGGGATGACCAGAACGAGTAAGAGAAGGAAGACCAGGACGCTGCCGACGGCGTTAGCCACCCTTCTGTGCGGCCTGCTGGCGCTCACCCCGGCAGCACCGTCCGTCGCGGCCGGCTCCGGCGCCCAGCTGTCGGCGACGGCCGCGTCGGCAGGGACGGCCGCGGCCGGCACCACGACCACGGAGCCGGCCACCCGCGCCCTGTGCGCACAGCCGACCCGGCCCGACCAGGTGTCCTGCTTCGCGCTCGCCCGTGACGACCTACGCCAGGCCAAGGGCCTCCAGCCCCTCCTGACCCCGGCAGGACTGGGCCCCGCCGACCTCCAGAGCGCCTACGACCTGCCCTCCGACACCGCCGGAGCCGGCGCCACCGTGGCCGTCGTCGACGCCTACGACGACCCGAACGCCGAGGCCGACCTGGCCGTCTACCGCAGCCAGTTCGGCCTGCCGCCCTGTACCACCGACAACGGCTGCCTCCGCAAGGCGGACCAGCGCGGCGGCACCGACTACCCGCTCCCCGACTCGGGCTGGGCCGGGGAGATCGCCCTCGACCTCGACATGGTGAGCGCCGCCTGCCCGCAGTGCTCGATCCTGCTGGTCGAGGCCGACGAGCCGAGCATCGAGAGCCTGGGCGAGGCCGAGAACACGGCGGTCGCACTCGGCGCCGCCTACGTCTCCAACAGCTGGGGCGCGAGCGAGAGCGCGATCGGCGACGAACCCGGCGACGCCTACTACAAGCACCCGGGCGTGGCCATCACCTTCAGCACCGGCGACAACGGCTACGGCACCAGCTACCCGGCCTCCCTCCCCTACGTCACGGCGGTCGGCGGCACCTCGCTGAGCCGGGACTCCTCGACGGCCCGGGGCTGGAGCGAGTCCGCCTGGACCGGCGCGGGCAGCGGCTGCTCCGCCTACCAGGCCAAGCCCTCCTTCCAGACCGACCCCGACTGCGCCCACCGCGCCGTCGCCGACGTGTCCGCGGTGGCCGACCCCGCGACCGGCGTCAGCGTCTACAACACCTACGGCGACGCGGGCTGGAACGTGTACGGCGGCACCAGCGCCTCCGCCCCGATCATCGCCGCCACCTACGCCCTCGCCGGAAAGCCGGGCGCCAGGACCTACCCCAACGCCTACCCGTACACCCGCACCGCCGCCCTGCACGACGTGACCACCGGCACCAACGGCTCCTGCGACACCGCGTATCTGTGCACCGCCCGCAACGGCTGGGACGGCCCGACCGGCCTCGGCACCCCCGACGGCACCACCGCCTTCACCACCGGCCCCTACGGCGAGCTGACCGGCCGGGTCACCGACCCGGACACCGGCACCGGACTCTCCGGCGTCCGCGTCACGGCGGGCGCGAACGCCACGACCACCGCCGCCGACGGCACGTACGACATGACGCTCCCGGCGGGGACGTACGACGTGACCGCCGCCCGCTTCGGCTACGGCAGTGCCGTCTCGGCCGGCGTGGAGGTGGGCGACGGCGACACCGTCGGCCGCGACTTCACGCTCACCGAGCAGCCGCTCGTCACCTACACCGGGCGGGTCCGGGACGGTTCCGGGCACGGCTGGCCGCTCTCCGCGGGCGTCCAGGTCGCGGGCGAGCCGTCGACCCGGACGTACACCGACCCGGCGACCGGCCGCTACACTCTGCGGCTGCCGGCCGACAGCGCCTTCACCCTCCAGATCGACCCCGTCTACACCGGCTACCAGGTGACGACGGCCGACGTGACGACCGGGACCGGGGCGGGGCACCGGGACTTCGCCGTCCCGGTCGACGCCGCGTCCTGCGTGGCGCCCGGCTACCGGCAGACGTTCAGCGCTCCCACCCAGGCCTTCGACGGCACGACGGCACCGGCCGGCTGGACCGTCACCGGCGCCGCCACCGGACACACCTGGGTGTTCGACGACCCGGGCGGGCGTGACAACCTCACCGGCGGCTCGGGAGGCTTCGCCGTCGCCGACAGCGACCACTACGGCGACGACGAGAACACCTCGCTCGTCTCGCCCGTGCTCGACCTGACCGGCTACGACACCGCTGCCGTCCGCTTCGCCACCTTCTACAAGAAGTTCGACGACGACTCCAAGGCGGACGTGGACCTCAGCACGGACGGCGGCCGGACCTGGTCCACGGTCTGGCACCGGGACACCGCCAACGCCGGACCCGGCGTCCAGGCACTGAGCCTCCCGGACGCGGCCGGGAAGTCCGCCGTACGCATACGGTTCCGCTACACCGCGCGCAACGCCTACTACTGGCAGCTCGACGACGTCACCTTCGGGGGCGTGAGATGTGACCCGGTCCGGGGCGGACTGCTCTACGGGACCGTGACGGACCGCAACACCGGCGCGCCGGTGGCAGGAGCCCCGGTCGACGGCCCGGAAGGCGCCTCGGCGACGACGGCCGGCGACGGCACCTACGCGCTCTTCTCCCCGCGGACCGGCCACCAGCGGATCACGGCGACCGCCGACCACTACACCCCGGCGACCAGGAAGGTACGGGTAACGGCCGACCACGCCGCCCGCCTCGACCCGGTACTGCGCGCCGGACAGCTGTCGGTCGGCCCGGGGTCGGTCACGGAGACGGTGCGCCGGGGACGCACGGCGACCGCACGGCTCACCCTGCGCAACACCGGCTCGGCGCCGCTGTCCGTGACGCTCACCGAGCGGTCCGGCGACATCCCCGCCGCCACGGCCGCGGACCCCGCCGCGCAGTTCGTGCCCGGCGACTACAGTCCGCTGCCGCTGACAGCGGCCAAGTCCAAGAACGCCCCGGCCACGCGGTCGGCGACCCCCGCAGCCGCACGCTGGAGCGCCGTCGCCGACTACCCGACGGCCGTCATGGACAACGCGGTCGCCACCGGTCCGGACGGCCGGGTCTACTCCGTCGGCGGCATCGACGGCACCTCCCTCCTGGATGGAGGAGACGTCTACGACCCCGTCACCGGCGCGTGGACGGCCATCCCCGGCGGCCCGGCCACCCCGCGCGAGGCCCCCGAGGCCGCCTTCCTCGGCGGCAAGCTCTATGTCACCGGCGGCTGGGACGACACCGGCACCCCCGTCGTCGGCACCGAGGTCTACGACCCACAACTCCACACCTGGTCCACCGCCGCCGACGCGGCGACACCGTATGCCGCGGCCGCCTCGGCAACAGTGGACGGCAAGTGGTACGTCGTCGGCGGCTGCGCCGCGGCCGGCTGCGGCACCACCACGGTCCAGGTCTACGACCCGGCCGCCGACACCTGGAGCGCCACGACGCCGTATCCCGAGCCCATCTCCTGGCTCGGCTGCGGCGCCGTCGCCGGCCAGCTGTACTGCGCGGGCGGCTACACCGCGGACGGCGGCACGCGCCACGCCTACGCGTACGACCCCGGCACCGCCGCCTGGACCCGGATCCCGGATCTGCCGATCGACCTGTGGGGCTCCGCCTACACCGCCGTCGACGGCCGGTTCCTCGTCTCGGGCGGCACCAGTGACCTGATGAGCGGACGCACTGACGGCGGCTACGCCTACGACCCGGCCGCCCGCACCTGGACGGCCCTGCCGCCTTCCGCCAACGCCCTCTACCGGGGCGGCAGCGCGTGCGGCTTCTTCCACGTCGGCGGCGCCCGCAGCGTCTTCGACGCCACCCCGGCCGTCGAACAACTGCCGGGCCTCGACGACTGCGTCCCGGCCACCGACGTGCCCTGGCTCACGGCCGCCCCCGTCACCCTGCGGCTGCGTCCGGGCGCCCACGTCACCGTCACGGTCCGGCTGGACGCGTCCGTCACGACGGCCGACCGGACCGGGACGTACACGGCCGCGCTGGCGGTCGGCACGGACACGCCGTACACGTACCCGGTGGTTCCGGTGCGGATGACCGTGCACTGACATCGGCCGACGGCCCGTCACCCGCCGTCCGGCCGCACTCCGATCGAGTCCGGCCGGACGGCACAGCACTTCACCGGAACGCGTCAGAGCAGTCGCCGGATGTCACCGCGCACCCGGTAGAAGCCGCCGGCCGCCGTGTGCAGGGAGTCCACGACGTAGCGGGCCCCGGGCTCTCGTATCGCGCGCGGGAACTGGACGTTCCGCGCCTGGTCGTAGCCGTCGGACACGACGTGCACCCGGATCCGGCCCGCCTCCTGGACGCACTCCACGACGATCGACCCGGAGGGCGCCTGCGCGACCGTCGCCACCGCGCCCACGGTCGTGGCCGGTGCGTAGGCCGGCATCGCCGCGGCCAGCTTGACGTCCCGGGCCACCGGCACCGTGCCCTGCTGGGCCGCCGTGACGGCCGCCTCGCTCGCGTCCACGCAGACCAGCGAGCCGTCGGTGGTCACCAGGTAGAGCCGCTCGTCGTGGTACTGCATCGACAGCGCCGAACCGCCGCCCGTGCCCAGCTTCCACAGCCGGGTGCCGTCCTGGTCGAAGCAGTAGACGGACGAGGCCGCGTCACCGGCGAACACGAACCGCCCGCCGGGCGAGGCCGCGCACGAGTACACGGCGCTGTCGCAGGTGTACGTCACCTCGATCGAGCCGGTCGCCTTCGACAGCCGCTGGACCGCCTTGTGCGCGGTGCCCGCGTACACCACGTCGCCCTCCTGCCAGCCGAACAGCACCCCGCCCCTGGTGGGCGTGTGCCACAACTCCCGGCCACCGTCGGGGGCGTAGGCGGTGACGCCCCTGGTGTGGCCGTGGTAGACGGCCCGTTCGTCGGCGCGGACCATCCAGGCCTGCTCGCCCTGGCTGCGGCGGGCCCACTGGTGCTCGTCCTCGTGGTCGATGACGGTGAGCCGGCCGTCGCGGTCGGAGACGTCCAGCACGCCCTCGTGGATGTCCAGCCAGAAGATGTCGACGTCCGCCGCGATGGCGTAGGCCACGAACGGCAGCTTCGAGGACAGGTCGTACACCTTGCCGTCGTCACAGCCGGCGTAGATCCAGAAATCGTCGGCGACCAGGCACTTCACGCCGTCCGGCAGGCTGAAGCGGGCCAGCACGCTGCCCTCGTGGTCCAGGGTGTACACATCGCCCGACTGGTTGCCGACCCAGCAGCGGTCGTCGTCGACATGGATGCCGAACGCGGCGGAGCCGGTGCGGAAACGCCACAGCACGGGCGCGGTGGAGCGCGCGGTGGAGGGGGCCGAGGCGACCTGACGCCGGGTCACCGAACGCGGTGCGCGCTGTCCCTGTACGGCCGGGGCGTATCCCTTGCGGACCTTCTCGCCGACCTTCCTCGCGGCGGCGGCCCGGGCCTTCTCCGCCGTCGCGAACGTCGTCGTCTGCGTCTGTCCCCCGGCGCCGATCCGGCCGTACCGCACGGTCACGACCAGGTCGGCGACGGTCACCTCGTAGAACTTGTGCGCGGCGCCGTCCTCCTGGGACAGCTCCAGATAGGTCGTCGACACTGCGGCAGAACCGGTGGACATGGCAGACCAGACCCCTCCCCATACGGATCCGCCGTCCGTCCGGCGGAACCCACTGACCGAACCGTAGACGGGGGCACTGACAACCGCCTTCCACCTGCAGGGACACAGCCCGCAGAGCGTGCTCGTGGGGGCGGTCAGCAGGTGAGGTTGGAGCCTGCGGGGACGCCGAGGACGGAGGTGAAGGAGAGGTAGTCGTTGACGCGGTCCTGCATCTCGGCGGTGTTGCCGCCGTTGCACTCGATGCTGCCGTTGATGCTGCGGATGGTCTCGCCGAAGCCCGCGCCGTTGACCATGGCGTTGTGCCCGGTCATCGTGCCGGGGCCGGTCTGGGTGTTCCAGTACCACAGGCCGGTCTTCCAGGAGATCGCCGCGTCGGAGGCGACCAGGCCGGGGTTGTCCAGCAGGTCGACGCCGAGGGCGTCGCCGGCGGCCTTGTAGTTGAAGTTCCAGCTGAGCTGCATCGGGCCGCGTCCGTAGTAGGCGTAGGTGCCGGCGGGGCAGCCGTAGGGCTCGCTCGCGCAGTAGTTCCCGGACTGGTCGACCTCGTTGATGTAGACGAGGCCGCCCGTCTCGTGGTCGACGTTGGCCAGGAACGCCGCGGCCTCCTGCTTCTGCACGGTGGTGCTGCCGGTGGTGGCGAATCCGGGGTAGGCGCTGAGCGCGGCCACCAGGCCGCTGTAGGTGTAGAAGGAGTTCCGGTTCGGGAACATCTGGTTGAACTGGGCCTCGCTGACCACGAATCCGCCGGTGCCGCCGCCCGTGCCTCCGCCACCGGAGCCGCCGGTGCAGGTGTAGGGGGACCAGTACCAGGTGCTGATGGTGGGGTCGTATCCCGGGTTGTCGTGGGTGGCGATGTAGTACTGGCCATTGGGGCTGTACTTCACGACGGCGCCGGTCGCATAGGACTGTCCGGCCACCCAGGCGGGGTAGTTGCAGCTGCTGCCGGTGCCTCCTCCGCCGGAGCCGCCGCAGGCTCCCTGGTCGGCCCAGACCGCGGCGACGCCGGGCGTCTCGCCCTGTGTCCACCACTTGGCCTGCCAGTTGTCGCCGTTGTAGGAGGCCGTCATGCCGCCGGTGTAGACCGCGCCGGAGCTCCAGGCCGCGGCGCAGTCCGCCGCTGCCGCGGGGCGCGCGGCGCCGAGGACGGTGAACGCGCTCAGGAGACAGGCCAGGACGGCCAGCAAGGCTGTCATGTACCTGCCATGCGGGAGGTTGCGGGGCGCGCCGGGCATGGTTGTGCTCATGTGCCACTCCGGAGGTAGGGGGTGAGTGGTGACCCCAGCAGCAAAGCGTGATTGGTCCAGACCAGTCAAGGGTCGGGTGACGACTTTTGTCGGTACATGACCGGCCTCCTGGCATCGCGGGGCGCGCCAGGAGGATCGGCCGGACGTCGTTCGTCGCGTCAGCGTGGCGCTGCCGGCCGGCCGAGGGCCTGGAAGACGGCGACGGGGTCGAGGTAGTCGCGCCAGTGCGTCACCTGGCGGTCCTTGACGGTGATCACGGAGACGAAGTGGTTGTCGTAGGCGCGTCCGGTGTGGACCGCCCGCCCGTGCACGGCGTACTCCAGGACGACCACGGACGTGCCGGTGTCGTGGTGGACCCGCAGCTCGTCCGCTCCGGTCAGGACCATCGCGTCGCCGTAGCCGCGGTACAGGTCGGCGACGGCGCGCCGGCCCTCGACCCGGCGCGGGTAGCCGGGGACGGAGACCACGTACTCGGTCACGACGTCCTCGGCCAGGAGGTCGAAGAAGTGCTCCCCGTCGACCAGGCCGGCGAGGCCCTCCTGGACGATCCGGAAGAACGGGTCCAGGGCCGCGAAGTCCTCAGGGTTCTCGATCGCGTTCTCGATGGCGTTCTCGTCGGGCATGGTCACACGGCCGCCGTCGCCGACCAGGCGCGGGCGTTGCGCCGCGCGAACTCGCGGAAGGCGGTCGGCTTCTGGCCGGTGACCTTCTCGATGTCGTCGTTGGGCGTGGAGCCGTGGCCGGTGAGGATGGTGCCGGTCAGCCAGCGGAGCATCACCGCGTAGTCGGCGGGCACGATTCCGGCGGCGACGGCGCCGCCGATCCATGCCTCGGGGTCGAGGTCCCGGTGCGTGACGGACTGTCCGGTCACGGCGGTGATGATGTCGGCGACCTCGGCGACCGAGAGTGCCTGCGGGCCGGTCGGCGCGTACACGGCGCCGTCGTGGACCTCGGGGGCGAGCAGCGTCTCGGCCGCGACGGCGGCGATGTCGGCCGCGTCCACGAAGGCCTCCCTGCCGCTGCCGGTGGGGACCGTGATCGCCCCGTCGACGACGGGCAGGTGGTCGTCGGCGAAGTTCTGCATCACCCAGGCCGGGCGCACGACGGAGTGGGTGAGCGACGGCCGGGCGGCCAGGTCGGTTTCCACAGCCTTGATGTCGATCTGCGGCGGTACGTCGTCGGCGCCGTAGGTGCTCAGGTAGGTGACATGGCGTACCCCGGCGGCCTCGGCGAGGTCGAGGAAGGCCGCGGCCTGGTCGGCGTACGCGACCCGCATGACGGGCGTGACGAGGTAGAGGCTGTCGACGCCGCGCAGGGCGTCGGCGTGGGTGGCCGGGTCGTCCCAGTCGAACGGCACGTCGGCGCCGTGCCGGGCCGCGGTACGGACGCCGCGCCCCCGCTCGGCGAGCCTCTTCGCCAGGAGCGAGCCGGTGCGGCCGGTGCCGCCGAGAACGAGCGTGGTCTGCGGTGATTCAGTCATGGCTCAAGCGTGAGAGAGACCATGGGAGCGGATCAATGTGTGAATCGCTCGTTCTTTTACGTCAGACGCTCCGATCATTGCCGACGGCGATCGCCCTGCTGATACTGGTCGCATGGACCTACTGCGTGATCACCTCGCGCGGGCTCGCGCCGGCGGCGCGGTGTTCGCCCGTACGGTCGCCGAGCCCCCGTGGGGGCTGCGGCTGGCCGGCACGATCCAGCTGTCCGTGCACACCGTCGTCCGGGGCCGGGGATGGCTGTGGTTCGACGCCGACGACCCGGGCCGCGCGGTGGAACTCATGCCCGGCGAGGTGACCCTCGTACGCGGCGGCACCGACCACTACATCGGCCACGAGCCCGGCACCGACTGCCTCGAACCGGAGGAGTTCAGGGCCCGGCACGCCACCGACGGGGAGTCGGACACCCCCGGGGCGACCGTGTTCCTCTGCGGCGCCTACCGGTTCTCCGGCGACATCGGCAACGGGCTGCTCACAGCCCTGCCGCAGGTCCTGACCCTGCAGGCAGTCGTCGGCGATCCGCTCAGGGACGTGATCGCCCTGCTCTCCCACGAGCTCGCCCACCCCGAACCTGGCCAGTCCACCGTGCTCGACCGACTCCTCGACGTCCTCCTGGTGCTCGCCATCCGCAGCGAGTTCCGCCGCAGCCCGAACGCACCCCGCTGGTACCGCGCCTCCGCCGACCCCCGCCTCGGCGCCGCACTCCAGGCCATGCACGAGGACGCGGGCCGCCCCTGGTCGGTCCCCGAACTCGCCGCGGTCAGCGGCCTGTCCCGGGCCGCCTTCGCACGGACCTTCCACGAGGCGCTCGGCCAGACCCCCATGCAGTACCTGACGGACTGGCGCATGACCCTCGCCCGCGACCACCTGCGCACGGGTGAACTCGGCATGGCGGGCATCGCCCGGAGCGTCGGCTACAGCTCGCCCTACGCCTTCGCGGCCGCCTTCCGCCGCCACCACGGCGAACCCCCCGGCGCCTGGCGGCAACGAGAATCCGGGCGCGGCAGGGAACTTCAGCCGAGCGGCACCCACCTCCACTGGGCCCCGGTACGCGGCGGTCGTATGTGAAGCCGGGTGCAGGGGATCTTCGCGAAGCCGCCACGACGTGGGACGGCTTGCACGGGGATCGCACCCGGGTACGTGGGAAATCGTGAGATGTGGGAGCGTGAGCCGGGTGAGTGAGAGTACGTCCAACACCCTGCAATACCGTTTTGACGGGCCGGAAGAGGCCCCCGTACTGGTCTTGGGCCCGTCCCTGGGCACCACTTGGCACATGTGGGACCGGCAGATCCCGGAGCTGATCCAGCAGTGGCGGGTCTTCCGCTACGACCTGCCCGGGCACGGCGGTGCCCCGGCGCACCCGGCCGGTTCCGTGGCCGAGCTGACCGCGCGGCTGCTGGCCACGCTGGACTCCTTCGGCGTGCAGCGCTTCGGCTACGCGGGCTGCGCGCTCGGCGGTGCCGTCGGCGTCGAGCTGGCCCTGCGGCACCCGGAGCGGATCGCCTCGCTGGCGCTGGTCGCCACCTCGCCCCGGTTCGGGACGGCCGACGAGTTCCGGCAGCGCGGGGTGATCGTACGGACGAACGGCCTCGACCCGATCGCCCGGACCTCGCCCGACCGCTGGTTCACCGGCGGGTTCGCCGCCGCCCAGCCCGCGATCACCGAGTGGGCCGTCCAGATGGTCCGCACCACCGACCCCGGCTGCTACATCGCCGCCTGCGAGGCCCTGGCCGGCTTCGACGTACGGCACGAACTCGCCCGGACCGGAGTGCCGACGCTCGTCCTGGTCGGTTCCGACGACCAGGTCACCGGCCCCGCCGAGGCCCGCACCCTGGTCGCCGGGATCCCGGACGCCCGGCTCGCGGTGGTACCGGGCGCCTCCCACCTGGTCCCGGTCGAGCAGCCTGCGGCCGTCACCGAGCTGCTGGTGCGGCACTTCTCCGCCGCCTGGCAGCCCGCCTACGACTCGACCACCGGGCAGATCGCCATCCCGGCCGCTCCGGTCAAACCGGTCCTGCTCGCGGCGCCCCAGGCCGTGCCCCAGGCCGTGCCGCAGGTCGCTCCCCAGGTCGCGCCGATCGCCGAGATCGCGCCGGCCGTCGTACCGCCCCAGCCGCTCGGGCGGCCCGACCCGTACGACGCGGGGCTGAAGGTCCGCCGGGAGGTGCTCGGGGACGCGCACGTGGACCGGGCGCTGGCGCAGGCCGACGAGTTCTCCGGCGACTTCCAGGAGTTCATCACCCGCTACGCGTGGGGCGAGATCTGGGACCGGCCCGGACTCGACCGGCGCTCGCGCAGCTGTGTCACGCTCACCGCGCTGGTCGCGGGCGGCCACCTGGAGGAGCTGGGCTTCCACGTCCGGGCCGCGCTGCGCAACGGCCTCACCCCGGGCGAGATCAAGGAAGTGCTGCTGCAGGCGGCGGTGTACTGCGGGGTGCCGGCCGCGAACAGCGCGTTCCGGGTGGCCCAGCAGATCATCCGCGAGGAGACCACCCCCGAGGGCTGAGGGACTGCCCGGCATCGGGGGGTTCCCCGAGGACCGGAGGGTGGGTCGGGGGCAGGATGGTGACCATGAAGCTCACCAAGAAGTCCCACGCGTGCGTGCGCCTGGAGAAGGACGGGCGCACACTCGTCCTCGACCCCGGCGGGTTCAGCGAGGAGGACGCCGCCGTCGGCGCGGACGCGATCCTGATCACCCACGAGCACCCGGACCACTTCGACGAGGGCCGGCTGCGGGCCGCTCTGGACGCCGACCCGGCCGCCGAGATCTGGACCCTGAAGTCCGTCGCCGACCAGCTCGCGGCGGCCTTCCCGGGCCGCGTGCACACCGTCGGCCACGGCGACACCTTCACCGCCGCCGGCTTCGACGTCCAGGTGCACGGCGAGCTGCACGCGGTGATCCACCCGGACCTCCCGCGCATCACCAACGTCGGCTACCTCGTCGACGGCGGGAAGGTCTTCCACCCCGGCGACGCCCTCACCGTCCCCGACCACCCCGTCGAGACGCTGATGCTCCCGGTGATGGCCCCCTGGAACAAGATCTCCGAGGTCATCGACTACGTCCGCGAGGTGAAGCCGCGGCGCGCCTACGACATCCACGACGCCCTGCTCACCGACCTGGCCCGGCCGATCTACGACCGCCAGATCGGCGCCCTGGGCGGCGCGGACCACCAGCGGCTCGCGCCGGGGGCCTCGGCGGACGTCTGAGGCCGGACGCCTGTGCCCGGGCGTCCGAGGTCGGTTGTCAGAGGGGCCCGGTAGGTTGTGGGGCATGCGCATCGCGACCTGGAACGTGAACTCGATCACCGCCCGCCTGCCGAGGCTCCTCGCCTGGCTGGAGAGCAGCGGCACCGACGTGCTCTGCCTCCAGGAGGCCAAGGTCGCCGAGGAGCAGTTCCCGTTCGAGCCGCTGCGCGAGCTGGGCTACGAGGCGGCGGTGAACGCCACCGGGCGGTGGAACGGCGTGGCCGTGCTGTCGAAGGCCGGCCTGGCGGACGTCGTCAAGGGGCTGCCCGGCGACCCCGGCTACGACGGCAGTGTGGAGCCCCGCGCGATCTCGGCGACCTGCGGCCCGGTGCGGGTCTGGTCGGTGTACGTGCCCAACGGCCGCGAGGTGGACCACCCGCACTACGCCTACAAGCTCCAGTGGTTCGAGGCGCTGCAGGCCGCCGTCGCCGGGGACGCGGCCGGCAGCCGCCCCTTCGCGGTCCTCGGCGACTACAACGTGGCACCGGCCGACGACGACGTCTACGACACGGCCGCCTTCGAGGGCCTCACCCATGTCACCCCGGCCGAGCGCGCCGCGCTCACCGCCCTGCGCGGGACCGGCCTGACCGACGTCGTCCCGCGCCCGCTGAAGTACGACCACCCGTACACCTACTGGGACTACCGCCAGCTCGCCTTCCCCAAGAACCGCGGCATGCGTATCGACCTGGTGTACGGCAACGAAGCATTCGGCAAAGCCGTGAAGGACTCCTACGTCGACCGCGAGGAGCGCAAGGGAAAGGGCGCTTCCGATCATGCCCCGGTGGTGGTGGACCTGGAGGTGTGAGTGTCAACCTGGGACCATGAACATCCCCTTTCTGGGTAACAGGCACGGCAAGCCCGGTGACGTCCCGCACGTCGCCGACCCCGATCTGCTCGCCGAGTGCGAACTCCTGCGCGCCCAGGCGGCCGAGGAGGGTGTCGCGCTCGATGACACCCCGGCCTCGCTGGAGGCCCTCGACCAGCTGCTCCCGCGCTGGCGGGACGACGAGGAGACCCTGATCTGGCTCGGCACCGACGCCGGCCTGTATCTGGGCACCGTCCTGATCCGGACCGTGCCCGGCGCCGAGTGGGAGATCCGGGCGGACGGGGAGCCGGTCGTACGGCTGGCGTCCGGGCGGGAGTTCGAGGTCGTCGAGTCGGGACACGACTGGGCCGCGAGCGGGGTCCCCGAGCTCTCGCAGCTCTACGCGGAGGTCGCCGAGGCCTGAACGACGGCGCCCCGCGCGCGACAGAGACGGCGTAAATACGGCTAATGCCCGAAAAGTGCGTGTCGTGCCTCAAGCCCGCCCGCGGCTGGATAGTTTGCGGCAACCACGACACAGCTGAGAGCGGGTAGGGCTGCGGATGGCCGTCGATCCTCTGATCGAACTGCGGGACGTCAACAAGTACTACGGCGAGCTCCATGTCCTCCGGGACATCGATCTCACCGTCGGCAGGGGAGAGGTGGTCGTGGTCATCGGCCCCTCGGGGTCGGGAAAGTCGACGCTGTGCCGGACGATCAACCGCCTGGAGACCATCGAGTCCGGCTCGATCACCCTCGACGGGCGGCCGCTGCCCCAGGAGGGCAAGGCCCTCGCGAAGCTCCGCGCCGAGGTCGGCATGGTCTTCCAGTCCTTCAACCTGTTCGCCCACAAGACCGTCCTGCAGAACGTCTCCCTCGCCCAGATCAAGGTCCGCGGACGCAGGAGGGACCAGGCGGACCGGCGCTCGCGTGAACTCCTTGACCGCGTGGGCCTGCTGGCGCACACCGAGAAGTACCCCGCACAGCTCTCCGGCGGCCAGCAGCAGCGGGTGGCCATCGCCCGTGCCCTGGCCATGGAGCCCAAGGCCCTCCTCTTCGACGAACCCACCTCCGCCCTCGACCCCGAGATGATCAACGAGGTCCTGGAGGTCATGCGGCAGCTCGCCCGGGACGGCATGACCATGGTCGTCGTCACCCACGAGATGGGCTTCGCCCGCTCCGCCGCCCACCGGGTCGTCTTCATGGACGACGGCCGCATCGTCGAGGACCGCACCCCGGAGGAGTTCTTCACCGCCCCGCGCAGCGAGCGCGCCAAGGACTTCCTGTCCAAGATCCTCAAGCACTGAGCGGGGAGCACACCACCCATGGTCCGTACGACCCGTACGCCCGGCTCCCGTCTGCCCGCCGTCCTGACCCTGCTCACCGCGCTGCTCGTCGGCGCCGGCGCCGTGTTCGGCGTCGCCGGCTGCGGCAAGGAGGGCAGCCCGCCGCGCAAAGGCCCCGCGGCCGACCGGCTCCCCGTGTACGAGGTCGCGCAGGACTTCCGGCTGCCGGACTCCCCGACCTGGACCCGGGCGAAGAAGCGCGGGTACTTCGTCGTCGGCGTCAAGGAGGACCAGCCCTACCTCGGCGAGCGGGATCCGGCCACCGGCGTCTACTCGGGCTTCGACATCGAGATCGCCAGGATGGTCTCCGCCTCCCTCGGCCTCGACCCGAAGAAGATCCGCTTCCGGACCATCGCCTCCGCCAACCGCGAGACCGCCCTGCAGAACGGCCAGATCGACTTCTACGTCGGCACCTACACCATCAACGACAACCGCAAGAAGCTCGTCGGCTTCGCCGGTCCGTACTACATGGCGGGCCAGTCCCTTCTGGTCCGCCGCGACGAGAACGACATCCACGGCCCCCAGGACCTCGCCGGCAAACGCGTCTGCTCGGCGGCCGGTTCCACGCCCTACCAGCGGATCAAGGCCGACTACCCGAAGGCGGTCCTGGTCGCCTACGACACCTACTCCGTCTGCGTCGACAACCTGCTGACCTACCAGGTCGACGCCGTCACCACCGACGACGCCATCCTCATCGGCTACGCGGCGAAGGCCCCTGACGAACTCAAGGTCGTCGGCAGGCCCTTCTCCGAGGAGCCGTACGGCATCGGCGTCCCCCGCGGCGACACCGCCCTGCGCTTCGCGATGGACGACGCATTGGAGGCACGTGAGAAGAACGGCGACTGGAAGAAGGCGTACGAGGCGACGCTCGGCCTGTCCGGCGTACCCGCCCCCACGCCGCCGCCGATCGACCGCTATCCCGCGAGCTGAGCGAGGACGGCATGAACGTACTGACAGACAACTTCCACACGTACGCCCAGGGTTTCCTCGGCACGCTCGAACTGACCGTCTACTCCTCGGCGCTGGCCCTTCTCCTGGGCTTCCTGATGGCGTCCTTCCGGGTGGCGCCCGTCGGATCCCTGCGGATCTTCGGCACGGCCTGGGTCACCGTGCTCCGCAACACCCCGCTCACGCTGCTGTTCTTCGCGGTGCTGCTCGGCCTGCCACGGTTCGGACTGGTGCTGCCCTTCCAGGTGTTCGCGGTCCTCGCCCTCGGCTGCTACACCTCCGCCTTCGTCTGCGAGGCGCTGCGCTCCGGCATCAACACGGTGCCCAGGGGACAGGGCGAGGCGGCCCGCAGCCTCGGCATGACCTTCGGGCAGACCCTCCACCTGGTGATCCTGCCCCAGGCGTTCCGGTCGGTCATCCCGCCGGTCGGCTCCACCCTTATCGCGCTCGCCAAGAACTCCGCGATCGCGGGTGCCTTCAGCGTCACCGAACTCCTCGGCACCTACCGGACACTGAGCGAGCTCGGCTACAACATCGTCTGGACCTTCGTCTGGATCGCCGTCGGCTACCTGGTCATCACCCTCGCCATCAGCGCCCTGTTCCACCTGATGGAGCGCACCTGGGGAGTCGCCCGATGAGCCAGGCCACCGCGCTCTACGACATCCCGGGGCCGGCCACCAGGAGACGGCACACGCTGTACGGAGTCCTGGCGACGGCCGTCCTCCTCGCCCTGCTCGCCTGGATCCTGTATCTCCTCTTCGACACCGGCCAGTTCACCTACACGAAGTGGATGCCCTTCGCCTACCAGGGAATCCAGGAACTCCTTCTGCGGGGCCTCGGCAACACGCTCAAGGCCTTCGCGGCGGCGGCCGTCCTCTCCCTCGCGCTCGGCGGGCTGCTGGCCACCGGACGGCTCTCCGAGCACCGTCCGGTGCGCTGGGCGGCCACCGTCGTCGTGGAGTTCTTCCGCGCCATGCCCGTCCTGGTGATGATCTTCTTCGTCTTCGTGGCGCTGAAGGTCCAGCCCCTGCCCGCGCTGGTCACCGGACTCGCCCTCTACAACGGCTCGGTGCTCGCGGAGGTTCTCCGCTCCGGGGTGAACAGCGTCGAACGCGGCCAGCGGGAGGCCGCGTTCGCGCTCGGCATGCGCAAGTCCCAGGTCATGTCGTACGTCCTGGTGCCGCAGGCCGTACGGGCCATGCTGCCCGCCATCATCAGCCAGCTCGTGGTGGCCCTGAAGGACACCTCGCTCGGCTATCTCATCACCTACGAGGAGTTCCTCCATGCCGGGAAACTGATCGCGTCGAACCTGGACTACGATTTGCCCTTCATCCCTGTGGTGATGGTGATCTCGCCGATCTACATCGGGATGTGCATGTTGCTCTCGTGGTTCGCCGGCTGGGTGGCCAGGCGGGAGCAGCACAGTCCCAGGACCGGGGCCGCCGAGGTGGCCCCGGCCGAACCGGGGACGCTGCTGCCGTAGGGGGCAGCAGCCAGGGCCAGGCCCGGCCGGCGGCAGCCGGAGATCACTGCTCGCGCAGCGGAACGGACACGTACGACGGGTCGTCCACCGGCGAGGAGAAGGTCAGCTGCGCGCCGGACGGGTTGTGCTCGATGTAGAGCGGGTCCACCGTGTCGACCACCAGCGCGAGCCGGTGCCCCGCGGGCACGTCGTAGGCCGTGGCGAACAGGTCCAGGTCCACGTCGAACGCCTTGCCGGGCGTCCGGCCGTGCCAGGTGTACGGCGCGTGGGTGACCAGCCTGCCGAGGCCGAGCGGCCCCACGTCGTAGAGGTAGGCGACGAGGGTGCCGCTCTCGGCGGTCGGGGTGAGGGTGGTGTGCAACCGGGCGGTGCCGCGCACCTGTTGCGCGGCCGGGTACCGCCCGGACTGCCAGACGGCGGCCCAGCGCCGGGGCAGCAGCGGGATCGAGGCGACCGGCGGCAGCTGGGCGACCTGGTCGAGGATGCTGGAGAGGAAGACGGTCCCGCCGTCCGCGCCCGAGTCGACGTTGGCGTGCACGGTGGCCGTGCCCGCGAGGTCGATCTTGTGCCGCGTGGCCCCGACCGACTTCCAGTCCGGATAGCCCTCGTAGCCGCCGGTGGAACGGGACTTGAGCTCCACGGGCTGCTCGCGGTCGATCCCGTTGTCCGCGCCCTTGAGATAGTGGTCGAACCAGCGCTCGGTGTCCGTCCACACGTCGTTGGGCAGCCCGAACAGTCCGGTCAGCTCGGCGGTGGCGTGGTCGCCGGGGCGCAGTTCGAGCCGCTTGGGGCCGGTCAGCCTGCCGTAGAAGTCGGCGATCTGGTTGGGCGGGAAGATCGTGTCGCCCCAGGCGTTGGCGAGCATGATCGCCGCGCCGTTCTTGTTGATCTGGTCGACGTAGGTCGCGGCGGAACGTTTTTTTCCCCAGTCGATCAGTTCCTGTTCCTTGGACAGGTCGGCGGCGAAGAAGTCCTTGAGGGCCTGGCTGGTCTCCGCGCTGGGGCGGCCGGTGACGAGGCCGACGCCGTCCAGTACGGCCGTGGCCTCGGAGTGTTCGGTGCGGCCCGAGTAGATCGAGTCGATCAGGTCGGCCCAGCCGCTGAGCGAGGCGACCGCCCTGATCCGCCGGTCGTGTGCGGCCGCGAGCAGGCTGATGCCGGCGCCGTACGACACGCCCGCCATGCCGATGTGCCCGGCGTCGGACGGGGTGTTGGCGAGCGCCCAGTCGATCACCTTGGAGGCGTCGGCCACGTCGGGCGGACCCGCCACCTCTATCTCGCCGCCGGACTGCCAGAAGCCCCGGACGTTGTAGGCCACCACCACATAGCCGGAGTCGGCGAGCTTCTGGGCCTGCGCCAGGTACTGGACCTGGGGGAAGCCCCAGCTCGTGGGCATGACGAGCAGCGGGTAGCGGTGCGTGCCGTCGGAGCTCGCGGGCGTGACCACGTTCGCCTTGAGCGTCGTGCCGCCGTCGCCGGTGATGTCGACGAAGCGGACGCCGTTCGTGGCGGCCTGGGCGGCGGGGGTGAACCCGAGGACGCCTCCGGCGATCAGGGTCGCGGAGACGGCGCCCACGGCGGTCGTACGCAGGGCCTTGCGCTGGGTTCCCACAGGTCACTCCCCATACGTGTCAATGCAAAGTGACCCGACGGTAACCGCGACCTCTTACCGCAAGTAACCCGTCGGTAAGTTACGTGCCAGTAACGATTGTTGAAGGGTGCAGGTAGTCAGGACGTGCGGTGCGAGGCGGGTGCGGTGTCGGTCGCGGCGGGCGGCAGCGGCGCCTGGGCGGCACGGGTGACGTCCTCGACGAGTTCGACCACGTCAGGGCCGTACGCCTGCGAGTTGACGACCTTGAGGAGCAGCACGAAGGAGTTGTTGCCGTGCTTGCGGGCGAGCCGCTGGTGGTTGCGGGCGAGGTAGCGGGTGGCCGCCTGGTTGGTGATCGCGCGCTGTCCGCAGAAGAGGAACACCGGCCGGGCGTCCGGGCGTTGGCCGGCGGTCAGGCGGGCCAGCAGCACGTACTCCGTGATGCCCGGGTCGAGGCGGTAGCGCTCGGTGCCTATCTGGAAGGCGCCGCGGTCCGGGCCCGGCTCCGGGTCGATGTTGACGCGGATGCCGGGCAACATCGCGGACATGTGGGCGAGCATGCGGCGATTCGACCCGGGGCCGCCGACGCAGAACTCGGTCCGCTCGCCGAAGCCCTGCTGGACGTTGTCCTGGGTGACCATCTGCAGGTTCGCGCCGCAGTCCTTGATCAGCGCGGCCAGTTCCAGGAGGGCGAACACGTCGAAACGGTGGACTGCCGGTTCGGACGTGGCCGGATCGCGGTTGACGACCAGCAGCGACTCCGAGTTCTCCGGCAGCCCGAAGAAGGCCTGCTTGCGGCGCAGGCTGCGACGCCACAGCGAGGTACGGGCCAGCCAGCCGAGCGCCGCGCTGATGCCGGCCGCCACGACGCCGAGGATAATGTTGCGCAGGTCGTCATTCATGGGCGCGCATGCTAGCGGTCACAGGTGGCCGGAACGTACCCGTGTTCGAAGTGTGGCAGTCATATGACAGTGCCCTGAATGTGGCTGTCGGGGCTGCGGCCCCGTCGATACGCTGCGCGGACGTTCCGGAACTGGAGGTGCGGATGCGTCGCCCTGTCGCGCGGAAACTGACCGTCCTGGCGGTCTCGGCCGCGGTGGTGTCGGTGGGGGCGGCAGCGCCTCCCGCCCCCGGCGCCGCAACCGCCGCGAAAACCCCGGTGGCCGTCGGCTACGGCGGTGCGGTCGCCAGCGTCGACGCGGACGCCACCGCCGCCGGCATCGAGGTGCTCCGCAAGGGCGGCAACGCGGTCGACGCGGCCGTCGCGACCGCAGCGGCACTGGGCGTCACCGAGCCCTACTCCTCCGGCATCGGAGGCGGCGGCTACTTCGTCTACTACGACGCCAAGTCCCGTACCGTGCACACGATCGACGGCCGCGAGACCGCGCCGCTGACCGCCGACTCCAACCTGTTCGTGGAGAACGGCCAGCCGCTGGCCTTCGCCGACGCCGTGAGCAGCGGACTGAGCGTCGGGACGCCGGGGACGCCGGCGACCTGGCAGACGGCGCTGAACCAGTGGGGGAGCGAGCGGCTCTCCGCGGTACTGAAACCGGCCGAACGGATCGCCCGCAACGGGTTCGTCGTCGACGACACCTTCCGGACGCAGACCGCCGCGAACGAGACACGGTTCCGGTACTTCCCCGACACGGCGAAGCTGTTCCTGCCGGGCGGGCAGCTGCCGGTGGTGGGCTCCACCTTCAAGAACCCGGAACTCGCCCGGACTTACAAGGAGCTGGGGAAGAAGGGGGTCGCGGACATCTACCAGGGCGACCTCGGCAAGGACATCGTGTCGACGGTCGACAACCCGCCGGTGGACCCCGCGTCGGGGTGGAAGGCGCGGGCGGGCAAGCTGTCCACGAAGGACCTGGCCGCCTACCGGGCCAAGGTGCAGGCGCCGACCGAGACCGGGTACCGCGGGCTGAAGGTGTACTCGATCGCGCCGTCGTCGTCCGGCGGGACGACGGTCGGGGAAGCGCTCAACATCCTTGAGAACACCGACCTTTCGAAGGCCAGCGAGGTGCAGTACCTGCACCACTACATCGAGGCCAGCCGGATCTCCTTCGCCGACCGCGGGCGCTGGGTCGGCGACCCGGCGTTCGAGGACGTGCCGACGAAGGGGCTGCTGTCGCAGCGGTACGCCGACGAGCGGGCAAAGCTGATCAGCGACGACGCGGTGCTGACCAGCCCGGTCGCGCCGGGCGACCCCAACAACCCCGGGTCCACGGGCACGGCGGCGCCGACCACGTACGAGGGCGAGAACACGACGCACCTCACGGTCGCCGACAAGTGGGGGAACGTCGTCTCCTACACGCTGACCATCGAGCAGACCGGCGGCAGCGCGATCACCGTGCCCGGGCGCGGGTTCCTGCTCAACAACGAGCTGACCGACTTCTCCTTCGCCCCGGCGAACCCCGCGGTGCACGACCCGAACCTGCCGGGGCCCGGGAAGCGGCCGCGGTCCTCGATCTCGCCGACGATCGTCCTCGACAAGGCGAACAAGCCTGTGGTCGCCGTGGGTTCGCCCGGCGGGGCGACCATCATCACCACCGTGCTCCAGGTGCTGACCGAGTTCCTCGACCGGCATCTGCCGCTGGTGGACGCGATCGCCGCGCCGCGGGCGTCGCAGCGGAACGCGGCGAAGACCGAGTTGGAACCGGCGTTGTACAACGACGCCGATCTGCGGGGGAAGTTGGAGGCCATCGGGCACTCGTTCAGCTTGAATCCGGAGATCGGTGCGGCTACTGGTGTGCAGCGGCTGCCCGGTGGGAAGTGGCTGGCGGCGGCTGAGACGGTGCGGCGGGGTGGGGGATCCGCGCAGGTGGTGGATCCGGCTCCGTAGTTCGCGGACTGCGGGTGCGTGGGGGCTGGTCGCGCAGTTCCCCGCGCCCCTAAAGGGGCGCCTTCGCGGGCCGGAACTCCAAATGGCCGTCGCTCACATCCACCGTGACCTCACTGCCCTCCGTGACTGTGCCGTCCAGCAGTAGTCGTGACAGCTGGTTGTCGACCTCCCGCTGGATCGTGCGGCGCAGTGGCCGGGCGCCGTACTCCGGCTGGTAGCCGTGTTCTGCCAGCCAGTTGACCGCCGCGTCCGTGAAGTGGGCCGTGACGCCCTGGGCGTGCAGCATGCGGCGGGTGTGTTCCAGGAGGAGCTCGGTGATCTGGTGCAGCTGCTCGCCGGTGAGCTGGCGGAAGACGACGATCTCGTCGATGCGGTTGAGGAACTCCGGGCGGAAGTGCTCCCGCAGCGGGCGCAGGACGCGTTCGCGGCGGGCCTCCTCCGTCGCCTCCTCGCCGCCGGGGCCGAAGCCGATGCCGGCGCCGCGCCTGGTGATCACGTCCGAGCCCAGGTTGCTCGTCATCACGATGACCGTGTTGGTGAAGTCCACCGTGCGGCCCTGGGAGTCGGTCAGGCGGCCGTCGTCCAGGACCTGGAGCAGGATGTTGAACACGTCGGGATGGGCCTTCTCCACCTCGTCCAGGAGGAGGAGGGAGTACGGGTGGCGGCGGACGACCTCGGTGAGCTGGCCCGCCTCCTCGTGGCCGACGTACCCGGGCGGGGCGCCCACCAGGCGGGAGACGGTGTGGCGCTCCTGGTACTCGCTCATGTCCAGGCGGACCATCCGGTCCTCGCTGCCGAACAGCACCTCGGCCAGCGCGCGGGCCAGTTCGGTCTTGCCGACACCGGTCGGGCCGAGGAACAGGAAGCTGCCGATCGGGCGCTGGGGGCTCGCCAGACCGGCGCGGGAGCGCATGACCGCCTCGGCGACGGCGGCGACCGCCTCGTTCTGGCCGATGACCCGCTGGTGCAGATGCGCCTCCAGGCCGAGCAGGCGTTCCTTCTCCTCCTGGGTGAGGCTGCTGACCGGGATGCCGGTCTGCCGGGAGACCACCTCGGCGATCGCCTCGGCCGTCACCTCCAGGTTCAGCCCCTCGTCCACCTCGTCCTCGCCGGAGAGCTCGGCGATGCGGGACTTCAACTCGCCGACGCGGTCGCGTAGCTGGGTGGCGCGTTCGTACTGCTCGTCGGCGACCGCCTGGTCCTTGTCGCACGTGAGCCGCTCGATCTCGCGTTCCATCGCCCGCACGTCGCTGCCCTTGGTCCGGGCGCCGAGGCGGACCCGGGCGCCGGCCTGGTCGATCAGGTCGATCGCCTTGTCCGGCAGTCTGCGGTCGGTGAGGTAGCGGTCGGAGAGCTCCACGGCGGCGACCAGCGCCTCGTCGGTGTAGCGGACCTGGTGGTGGGCCTCGTAGCGGTCGCGCAGGCCGCGCAGGATCTCGATGGTGTCGGGGACCGTCGGCTCCGGCACCAGGATCGGCTGGAAGCGGCGGGCCAGCGCCGCGTCCTTCTCGATCTTGCGGAACTCCTCGAGGGTGGTCGCGCCCACGATGTGCAGCTCGCCCCGGGCCAGCGCGGGCTTGAGGATGTTGGCCGCGTCCATGGCGCCGCCCTCGCCGCCGCCCCCGGCGCCGACCACGGTGTGCAGCTCGTCGATGAAGACGATCAGCTGGTCGGAATGCGAGCGGATCTCGCCCACGATGTTGTTGAGCCGCTCCTCGAAGTCGCCCCGGAAGCGGGTGCCCGCGACCACGCCGGACAGGTCGAGGGCTACCACCCGGCGCCCGGCGAGCCCGTCCGGCACGTCGCCGTCGGCGATCCGTTGGGCCAGCCCCTCCACGATCGCCGTCTTGCCGACGCCGGCGTCACCGATCAGCACGGGGTTGTTCTTGCCGCGCCGGGAGAGCACCTCGATGGTCTGCTCGATCTCGTCGTCGCGGCCGATCACCGGGTCGATCCGGCCCTCCCCGGCCAGCTCGGTCAGGTCGCGGCCGTACTTGTCGAGGTTCGGCGTGCTGCTCGTACGGCGCCGGGTGTCCGGTCCGGCGAGCGAGCGGTCGGTCTCGGCGGTGTCCGGCGGCAGGCCGGCGGCGGCGAACCGGGCGGCGTTCAGGATGTGCCCGGCGGCCGAGTCCGGGTTGGCGGCGAGGGCGCCCAGCACGTGCTCGGGGCCGATGTATCCGGCCCCGCCGGCCCGGGCCAGGTCGTGCGCGTCCAGCAGGGCGCGCTTCACGGCCGGGGTGAGGGACAGCGAGGTCGGCGGGGGCGCCTCGCCGGGCGGGTGCTGGACCGGGCCCGCGCGGCCGTCGATCTCCGTGGCCAGCGAATCGGGATCGGCGCCGGACCTGCTCAGCAGGGAACGGGTGGGCTCCGCCGTGAGCGCGGCGCGCAGCAGGTGCTCGGTGTCGAGGTCCCGGCTGCCGTGCTCGGCGGCGTACTGGGCGGCGCCCTTGACCAGCTCCCTGGCCGGCTGGCTCAGCAGCCTGCCGATGTCGATCTGCCGGGGGCCCTGGCGGGCTCCGCCGCCACCGAAGAAGCGCGCGAGGAACTCCCCGAAGGGATCCTGTCCGTAGTCGCCCGGTCCGGGGTAGCCGCTGTTCATGAGCGTTCGTTCCGTTCCGGCGTCCCGGCGCCTTGGGGGACGCGCTCGCTGGTCGACGTGCCGGTCCACGCGGGTGCCCCTGCAGGGCCCGGTCACACCACCTTCGCACGCCCGCCGGAGGGGGGCACGTCCAGCCGTCCGGGCGGCGGGCCGCCGGGCGACTGCGTGTTTCACGCTGTGCGTGTTTCACACTGTGCGTGTTTCACGCCGTGTATTTCAGGCACTGCGGCCGCCCTGCCCGCCGGAAAGAATTCAGCACCGGAGCCACTTCGGACGCGATACCGCGGTAATTTACACGCCTTTCCTGCGGCGCACCGGCCGGACCCGGAATCCGGCCGGTGCGCCTGCGGCGCGTTGTGTCAGGTGATCAGCGGCCGTTGGTATTCGGCCGGGGCCGCCGCCGACCCTGGGGCGGAGGCGGCGGAGGCACCGGCTGCCGTCGCGTGGGCCGGGGGAACGGAACTCGCATGCGCACGTTTTCCATGAGAACTCCTTCGCTGATTGGGCGGCTGTTTCTCCGCCCTTCACGGATATGTATACGGGGGGACCGTCGCCGTTGTTCAGCGTTCCAGGGAATTCATTTGTGCTCCACCGGCCCGCATATCACGATAAGAAATGCTCAGGAAAAGCCTGTGTCAGTTCTTTGAATTCCGGGCGGTGAGGACCCGCGGTCCCGCCTCCGTGATCGCCACCGAGTGCTCCACGTGAGCGGCCCGGGAGCCGTCGTTCGTGCGCAGGGTCCAGCCGTCGGGAGCCTCGTGGTAGCCGTCCCGGCCGCTGCCGATCAGCATGGGTTCGATCGCGAGGGCCATGCCGTGCCGGAGCGGGAAGCCGCGCCCGGGGCGGCCCTCGTTCGGCACCTCCGGGTCCTCGTGCATACGGCGGCCGATGCCGTGCCCGCCGAAGCCCTGCGGGATGCCGTAGCCGGCCTCGCGGCACACCCGCCCGACCGCGTGCGCGATGTCGCCGGTGCGGTTGCCGACCACCGCGGCCGCGATGCCCGCCGCCAGCGCCCGCTCCGCCGTCTCGATCAGCCGTACGTCCGCCGCGCGCGGCTCGCCGACCGGGAAGCTGATCGCCGAGTCACCGGCCCAGCCGTCCAGTTCGGCGCCGCAGTCGATGGAGACCAGGTCGCCGTCGCGCAGCCGGTACGCGGTCGGGATGCCGTGCACGATCGCGTCGTTCACGGACGCGCAGATGACGGCGGGGAACGGGGTGGGCGCGAACGAGGGCCGGTAGCCGAGGAAGGGGGAGGAGGCTCCGGCCGCGCGCAGCACCTCCCGTGCCACCTCGTCCAGTTCGAGGAGGGAGACGCCGACGTCGGCGGCCTCGCGTACGGCCGCCAGGGCTCGCCCGACGACCTGCCCCGCCGCGTGCATGGCGTCGAGCGATGTGTCTGTCTTCAGTTCCATCATGCCAATTAATATACCGGTTTTCTCGACCGGGTTAGAATGGCGGCATGGTACGTACCCCTCTCACCCCGGAAGAGCGCGAACGCGGCGAGCGGCTCGGCCGGTTGCTGCGCGAGGCGCGCGGCGGCCGGAGCATGACCGAGGTCGCCGCCGCGGCGGGCATCTCGGCCGAGACCCTCCGCAAGATCGAGACCGGGCGGGCGCCGACCCCCGCCTTCTTCACCGTCGCCGCGCTGGCCCGCGCCCTGGGCCTGTCGATGGACGACCTGGTGGAGCGGTGCGCCCTGCTCGCCGTATGACACGCATCGGTCAAGATCGGGCAATGAGGGCTCTGTGCCCCCGCTGAAAACTCCCTGTAGCAACCCCGTAACACAACTGGTGTTGCCTACGGAGCCGGAGTGCTCCGGTCTGGCGGGAGTCGAGCGATGACTGTGGATCAACTCCCCGGCCGGGTGCGGGAGTTCGCGAACTACCTGAACGGCCTGCTGGCGCGCCTGGACCAGGGTGGCGGCTGGTGCGCCGTCTTCTGGCAGCGCGACCCCGACGGTATGCAGGCCTGCCTCGGCGGGCGCGAGGTGCCGCCCTGGGACGTCGTGGAGGCGCTGCTCCAGGACCTCGCGGCCGTGTACGGCACCGACGCCGCCGCACACGAGGCCCAGCAGGCCCGGCTGCTGCACGCGGACGCGCTCACCGCGTACGACTCCCGTCCGGGCGCCCGCGAGGACCTGAGCGACCGCCTCGACAGCACGCTCCGCGAACAGCGGTACGCCGCCGAACGGCTGGCCCAGCTGGGCCGCGCCCTCGACGCCGCGCACTCCCGCGAGGAGGCCGAGGCCCTGGGCATCGACCTCGCCTGGGCCCGCGACGACCACGAGCGGGCGACCGCCCGGTGTGCCGAACTCCGGGCCCGGATCGGGCGACTGGAGCACCGGGCCGAACTCGCCGGACGCCTGCGGAGCGCGCGGACGACGCAGCTCGGGGGCGGCAGGGCGCTGTTCCGCGCCGACGACGCGTTCTCGGCCGGTGACGTGTTCTCGGCCGACGGGGCGGGCGATGCGGGCAGGGCCGGAGATCCGGCGCCGGCGGCGACGGACGGCGCGCACCCGGGCGGACCGTCGGGGGAGACCCCGTCGGCGCGCGAGCCCTCCGGGCCGGGCCCGGCCGAACCGCCGGCGCACACCGCGACCGCCGTGGACGCGCACACCGACAGGGACGCGCGCGAGGCCGGCCCCACATCGCTCGGCCACCCGAACGGGACCACGCCCGACGAGGGCGCAACGGCACGGACCCGGGCCACGGCTCCCGAGCCGGACCCCGCCCCGGTCCCGGAGGGCTCCGCCCCGGCCAAGCAGCGCAAGCGGCGCCGGGGCAGCGCCCGGTTCGCCGGCATGGCGGAGGACGAGGCCGCGCCCACCGTCGTACCGCAGACGCCCGAGGCGTCCGCGCCCGCGGCCGCCACCGGCCGCCGGACCCCGCGCGGCGCCCGGTTCGCCGGGGCCACCGAGGCGCCGGCGCGGCCGGAGCCGGCGGTGGCCCAGCCCGACGAGGAGGCGGGGCGGGCCGTGACGGCCGCCGTGGAGCGGCTCGTACAACTGCGGGCGGAGGGCCGCACCGGGGAGGCGCACGCACTCCTGGCCGAGGCCGCGCACTGGGCCGCCGCCCGGTTCCCGCTGCTCGCGGACGCCCTCCAGCGGGCCGGGCTCGGCGCCGACTGGGCCACGCTGCTCTGGGAGGCGGCCTCGCTGCCGCCCGTCCGGCTCGTCGCTGCCGCCGACGCCCTGACCGCCGCGGGCCGGACCGACGACGGCCGGCAGATCCTGCGCCAGGGCGTCGCCCGCCCCGCCACCGAGATCGGCGAGGCCGTCCTCGTCCTGGACGCGGAGGGCCGGCACCGGGAGGCCCGGGCCCTGCTGGACACCTACGTCCAGGTCCGCACCCCGGAGGAGGCGGCCCACAGCGCGGAACCGGACCCCCAGCGCCTGGTGCCCCTGCTGCTCCGTTCGGCGCAGTCGGTCTCGGACCAGCGCCAGTGGGACCTGCTGCACGCGCTGCGGGTGGCCGGTCTCGCTTCTTGAGGGGCGCGGGGAACTGCGCGACCAGCCCCCACGCACCCGCAGTCGGGAACGGTGCCAAGCTGAACCGGCGCTTCCGGGGCGGCTCCGCATCCGCCAGCCAGGTAGGAAACGCGATCGACTCGGCGGCTTAACGACGATGGTCTTGGCAAGGACTTCGAGGAGGCTTACTTTCGACCCTCTACGGGCGTAGAAGGAGCAGCTCATGGCCAACGTCGTACGCGCCGCTCTGGTCCAGGCCACCTGGACCGGCGACACCGAGTCCATGGTGGCGAAACACGAGGTGTACGCCCGCGAGGCGGCCCGCCGAGGCGCGAAGATCATCGGATTTCAGGAGGTCTTCAACGCCCCCTACTTCTGCCAGGTCCAGGAACCCGAGCACTACCGCTGGGCCGAACCGGTCCCGGACGGCCCCACCACCCGTCGTATGCAGGAACTCGCGCGCGAGACCGGCATGGTGATCGTCGTCCCGGTCTTCGAGGTGGAGCAGTCCGGCTTCTACTACAACACCGCCGCCGTGATCGACGCCGACGGCACCGTCCTCGGCAAGTACCGCAAGCACCACATCCCGCAGGTCAAGGGCTTCTGGGAGAAGTACTACTTCAAGCCCGGGAACGCCGGCTGGCCGGTCTTCGACACCGCCGTCGGCAAGGTCGGCGTGTACATCTGCTACGACCGCCACTTCCCGGAGGGCTGGCGGCAACTCGGCCTCAACGGCGCCCAGCTGGTCTACAACCCGTCGGCCACCTCACGCGGCCTGTCGGCCTACCTCTGGCAGCTGGAGCAGCCGGCCGCCGCCGTCGCCAACGAGTACTTCGTCGCCGCCATCAACCGGGTCGGTCAGGAGGAGTACGGGGACAACGATTTCTACGGGACGAGCTATTTCGTCGATCCACGTGGGCAGTTCGTGGGGGAGGTCGCGAGCGACAAGGGCGAGGAACTCGTCGTCCGTGACCTCGACTTCGACCTGATCGAAGAAGTGCGGCAGCAGTGGGCCTTCTACCGCGACCGCCGTCCCGATGCCTACGAAGGGCTGGTACAGCCGTGAACGACCTCTTCGCCCGCCACCGCCAGGTCCTGCCCGACTGGCTCGCGCTCTACTACGACGAGCCCCTGGAGATCACCCACGGCGAGGGACGGCACGTCTGGGACGCGAACGGCAACCGCTACCTCGACTTCTTCGGCGGCATCCTTACCACGATGACCGCGCACGCGCTCCCCGAGGTGACGAAGGCGGTGAGCGAGCAGGCCGGCCGGATCATCCACTCCTCCACGCTCTACCTCAACCGCCCCATGGTCGAACTGGCCGAGCGGATCGCGCAGTTGAGCGGCATCCCGGACGCCCGGGTCTTCTTCACCACCTCCGGCACCGAGGCCAACGACACGGCCCTGCTGCTCGCGACCACCTACCGCCGCACCAACACCGTCCTGGCGATGCGCAACAGCTACCACGGCCGCTCCTTCAGCGCCGTCGGCATCACCGGCAACAAGGGCTGGTCCCCGACCTCCCTCTCCCCGCTGCAGACGCTGTACGTCCACGGCGGCGTCCGTACCCGCGGCCCGTTCGCCGAGCTGAACGACCGCGACTTCATCGAGGCCTGCGTCGACGACCTGCGCGACCTCCTCGGCCACACCCGCCCCCCGGCCGCGCTGATCGCCGAACCCATCCAGGGCGTCGGCGGCTTCACCTCCCCGCCCGACGGGCTGTACGCGGCCTTCCGCAAGGTCCTCCAGGAGCAGGGCATCCTCTGGATCGCCGACGAGGTGCAGACCGGCTGGGGCCGCACCGGCGAGCACTTCTGGGGCTGGCAGGCACACGGCCAGAGCGGCCCGCCGGACATCCTCACCTTCGCCAAGGGCATCGGCAACGGCAGCTCCATCGGGGGCGTGGTGGCCCGCGCCGAGATCATGAACTGCCTGGACTCCAACAGCATCTCGACGTTCGGCGGCACCCAGATCACCATGGCGGCGGGCCTCGCCAACCTGTCCTACCTCCTGGAACACGACCTCCAGGGCAACGCCCGCCGCGTCGGCGGCCTCCTCATCGAACGCCTCCGCGCGGTCGCCGCCCAGCTGCCCGGCGTGCGCGAGATCCGGGGCCGCGGCCTGATGATCGGCATCGAACTCGTCAAGCCCGGCACCGACGAGGCCGACCCCAAGTCCGCGTCCACCATCCTGGAAGCGGCCCGCGAGGCCGGCCTCCTCATCGGCAAGGGCGGCGGCCACAACACGAGCGCGTTGCGCATCGCCCCGCCACTGTCCCTGACGGTGGCCGAGGCGGAGGAGGGCGCGGCCATCCTCGAACAGGCGTTGAGGAGTGCCTACTAGGCGCCCTGCCGGAGGCGCCGTGACCTGCCTGTGTCGGCTGCGGCGCCGTCGTGGCTGGTCGCGCAGTTCCCCGCGCCCCTGAAGGGGCGCTGCCTGAGGCCCCGTAAGGGGCGCGGGGAACTGCGCGACCAGCCCCCACCGGGCCCGCAGCTCCGAACGCACCGATCCAGACCAAGGGACCACGCAAGATGACCGCCACTTGGGATCCCCCGAAGTCCACCGACCCCATACTGTCGGTCCGTCAGATTCTGTGTCTGGAGCGGGTTCTCGCCGGTGATCCCGAGGTGGTCGCCGGCGCCGCGCACCTCGACCGCCCCGTCCGCTGGGTGCACGTCGCCGAGGCCCCCGACGTCGGCGTCATGCTCACCGGCGGCGAAATGGTCCTCACCACCGGCGTCCTGCTCGCCGGCGACGAGCACAAGCAGGCCGAGTACATCCAGTCCCTGCACCGGGCCGAGGCCGCCGCGGTCGTCCTCGGTCTCGGCCGTGCCTTCCCCGCACCCCCCGACGCCATGCGCCGCGCAGCGGACCGCTGCGGGCTTCCCCTGGTGGTCCTGCACCGCCCCTTCCCCTTCGCCGAGCTGACGGAGGAGGTCCAGTCCCGCCTGGTCCGCAGCAAGTTCGCCGCCGTCAGCCTCTCCGAGGCCGTCCGTACCGCCCTCACCGGACTCATCACGGCCGGCGCCCCCCTCCAACGGCTCCTCGACGAAGTCGCCGTGCACAGCGCCTGCCCGGTCGTCGTCACCAACCTCGCCCACCGGGTCCTCGCCACCGCGGGGGAGCGCTCGGCCGTCGACGACGTGCTGCGGGACTGGGAGCGCATCGCCCGGCAGGCCGGCGGCGGCACCGGCGACGGCTGGATCCGCGCCGAGCTCGGCGGACGCGGAGAGCGCTGGGGCCAGATCATGCTGTGCGGCTACCGCGGCGACACCGCCACCGGACGGCTGCTCGCGGACCGGGCCGCCGAGGCGCTCGTGCTGCACCGCATGCTCGGCGGCGGCTCCGCCCACACCTGGGAGGAACAGTCCGCGCAGAGCCTGCTGACCGACCTGGTCTCCGGGGTCGTACCGGCACGGCAGCTGCTGCCCAGGGCCCGGGCGGCCGGATTGCCGGTCAACCGGCGGACCTTCGTACCCCTGGTGGTACGGGACAGTGAACCGGCCCAACTCGAAAGAATCCTGCGCCTGTTGGGCCTGCCCGGCCTGGTCGCCGAGCTCACCGAGCGCACCACCGCCGTCCTCCTCAGCCTCGCCCGCGACCAGGACGCGGATGCGCTGGCCGCCCACTTCGCCGCCCGGCTGCACGGTGAGTCGGTGGGGCCCCGGGGCGTGGTCGCCGCCGCGGGCTCCCGTACCGCCTGGGACGACGTGCCCGCCGGGCTGCGCGAGGCCCAGCACGTGGCCGACGCGGTCGCCGACTCGACCGCCGCCCTCGACCTGCCGACCGTCGTACGGCTCAAGGACGTACACCTGCGGGGCCTGGTCCGGCTGCTGCGCGACGATCCGCACGTGCAGTCCTTCGCCGAGCGCGAGCTGGACGGACTGCTCTGCGGAACGGGCACCGACCAGGGCCTGCTGGGCGTGTTGCGGACCTACCTCGCCACCGGCCGCAACAAGTCCCGCACCGCCCAGCTCCACCATGTCTCGCGGCCCGCGCTGTACCGCCGGCTGGAGGCGATACAGGGCAGGCTCGGCGTCGACCTCGACGACTTCGAGCAGGCCGCCTCCGTGCACATCGCACTCCTCGCGCACGACGCGCAACAGCAGTGAAACATGCCACGACCTGGGAAAACGGCGGTGAAACATGGGCCAACGGCAGCGTGACACGGTGCAACGCCGGGCGCCCGCAGACGTGACACGATGGCACTCAAAGCCTGCTTTCGGGCTTTCTAGGCTCCTCGCACATCGAGCGACACACGCCCGAGCGACCGGAGGTCCCGATGAGCCGAGTGATTCGTGCCGCCCTTTTCCAGACCGCCTGGACCGGCGACAAGGAATCGATGATCCAGGTCCACGAGCAGGCGGCCCGCGACGCGGCCGCGCAGGGCGCCCAGGTCCTGTGCTTCCAGGAGCTGTTCTACGGGCCCTACTTCTGCCAGGTCCAGGACAAGGCGTTCTACGAGTACGCCGAACAGGTTCCCGACGGCCCGATCGTCCAGCGTTTCCAGGCCCTCGCCCGCGAACTGGGCCTCGTCCTGATCCTGCCGGTGTACGAGGAGGAGCAGCCCGGCGTCCTCTACAACACCGCCGCCGTGATCGACGCCGACGGCTCGTACCTCGGCAAGTACCGCAAGCACCACATCCCCCAGGTCCCCGGTTTCTGGGAGAAGTTCTACTTCCGCCCGGGGAACGCCGGCTGGCCGATCTTCGAGACGGCCGTCGGGAAGATCGGCGTGTACATCTGCTACGACCGTCACTTCCCGGAGGGCTGGCGGGCGTTGGGTCTCGCCGGTGCCGAGATCGTCTTCAACCCGTCGGCCACCTCGCGCGGACTCTCCCGCTACCTCTGGCAGTTGGAGCAGCCGGCGGCGGCCGTCGCCAACGAGTACTTCGTCGGTGCGATCAACCGGGTCGGCGTCGAGGACCTCGGCGACAACGACTTCTACGGGACCTCGTACTTCGTGGACCCGGAGGGCCAGTTCGCCGGCGAGGTGGCCTCCGACAAGGAGACCGAACTGGTCGTCCGCGACCTGGACCTGGCCAAGCTCCGCGAGGTCCGCGACCGCTGGCAGTTCTTCCGGGACCGCCGCCCGGACGCGTACGACTCGATCACAGCGCCCTAGCTGTAGCGCCCCGCCAGGGGCGCGGGGAACTGCGCGACCAGCCACGTCGGACCCGCACATGACCACGAAGGAGAGGACCCCATGACCGGCCGGACAGTAATCCGTGGCGGACTCGTCATCACCGCGTCCGACGAGATCCACGCCGACGTCCTGATCGAGGACGGCCGCATCGCCGCCCTCGGGGCGACCGGCACCCCCGCCGCCGAGGCCTTCACCGCCGAGCGGACCATCGACGCCACCGGCAAGTACGTCATCCCGGGCGGTGTCGACGCCCACACCCACATGGAGCTGCCGTTCGGCGGCACCTTCGCCTCCGACACCTTCGAGACCGGCACCCGGGCCGCCGCCTGGGGCGGTACGACCACCATCGTCGACTTCGCCGTGCAGAGCGTCGGGCACAGTCTGCGCGAGGGCCTGGACGCCTGGCACGCCAAGGCCGAGGGCAACTGCGCGATCGACTACGGCTTCCACATGATCGTCTCCGACGTGAACCAGGAGACGCTCAAGGAGATGGACCTCCTCGTCGAGGAAGGTGTCACCTCCTTCAAGCAGTTCATGGCCTACCCCGGCGTCTTCTACTCCGACGACGGCCAGATCCTGCGCGCCATGCAGCGCTCCGCCGAGAACGGCGGCCTGATCATGATGCACGCCGAGAACGGCATCGCCATCGACGTGCTGGTGGAACAGGCGCTGGCCCGCGGGGAGACCGACCCCCGCTACCACGGCGAGGTCCGCAAGGCGCTCCTCGAAGCCGAGGCAACGCACCGGGCCATCAAGCTCGCCCAGGTCGCCGGCGCCCCGCTCTACGTCGTGCACGTCTCCGCGATGGAGGCGGTCGCCGAGCTGGCCCGCGCCCGCGACGAGGGGCTCCCGGTCTTCGGCGAGACCTGTCCCCAGTACCTCTTCCTCTCCACCGACAACCTCGCCGAGCCCGACTTCGAGGGCTCGAAGTACGTGTGCTCGACGCCGCTGCGTCCCAAGGAGCACCAGGCCAAGCTCTGGCAGGGCCTCAGGACCAACGACCTCCAGGTCGTCTCCACCGACCACTGCCCCTTCTGCTTCGTCGGCCAGAAGGAACTGGGCCGCGGCGACTTCTCGAAGATCCCCAACGGCCTGCCCGGCGTCGAGAACCGGATGGACCTGCTGCACCAGGCCGTCGTCGACGGTCACATCTCGCGCCGCCGCTGGATCGAGATCGCCTGTGCGAGCCCGGCCCGGATGTTCGGCATGTATCCGAAGAAGGGCACCATCACCCCGGGTGCCGACGCGGACGTCGTCATCTACGACCCGCATGCGGAGCAGGTCGTCTCCGCCGAGACCCACCACATGAACGTCGACTACTCGGCGTACGAGGGCAAGCGGCTCACCGGCCGGGTCGAGACGGTCCTCTCGCGCGGCGTACCCGTCATCACCGAGCGGGAGTACACCGGACACGCCGGGCACGGCGTCTACACCCCGCGCTCCACCTGTCAGTACCTCAACTAGGAGAGGCGCCCATGGACTTCGGACTCGTCCTGCAGACCGACCCGCCGGCCTCCCGGGTCATCAGCCTGATGAAACGGGCCGAACGCAACGGCTTCAGCTACGGCTGGACCTTCGACTCCGCCGTGCTCTGGCAGGAGCCGTTCGTGATCTACAGTCAGATCCTGGCCAACACCAGCAAGTTGACGGTCGGGCCGATGGTCACCAACCCGGGCACCCGTACCTGGGAGGTCACCGCCTCCACCTTCGCCACCCTCAACGACATGTTCGGCAACCGCACGGTCTGCGGCATCGGCCGCGGCGACTCCGCGATGCGGGTGGCCGGCCGCAAGCCCAACACCCTCGCCCGGATCAGCGAGGCCATGAAGGTGATCCGCGCCCTCGGCGGCGGCGGCGAGGCCGACCTGGGCGGCACGGTGATCAGGTTCCCGTGGATCAAGCCGGGCGCCCAGCTCCCGGTCTGGATGGCCGCGTACGGCCCGAAGGCCCTGAAGATGACCGGTGAGGAGGCCGACGGGTTCATCCTCCAGCTCTCCGACCTCTACCTCA
The DNA here is from genome assembly GCF_040643955.1 of Streptomyces sp. NPDC047061. Classification (NCBI taxonomy): domain Bacteria; kingdom Bacillati; phylum Actinomycetota; class Actinomycetes; order Kitasatosporales; family Streptomycetaceae; genus Streptomyces; species Streptomyces sp. NPDC047061. The sequence goes on from NZ_JBEYVI010000042.1 coordinate 52,210, forward strand.
CCGAGTACATGGTCAAGGCGGTGAAGGACGCGGCCGTGGCCGCCGGACGCGACCCGTCCGAGGTGACCATCTGCGTCGCCGCCCCGGCCTATGTCACCGAGGACGACTCGCCCGAGGCCCTCGCCCACGCCCGCGACCAGTGCCGCTGGTTCGGCGGCATGGTCGGCAACCACGTCGCCGACCTCGTCTCCAAGTACGGCGAGCACTCCGCCGCCGTACCCGACGAACTCACCGACTACATCAAGGCCCGCCAGGGGTACGACTATTCGCATCACGGTCGCGCGGACAACCCCGACACCGAGTTCGTACCCGACGAGATCGTCGACCGCTTCTGCGTCATCGGCCCGGCGGAGAAGCACATCGAAAAGCTGAACGCCCTGCGTGAGCTGGGCGTCGACCAGTTCGCCGTCTACGACATGCACGACGCCCAGGAGGCCACCATCGACGCGTACGGGACGAAGGTCATCCCGGCCGTCAACGGCTAGCCCACACCTGGCAGTTGGTCTCCCCCTTCCCGCCGTCCCGGGAAGGGGGTCAGGGCGCCGCCCCACCCGCGTACCCCCCCCGCCCCGCCCGCACGGCCTTTCCCGTCCCACCTCACCCCGATTGGCCTGCCCATGACCGACACCGCTCCCTCGGCCATACCCATCTCCGGTCAAGTCTCCCTCCCCGACGGGCGCGTCGAGCTCACCCCGGGCTCCCCGCCGCCGAGCGGTCCGTACGCCAACGAGGACCTGCTGCCGGTCCCCGTCGAGAAGCGCACCTGGACCACGTACAACTTCACCGCGCTCTGGGTCGGCATGGCCCACAACACGGCGTCCTGGACCCTGGCCTCCGGGCTCATCGCGGTCGGCATGGACTGGAAACAGGCCGTGTTCACCATCGCCCTCGCCAACCTGATCGTCCTCGTCCCGATGCTGCTCACCGGGCACGCCGGACCCAAGTACGGCATCCCCTTCCCGGTCTTCGCCCGCGCCTCCTTCGGCGTGCGCGGCGCCAACCTCCCCGCCGTCGTGCGGGCGCTGGTGGCCTGCGGCTGGTTCGGCATCCAGACCTGGATCGGCGGCGAGGCCATCTACTTCCTCGCCGGCAAGCTGATCGGCGACAGCTGGGCCAACGCCTCGCACATCGGCGGCTACGCCTGGACCATGTGGCTGTCGTTCCTGCTCTTCTGGGTGCTCCAGGTCGCGATCATCTACCGGGGCATGGACACCATCCGCCGCTTCGAGAACTGGGCCGCGCCCTTCGTGATCGTCGGCGCCGTGGTGATGCTGATCTGGATGAGCAACAAGGCCGGCGGCCTCGGCCCGCTCTTCGACCAGCCCTCCAAGCTCGGCTGGGGCGGCGGCTTCTGGAAGATCTTCTGGCCGTCCCTGATGGGCATGATCGGCTTCTGGTCGACGCTGTCGCTGAACATCCCCGACTTCACCCGGTACGGCAAGAGCCAGAAGGCACAGACCTGGGGCCAGGCCCTCGGCCTGCCCACCACCATGACCCTCTTCGCCTTCCTCTCCGTCCTGGTGACCTCCGGCTCGCAGGCCGTGTACGGGCAGCCGGTCTGGGACCCGGTACAGCTCGCCGCGAAGACGGACAACGTGGTCGGCCTGCTCTACGCCCTGGTCACCGTCCTCGTCGCGACGCTCTCCGTGAACATCGCGGCCAACCTGGTCTCGCCCGCCTTCGACTTCTCCAACATCGCGCCCCGGAAGATCAGTTTCCGCACCGGCGCCCTGGCCACCTGCGTCCTCGGCGTGCTGATCTTCCCGTGGAAGCTGTACTCCGACCCGCAGGGGTACATCTTCACCTGGCTCGGCCTGGTCGGCGGTCTGCTCGGCACGGTCGCCGGCATCCTCATCGCCGACTACTGGATCCTGCGCCGCACCCGCCTCGACCTGACCGACCTGTACCGCACGGGCGGCCGTTACTGGTACGACGGCGGCTGGAACTGGCGGGCGGTCCTCGCCTTCCTCGTCGGCGGCATCCTCGCGGTCGGCGGCGCCAGCTTCAAACCGCTGATCGACGGGCGCCCCATCCCGGCCCTGTCCTCGCTCGCCGACTACGGCTGGGCGGTGGGCCTCGGTACGTCCCTGGTGCTGTACCTGGGGCTGACCCTGCTGGTGCCGCCCAAGGAGGCGTGAGGGCGAGCAGTACACGCGCGAAGGGCGGCCGGTCCGGTTACTGGCTGCCCTTCAGCGCGGTCACCGCGCTCTTCGCCGCCTGGATGGCACCCTTGTTGATCACGTCGGTGCTGGGCGCCTTCTTGGACTCGAAGTCGCTGCCGTTGTAGGTGACGACCACCAGCGCGTTGGAGACCTGGGCCAGCACCACGCCCTCACGGGTCTGCTGCTTGTCCTCGGTGGTGAGGTTCACGACCGAGTAGCCGTTGTCGCCGAGCCCCGGCACCGCTCCGCCGCCGCTCTTCTCGGCGACCCGGTCCTTGTACTCCTTCGCGGCCGCCGCGTTCGTGTCCATGATCTCGAAGGAGACGTCGAGCCAGCGGTAGTCGTACCCCTTGAGCGCGTTCCAGGAGCAGGTGCGGCGCAGCTTGGTGTCCGTGGAGGGGATCTCCTTGCCGGCCGTCTTCGCGCCGGGCACCAGCGACTTGATGGTGGCCACCGGGATGCTCCCGCAGGGGGCGGGGGCGGCGGAGTACGTCTTGGTGGCCGCCGTCGAGGCGGAGGACGTCGAGGGGGAGTCGCTCCCCGACTGGCCGGCCGTCTGCTGGGCCGAGGTGTCACCGGAGGTGCCGGCGGACGTCGTCGTGTCCGGGCCCGACGCCATCACCCAGCCCGCACAGGCGAGCACGGCGACCGGCGTCAGGCGCGCGGTGAGGGCGAGCGGCAGTGGAAGAGAACGCAAGTCGCACTTCTCGCTGGGGGACGGTGTGCGGAGGAGTCCACACTGCGGACGGGACGCCAGTTTCACACGAGTCCCTGTGGGGCGGAAGTGGAATCGATGCCTTGCCTGTGGGGCGTCCCCGGCGCCTGGTTGACGGTGGCCGGGGGCCGTCCCCCTACATCCGGAATGTCGTGCGTCCGCGGTCCCTGTACATCCGGAATGTCGTGACTGCAGCCGGCCTTCGAGGGTGACCGGAGTCACCGTCGCACCGGTCCGGTGTCTCAGGCGCGGCGCGAGTCGCCGAACAGGATCCGGTAGCCGATCAGCAGGACCAGGGAGCCGGCGATCGCGGCGCCCCAGGTGTAGAGGTCGAAGAAGTGGTTCTCGACCGGGCGGTCGAGGAAGCGGGCCGAGAGCCAGCCGCCCACGAAGGCGCCCGCGACGCCGATGAGGGTGGTGCCGATCAGGCCGCCCGGGTCGCGGCCGGGCAGCAGGACCTTGGCGATGGCTCCGGCGAGGAGACCCAGGACGATCCAGCCGATGATGCCCACGTTCGTTGTCCTCCAGTGCGAATGCTGCGTTTGCCGCGTTACGGGTGCTACTCCGCTGAGTTGCGTTGTTGCGCAAGCTTATGAACGGCGGTGGCCGCAGGCCATGCCTGGCGTCGAGCCGTCGATGATCTGTCACCCGCTCATGACAATGCGGGGAACACGTGGCGGACATTGCGGGGAGGCCGTGTCGGGAGCGGTGACCGCACGCCTACACTGAGTGGGCGTCTGTGCGGAGGCTGTGATGGGAGGGAGCGGGCTGTGGGGGAGGACATCGGGGGCTTCACGGACCCCTCCGACGGGGTGCTGACGGAGGCGGCCGCGGTGTTCGGGCTGCTCGCCTCGCCGGCCCGGCTGCACATCATGTGGGCGCTGTCCCAGGGCGAGAGCGACGTGACACGCCTCGCCGACCGGGTCGGCGGCGCCCTGCTGGCGGTCAGCCAGCACCTGGCCAAGCTCAAGCTGGCCGGTCTGGTGCGGTCCCGGCGGGAGGGGCGGCGGCAGGTCTACTACGTGGACGATCCGGACATCGTGACCGTGGTGCGGGTGACCGTCGGGCAGCTGACCGCCCGCTCCCACCAGGCCCCGGCGCCGGTGCGGAGGTTGTACGAGGCCGGTGTCTGACCGCGCGGACACGGAGCGGTGCGCGAGGGCGGACGGTGCGTGTGTCCCGGAGGTTTCATGAGATCCCTCACCTGTGAATTCGGGTGGGGTCTGTGCTGTCGGGGCTGTGGGTTTGTTAGATTGCGCAATCACGCAACCCAAGTGGGCCCACCCCGCGGCGGCCAGTGTTCCGCCGCGTACGCCCGACCGTACCCGCAGACGGACCCGACCGTTCATGGGAGTGGAAGATGACCGACCCGTGGGACGGCCCGGGAGGCCAGGCCACACGCAGCCGCACCGACCGGGTGCCCGGACAGCGTGGGTCCCTGCCCGACGGGACGCGGCCGACCGGCGGCCGGGCCGCCGCCCGGCAGGCGGCCAAGACCCGCGGCAGCAGGGGCTCCCGGCGGGCCAGACAGGCGGGCCGCGGCAGGCGGGTCCTGAAGATCCTCGGCCTGGTCACGGCCGTCCTGGTCCTGGTCACGGCAGGCGCCGGCTGGTGGTTCTACCAGCACCTCAACGGCAACATCAACAGCGTCTCCCTCGACGGCAAGGGCGGCACCGAGAAGGCCGACGCCTTCGGCCGCACCCCGATCAACATCCTGGTGATCGGCTCGGACGCCCGCACCAGCAAGACCGACTGCAAGCTCGGCGGCGGCTGCAAGGAGACCGGCGTACAGAGCGGCAACGGCAACGCGGACGTGGAGATGGTCGTCCACATATCCGCCGACCGCTCCAACGCCACGGTCATGAGCATCCCGCGCGACACCATGGTCGACGTCCCGGCCTGCAAGGACACCGAGAACAACACCTCCACGTCGGGCTACTACGGCCAGGTCAACAGCGCCCTCCAGTACGGGCCCGCCTGCCAGGTCGACACCATCCACCAGCTCACCGGCATCCCCATCGACCACTTCGTCAAGCTGGACTTCTCCGGCGTGGTCAAGATGTCCGACGCGGTCGGCGGTGTCTCGGTGTGCGTCAACTCCAACGTGTACGACACCTACTCGCACCTGAAGCTGTCCAAGGGCACCCACACCCTCAAGGGCGAGGCGGCGCTGGAGTTCGTCCGCTCCCGGCACGGCTTCGGCGACGGCAGCGACCTCGGCCGTACCGTCTCCCAGCACATCTTCCTCAGCGCGATGATCCGCAAGTTCAAGAGCGCGGGCACCCTCACCGACCCCACCGCCGTATACAACCTCGCGGACGCCGCCACCAAGGCGCTCACCGTGGACGAGAAACTGGGCAGCGTCAAGAAGCTGATCTCGCTCGCGGCCGACGTGAACAAGGTCCCCACCAAGCGGATGACCTTCACCACCATGCAGACCGCGCCCGACCCGAACAACAGCAACCGGGTCGTGGTCGGCGAGGGCGCCAAGGACCTGTTCGCCACCATGGCCAACGACCAGTCGCTGACCACCAGTTCGGGCAAGAAGTCGTCCGCGGCCTCGGCGACCGCGAAGCCGACGGCCACCGCGACCGTCCCCGCGTCCCAGATCGCCGTGACCGTCGAGAACGGCACCGACATCACGGGCCGCGCCTCCGCCATCGCCAACTCCCTGATCTCGCAGGGCTTCAGCACCGGCACGAGCACGGCCAACGCCCCGAACTCCGCGACCACCACCACCCTGACCTACGGCAGCGGCGACAAGGCCGAGGCGCAGACCGTCGCGAAGGCCCTCGACCTGCCCAGCTCGCACGTCAAGTCGGGCAGCGGCACCGGCGTCACCCTGGTGATCGGCAGCGACTGGACGACCGGCACCTCCTTCCCGGCGAGCGCCGGCGACACCAAGGCGGCCGTCGCCAACGCCAACGCCTCGACCGCCAGCGACTCCAAGACCTGCGCCAAGGTCAGCCAGTACAAGACGGTCAGCCTCAACGGGATCGCGATGACACCGGCCCAGGCGTACGCGGCGGCGACCAACAAGCCCGACTCGGACAAGTAGGGACGCCAAGCAGGGACGCGGGAGAGGCGGGCCCCCGGGAGGGGGTTCGCCTCGCCACGGCCGTGAAAGCATGTAACCGCCAGACACCTGGCCCGGCCGTGCGCACAGCGAGGTGACCGATGCAGTTCACCACCCGTCCGACCCTCCAGGGCACCTTCGGCATGGTGTCGTCCACGCACTGGCTGGCCTCCCAGTCGGCCATGGCCGTCCTGGAGAACGGCGGCAACGCGTACGACGCGGCCGTCGCCGGCGCCTTCGTCCTGCACGTGGTCGAGCCGCACCTCAACGGCCCGGCCGGCGAGGTGCCGATCCTGCTCGCCCCGGCCGGCGGCGAGGTGCGGGTGCTGTGCGGCCAGGGCGTGGCCCCGGCCGGCGCCACCGTCGCCCACTACCGCGGGCTCGGCCTCGACCTCGTCCCCGGCACCGGCCCGCTGGCCGCGGCCGTCCCCGGCGCCTTCGACGCCTGGCTGCTCCTGCTGCGCGACCACGGCAGCAAGCCGCTGGACGAGGTCCTCGCGTACGCCGTCGGGTACGCCGAGCACGGGCACCCGCCCGTGGAGAACGTGGGCGCGACGGTGGAGAGCGTCCGCAAGCTGTTCGAGACCGAGTGGACGTCCTCGGCCGAGCTCTACCTGCCCGGCGGCCGGGCGCCCCGCACCGGCGAGCTCTTCCGCAACCCCGCCCTCGCCGCCACCTGGAAACGGCTGCTCGCCGAGACCGCGGGCGCCGGGGACCGGGAGGCCCGCATCGACGCGGCCCGCGAGGTGTGGCGCACCGGCTTCATCGCCGAGGCACTGGTCCGGCAGGCCGCCCGCCCCACCATGGACACCAGCGGCACCCGGCACACCGGCACCCTCACCGCCGCCGACCTGGCCGCCTGGTCCGCGAGCTACGAGCGCCCGGTGTCGTACGAATGGAACGGCTGGACCGTGTGCAAGGCGGGCCCCTGGAGCCAGGGCCCGGCCCTCCTCCAACAGCTCGCCCTGCTGCCGCCCGACCTGCCCGCGTACGGCTCCGCCGACTACGTCCACCTCCTCGTCGAGGGCTGCAAACTCGCCATGGCCGACCGCGAGGCCTGGTACGGGGACGCGGCCGAGGTACCGCTGGCCGACCTGCTCTCCGACGCGTACAACGCCGGGCGGCGGGACCTGATCGGTGCCAAGGCCTCCGACGAGCTGCGGCCCGGCAGCCCCGGCGGGCGCGTGCCCCGGCTGCCCGGGTACGCGCGCGTGGAGGCCGGGAGGAGCGGCGTCTTCGACCCGCTGGGCGCCGGCGAGCCGACCGTCGCGCAGTTCGCCGCCGACGGCAGCACCCAGGTCGCCGCCGACGGAACCACCCGGGGCGACACCTGCCACCTGGACGTCGTCGACCGCTGGGGCAACATGGTCGCGGCCACGCCCAGCGGCGGCTGGCTCCAGTCCAACCCGGTCGTCCCCGAGCTGGGCTTCCCGCTGGGCACCCGGCTTCAGATGGCCTGGCTGGAGGAGGGACTGCCCAACTCCCTCACGCCCGGGCGGCGCCCCCGCACCACCCTCACCCCGTCGATCGCCCTGCGCGGCGGCGTCCCGGCGCTGGCCTTCGGCACGCCCGGCGGCGACCAGCAGGACCAGTGGCAGCTGCACTTCTTCCTCGCCGTCGCGCTGCGCGGCGAGGTCCGCGGCGGCCTTGACCTCCAGGGCGCGATCGACGCCCCGAACTGGCACAACGACAGCTTCCCCAGCTCCTTCTACCCGCGCGGCCGCCGCCCCGGGAGTCTGACCGTCGAGTCGCGCACGGACCCGGAGACCGTGGCGGAGCTGCGGCGGCGCGGCCACGACGTGACGGTCGGGCCGGGCTGGTCGGAGGGACGCCTGTGCGCGGTCGCGCGGGACCCGGAGACAGGGGTGCTGTCGGCGGCGGCCAACCCGCGCGGGATGCAGGGCTACGCGGTGGGACGCTGACGCCGGCCCGCTGACCTGGTACGTCCGGTGACCGCCCGCCGGACGTCGGCACCGGTTGTTCGTCCGTATTCCATGTGGCGTACATCCGACCCGTGGGGATTGTTGTCAGTGGCGCGTGCTCTCATGGAGGCATGATCGAAGCAACGGAGACCATCGACGAGTTTCTCCTCCAGCACGCCGGTGACGTCGAGGACGCCATCCGCAAGGCCGCACGGACCGAGATCCTGCCCCGCTGGCGCCGGCTCGCCGACCACGAGGTCGACCAGAAGAGCGGCCCGCACGACCTGGTGACCGACGCCGACCGGCTCGCCGAGCGGTATCTCACCGGGGAGCTCGGCGCCCTCCTGCCCGGCTCCGTCGTGGTCGGCGAGGAGGCTGTGCACGCCGACCCGGAGACGTACGACGCGCTCCAGGGCGACGCGCCGGTGTGGATAGTCGACCCGGTCGACGGCACCCGCCAGTTCGTGCGCGGCGAGGACGGCTTCTGCACCCTGGTGGCGCTCGCCCACCGGGGCGTTCTGCTCGCCTCCTGGACCTACGCCCCGGCCCGCGAGCAACTCGCCACCGCGGTACGGGGGAAGGGCGCCTTCCTCGACGGCGAGCGGCTGCTCTCCGGTGCGCCCGAGGCGGGCCGCGACCTGCGCATAGCCACCTCCCACCCGGACTACACGACCGACGCGCAGAAGCGCGCGCTGCACGCCCTGTGGACCGACGGCGTCGCCCCGCGGGCCTGCGGTTCGGCGGGTCTGGAGTATCTCGCCGTCGCCCGGGGCGAGTTGGACGCCACCGCGTTCAGTTGGGAGGCCGCCTGGGATCACGCGGCCGGGCTGCTGCTGGTCGAGGAGGCGGGCGGCGCCCACCTCACGATCGCCGGCCAACCCTTCCGGATCACGGGCGACAACGCCCTGCCGTTCACCGCGGCCCGCGACGCCGCCACCGCCCACCGGATTGTGGACCTGCTGCTGAACCCGCACTGGTGACCCGAGCGAGGGGAGTGTCAGTCCCCCGGCATATCCTGAACCCGAGTGGCCATCGGCTGACGAAGGGGTCCGAAGGTGCCGTCGATGCTCGATGCGGTCGTGGTGGGGGCGGGGCCGAACGGCCTGACGGCCGCCGTGGAGCTGGCCCGGCGCGGCTTCTCCGTGGCGCTCTTCGAGGCGAGGGACACCGTGGGCGGCGGTGCCCGCACCGAGGAGCTCACGCTCCCCGGCTTCCGGCACGACCCGTGTTCCGCGGCCCACCCGCTGGGCATCAACTCACCGGCGTTCCGCGCCCTGCCCCTGGAGCGGTACGGCCTGGAGTGGCTGCACGCGGACCTGCCGATGGCGCACCCGTTCCCCGACGGCCGCGCGGCCGTGCTGGCCCGCTCCGTCGCCGAGACCGCGGCCTCCTTCGGGCCGCGTGACGCGGGCACCTACCGCAGGCTGGTCGAGCCGTTCCTGCCCAAGTGGGACACCCTGGCCCGGGACTTCATGTCCCTGCCGCTGACCTCGCTGCCGCGCGACCCGGTCACCCTCGCCCGGTTCGGCCTGGCCGGGCTGCCGCCCGCCACCCTGCTGCTGCGCCGCTTCCGCGAGGAGCGGGCCCGCACCCTCTTCGCCGGACTCGTCGCCCACGTCATGGCCCCGCTCAGCGGCTTCGCCACCGGCGCCGTCGGCCTGGTCTTCGCGCTCGCCGCGCACGCCCGCGGCTGGCCGGTGGCCCGAGGCGGCTCCCAGGCCATCTCCGACGCCCTCGCCGCGTATCTCAAGGACCTCGGCGGCGCGATCCACACCGACTACGAGGTCAAGCGCCTCGACGACCTGCCGCCCGCGCGGTCGTACATCTTCGACACCTCGCCCACCGCCCTGGCCCGTATCGCCGGCTTCGGCACCTACTACCAGGGCTACCGGTACGGCCCGGGCGTCTTCAAGATCGACTACGCGCTGGACGGGCCGGTCCCCTGGACGGCGCCGGAGGCCCGCCGCGCCGGAACCGTGCAGATCGGCGCGGACAGCGCGGAGATCGGTACCGCCCTGCGCGCCGCCGCCCGCGAGGGCCGCGCCCCCGACCGGCCGTTCATGATCACCGTGCAGCCGAGCGTCGTGGACCCGGGCCGTGCCCCCGACGGCAAGCAGGTGTTCTGGGCCTACGCCCATGTGCCCAGCGGCTGGATCGGCGACCTCACCGAGGTGATGGAGCGTCAACTGGAGCGGTTCGCCCCGGGGTTCCGCGACCGCGTGCTGGCCCGCGCCACCGCCGGACCCGCCGAACTCGCCGCCCGCAACGCCAACTACGTCGGCGGCGACATCGGTACCGGCGCGGTCTCCGGCCTGCAGATCATGCTGCGCCCCAAGCTGTCCCTGCACCCGTACGGCACCCCGCATCCGGCCGTCTTCATCTGCTCGTCCGCCACCCCGCCCGGACCGGGCGTACACGGCATGTCGGGGCACAACGCGGCGAAGGCCGTGTGGAGGAGGTTGCGACAGTCATGACCCGTATCTCCCTCGTCCAGGGCGACATCACCCGGCAGAGCGTCGACGCCATCGTCAACGCGGCCAACTCCTCCCTGCTCGGCGGCGGAGGCGTCGACGGCGCCATCCACCGCCGCGGCGGCCCCGCCATCCTCGCGGAGTGCCGGGAGCTGCGCGCCTCGCACTACGGCAAGGGCCTGCCCACCGGACAGGCCGTCGCCACCACGGCCGGCGACCTCGACGCCCGGTGGGTCATCCACACCGTCGGCCCCGTCCACTCCCAGAGCCTGGACCGCTCCGAGCTGCTGGCCTCCTGCTACCGCGAGTCCCTGAAACGGGCCGACGAGCTGGGCGCCCGCACCGTCGCCTTCCCCGCCATCTCCACCGGCGTCTACGGCTGGCCGATGGACGACGGCGCCCGGATCGCGGTCGAGACCGTCCGGGACGCGGACACCGCCGTCGAGGAGGTGCGATTCGTGCTCTTCGACGAGCGGGCCTACGAGGCGTTCGCCCAGCAGCTGCCCTGACGGCACCGCCCGGCACCGCCCGGCACGGGGTGCCGTCGCACCGCCCGCCCCGCACCCTGGACGGCAGGGAAAGGAGCAGGCGATGCCGACCAGCGGGCGGAGACCGCAGGGCGGGTCCCGGGCAGGCGCGTCCGGGTCCGGCGGGGCGAGAGCCGGTGGGTCCGGGTCCGGTGGGTCCGGGTCCGGCGCATCCGGATCCGGCTCCGGGTCCAGCACGTCCGGGTCCGGCGTGTCCAGGGCTGGTGGGTCCGGGGCTGGCGTGTCCGGGGCTGGCAGGTCCGAGCCCAGCTCCGGGTCCGGGGGATCCGGGTCCAGCACGTCAGGGCCCGCCGCACCCGGGTCCGGTGCATCCGGGTCCGGCGCATCCGGATCCACCGCGTCCGGGGCCGGTGTGTCCCGGTGGCGGGCGCGGGCCGCGCGTCTGGTCGGCGCCGCGAAGGCCGCGCACCGGCGGGCGGAGACCCGCTTCCCGGTCGTCACGCACCTCGCCGACCGCATGGTGTCCGTGAACATCTTCGACACCGCCACCCGCCTGGCCGCCCAGTGCTTCCTGACCGCCGTCCCGCTGCTCTTCGTCTTCGCCGCGTACGCCCCGCCGGTCGTCCGGGACCAGCTGCTCCACTCCATGCGCTCGGTCTTCGGACTGTCGGGCCCGATCGACACCGGAGTCCAGCAGCTGATGCAGCCGCCGAACGAGAGCCTGCGGCAGACCACCGGCGTGGTCGGCGGCCTCATGGTGCTGATCTCGGCCACCGCCGTCAGCCGGGCCGTGCAGCGGCTGTGCAAACGCGCCTGGGAGGTCCCCCGGGGCGGCATCCGGATCGCCCCCTGGCGCTGGGTGGCCTGGCTCGCCCTGTGGATCGCCGCCCTGCTCGTGCAGGGCACGCTGCGCAACGGCTTCGGTCTGGGCGTCTGGCTGGGCGTACCGGTCACCCTCGTCTGCCAGACCGGCCTGTGGTGGTGGACGCAGCACCTGCTCCTCGGCGGCCGGATCACCTGGAGGCCCCTGCTGCCCGGCGCCCTGCTCACGGCGGCCGCCCTCACCGCCCTGGCCGCGACCGCCCAGCTGTACATGCCGAGGACGCTCGACCGCACCGTCGCCGAGTACGGCCCCGTGGGCTCCGTGTTCGTGCTGCTGTCCTGGCTGATCGTGATCTGCCTGACCGCCACCGTCAGCGTCAGCACCGGGGCGGTCCTCGCCCAGGAGCCGTTCCTCGCCACCCGCCTCGGCAGCCCGCCGCCCGGCCGGGACCCGGACGCGCAGCTGCCCTGATGCCGGGCCGCGGGCCCCCGTGCGCCCTGCGCGGCGGCGCCGACACTGGGATCCTGATCGTGTGGAGCGCCGACCACGGCCGACCGGACCCGGGAGGTGATCTCTGTGACCGCGAGGGACGACAGCACACGGGGACCGGCCGTCGGGTACGCCGATCCACTGGGGGAGCCGTTTCTGCGCACCCGGTTCGCCGTCCCGGCCAGACCCGCCACCTTCGTCCGCAGGCCCCGGCTGACCGCCCACCTCGGCCAGGCCCTCGACACCCCGCTGACCATGGTCAACGGCGCCGCCGGAGCCGGTAAGACCCTTCTCGTCGCCGACTGGGCGGCCGGGCTCGGCCGACCGGTCGCCTGGCTCACCAACGAGGCGGGCGACCAGGGATCCGGCATGTTCTGGGCCCATGTCCTGCACGCCCTGCACACCGCCGGAACACCGCTGCCCGCCGGAATCGGCGGCTCTCCCGGCGGCGTCCGCATGGTGGACCACCGGCTGCTGGGCCGCCTCGCCGACGAGCTGAACGGCCGCGACCGGCCCGCGATCCTCGTCCTCGACGAGTTCGACCGGCAGACCGCCCCGGAGACGGCCGAGCAGCTGGAGTTCGTCCTCCACCACGCCGGACGGGGACTGCGGCTGATCCTGGTCACCCGCACCGAACCCCTGCTGCCCCTGCACCGCTACCGGGCGGCGGCGGCCATCACCGAGATCAGGAACGACGAGCTGGCCTTCACCCCCGAGGAGGCGGCCGACCTGCTGGCCCGGCACGGCCTGCGGCTGCCCGCCGACGCCGCCCGCGCCCTGGTGGAGCGCACCCGGGGCTGGGCGGCCGGACTGCGCCTGAGCGCCCTGGCCGCCCAGCAGAGCACGGATCCGGAGACGTACCTGAAGGAGTTCGAGGCCGGGCACAGCACCATCGCCGACTTCCTCCTCGCCGAGGTGGTCGGACGGCAGCCGTCCCGGACGCGGGACCTGCTGCTGCGGGTCAGCGTCCTGGACCGGTTCGGCCCCGAGCTGGCGGAGGCGCTCACCGGCCGCCCCGACGCCGGGCCGCTGCTGGCCGGGCTGTGCCGGCAGAACGCCTTCGTCGAGGACCTCGGGCACTCCTGCTACCGGCTGCATCCGCTGTTCGGGGAGATCCTCCGGGTCCATCTGCGGGCGCGCACCCCGGGCCTGGAACCCGAACTGCACCGGCGCGCCGCCTGGTGGCTGCGGGCCCACGGCGCGGTGCCCGAGGCGCTGGCCCACGGCGCGGCGGCGGCCGACTGGGAGTGCGCCGCGGGCGCCCTCGTCGACGACCTGGCGATCGGCCGGCTTCTCACGGGCCCGCGCGCCGACGACCTCACCGAGCTGTTCTCCGGGATGGGCCCGGAGGCCGGCGGAGCGGACGTGGACCTGGTGCGCGCGGCCCGTGAGCTGTCCGAGCACGATCTCGACCACGGCCTGGCCCACCTCGGCCGCGCCGAGGAGAGCCTGAACCCCGGCGCCCTGAACCCCGGCGCGACCACCGCCGCCGGCCGGCTGAGCTGCGAGCTCCTGGAATCCCTGGCGGCCAGGCTGACCGGTTCCCCGGACCGCGCCGAACAGGCGACGGCCGCGGCCGCGCGACTGCGCCGCGAGGTGCCCGCCCACCTCCTCGACAGGCATCCCGAACTCACCGCCCTGCTCCTCACCCAGCTGGGCTCGGCCCGGGTGTGGGCAGGGCACTTCGAGGCGGCCCGCGCCGCCCTGACCGAGGTGGCCGACCTCCCCGGCGCCGCCCTGACCGAACTGCGCCGGGAGGACTGTCTCGGGCATCTGGCACTGCTCGACTACCTCGACGGCTGGCCCGACCGCGCGGAGAGCCGGGCCCTGGCCGCGACGGACGTGACGCGGCACTGCGGCGGGCGCCCGTTCCCCGGCGCCGGGCTCGGACAGCTGGTGCTGGCCGCCGTGGCCGTCGACCGCGACGAGCTGGAGCGGGCCCGGGCCCTGCTGGCCGAGGCCGCCGAGTACGGTCCCGGACCCGGCGTACCCGACCCGGTGACCGAGGCGTGCCGCGCCCTGGCGACGAGCCGGCTGCACCTCGCCCTCGGCGACCCGGATGCCGCCGCGCACGCCGCCGACCCGGTCGTACGGACCCAGGTGACCTCGCCCTGGGCCCGCGCCAACGCGGCCCTGGCCGGCGCGGCCGCCCTGCTCGCCGAGGGACGGGCCGGCCCGGCCGCCGAGGTGCTGGACGGGATCGATCACCCCGGCGCACCCCTGTGCGCCGCGGACGTCGCGTGGGCACGGCTCGCCGCCGGCCGGTGCGAGGAAGCCGTCGAGACGGCCGACCGGCTGTGCGCGGAGGACGGGACCGGCCCCGGGGTCACGGTCCGGGCCACCCTGGTACGGGCCCGCGCCGCGGCCGACGCGGGGGACACCGGCACCGCCCGCAAGCTGCTCGCCAGAGCCCTGCTGGAGGCACGCCGGGACCGGCTGCGGCGCCCGTTCCTCGATGCCGGGCCGGGGATCCGCCGCCTCCTGGACACCCCGCCGCTGCACGGCCTGGCCGCGGGCTGGCTGCACGGCGACGGCCGCGGAGACTCCGCGCCGCTGCTCGTCGAGGAGCTCAGCGGCCGGGAGCGCGAGGTGCTCGGCCGGCTGGCGCAGATGATGTCCACGCAGGAGATCGCCGCCGATCTGTACGTCTCCGTGAACACGGTGAAGACGCACCTCAAGAGCATCTACCGGAAACTCGGCGTGGGCCGGCGCGGCGACGCGGTGCGCCGGGCCCGCGAACGCGGACTGCTGTGACCGCCGCCCGCCCCGGCCCCCGGTTCACCTGCGCCGGGTGAGGCCGGCGGGCGGCCGCGAGGAGCAGGATCACTGGACAGACCGCAGCAGACCCGCGGCGGGAGACGGCTCATGCGCTACGAGATCCGCGTCGAAGGGACCATGTCGGAGTTGCTGACCCGGGCCTTCCCGGAGATGGAACACGTGACGATGTCCGGCGAGACGGTCCTGTTCGGTCCCGTCGTCGACGAAGCGCATCTGTACGGCCTGCTGAACCGCTGTCTGTCCCTGGGGCTGCGGGTGGTCGAGATGCGGCGCCTGCCGGAGTGACGGGGCCGCCGACCCGGGAGCGGCGCACGATCACCCGCCCCGGGTGAGGAACCCCGGCGCCCGCCGTGCGCACGCTGGGACCGCAGGGCGCGGCCGACCGGCCGGCGCCGTGGACGGAGGACGTACATGAGCGCGCAGACCTACCTCGCATACGACTATCCGCTGCTGAGCGCCTTCTGGACGATGCTGTGGCTCTTCCTGTGGATCATGTGGCTGGTCCTGCTGTTCCGGGTCATCGTGGACATCTTCCGCGACGACTCGATGGGCGGCTGGGCCAAGGCCGGCTGGCTGGCCCTCTGCATCGTGGTCCCCTTCCTGGGCGTCCTCGTCTATGTGATCGCCCGCGGCAAGGGCATGGGGCAGCGGGAGATCACCCAGGCCCGCGACCAGCAGAAGGCGTTCGAGTCGTACATCCGGCAGACCGCCCAGGGCGGCCCCGGCCAGACCAGCAGCGTCGACGAACTGGCCAAGCTCTCCGAGATGAAGTCCCGCGGTGACATCTCGGACGAGGAGTTCCGCAAGGCCAAGGCACTGGTCCTGAGCGACTACCCGCCGGCCGAGCGCTCCGGCTCGGTGCCCACCGCCCACGGGCGCTGAGCACCCCCTCCGAGAACGAATCGAGGCAGCCCTATGACCGCCACACATCCCGCGCACCACCCGCACCAGCACACCGCCAAGATGGCGTGGGCCGGCGGACTGACCGCCTTCGCGGGCGTCATGCTCCTGATCGCCGGACTGCTCGCCGTGTTCCGGGGCATCATGGCGATCGCCCAGGACGACGTCTTCGTCACGACCCCCAACTACGTGTTCAAGTTCGACCTCACCAGCTGGGGCTGGATCCACCTGGTCCTGGGCGTGATCGCCGTGGTCGTCAGCATCGGCCTCTTCCAGCCGGCCGCGTGGGCACGCGGCGCCGGTGTGGCCATCGCCGCGCTGGTGATCATCGCCAACTTCCTGTCCCTGCCGTACTACCCGGTCTGGTCCGTGGTGATGATCGCGCTGTCCGGGTTCATCATCTGGGCGCTGTGCGTGGCGCGCGACGACTCGGCGGACACGGGCACGGACCTGGGCTGACCGGCGCGGCCGGTGCCGTATCCCGCGTGCGGGACTCGCTTCACACCGAGTCCCGCACGCGCGGCGTGACTTTCCCGTCGGGCACCAGACGCGCCTCGGCCGCGCGGCGGAACGCCGCGCCCAGCGGGTGGCGGTCGCCCGTGCGCGTGGCCAGCACCACCTGGACGGGGCCCGCGTCCACGACCGGGACGAGGGCGATGTCCGGCCGCACGTTGCCGCGGAACCCGGCCGGCGCCAGGGACACCACCTCACCGCTCGCGACCAGCTCCAGCTTGTCCTCCAGGGTCTCCACCACGGGGCCCAGGTTGGTGTGGCCGGGGGGATTCGCCCCGATCCGGTCGGAGCCGGTGAAGCGGGGGAGCGGCTCGTCGGCGAAGTCGGCGAGGGTGACCGACTCCCGGCCGGCCAGCCGGTGGCCGAGCGGCACCAGGAGGACGCGCGGCTCGTCGTAGAGGACCGTGATGTCCAGGCCGTCGGCGGAGAACACGAGCCGCGTGACCACCACGTCGACCCGGTGGTCGAGCAGTGCGTCCCGCGGTTCGTTCCAGTCCACGTGCAGGGTGCGGACGTCGGCCGCCGGGTGGCGGTGGCGCAGCTCGCGCACGGCCGGGGTGACGATCATGTTGGTGGTGTAGCCGACGGTGAACGTGCCCTGCGCGGCCGCCGAGCGCGCACTCGCGGCGGCCCGGCCCGCCGTCCGCAGCAGCTCCCTGGCCTGGGGCAGGAAGACCGCCCCGGCTTCGGTGAGCCGGGTCCCGCGCGGCGTACGGTCGAGCAGCCGGGCGCCCAGCTGGTGCTCCAGGCGCCGGATCTGACGGCTCAGCGACGGCTGGGCCAGATGCAGCGCGTCGGCGGCGCGGCCGAAGTGCAACTCCTCGGCGACCACGGTGAAGTAGCGCACCAGGCGCAGCTCCAGGTCCACCGGCGGTACGAGGGAATCGGGCACCCGTCGACTCTACTCCGGCCGCCGTGAGCTGCGGTCATGACCGGACGGGCATCACCGGGTGCGGAACAGGTCTTGGACCCGGGGTCCGGGCTGGGCGCACGCTGGAGTCATCCCAACACATTCACTCTCCGTGAGGTGATCTGTCATGCGTGTGTTCGTCACCGGCGCCACCGGTTTCATCGGCAGCGCGGTGGTCCGCGAACTGCTCGGCGCCGGCCACCAGGTGCTCGGCCTCGCCCGCTCGGACGCGGCCGAGGCGGCCCTGAAGGAGGTGGGGGCGGAGGTGCACCGGGGCGACCTGAACGACGTCGACGGGCTGCGGATCGCGGCGGCCGCGACGGACGGGGTGGTCCACACGGGCTACAACCACGACTTCTCCGACATGCCGGGTGCTCTCCGTACCGAACTCGGCGTGCTGCGGGCCCTCGGTGACGCGCTCGCCGGGTCCGGCCGGCCCCTCGTCGTCACCTCCGTGACCGGCCTCCTCGCCCCGGGCCGCCTCGGCACCGAGGAGGACGGGCCCGACCGGGCGGGCCCCGGCGTCCACCGGGCCGAGGCGGAACGCTCCGCCCTGGCCCTCGCCGACCGGGGGGTACGGGTCTCGGCGATCCGGCTCCCCCAGGTGCACGGAGCCGGCGACCATGCCTTCGTCCCGCACCTGATCGGTATCGCCCGCGAGAAGGGCGCCGCCGCCTACGTCGGTGACGGCACCAACCGCTGGGCGGCCGTGCACCGCCTGGACGCCGCCGGCCTCTACCGCAGGGCCGTGGAGACGGCCCCGGCCGGCGCGGTGCTGCACGCGGTCGCGGACGAGGGGGTCACGCTCCGAGACATCACCGAGGTCATCGGCCGCCGGCTCGACCTGCCGGTCGTGTCCCTGGCACCGGAGGAGGCGGCCGGCCACTTCGGCTGGCTGGCCCGCTTCGTCGGCAACGACAATCCCACGTCGAGCGCCGCCACCCGGAAGCGGTACGACTGGCAGCCAGAGCAGCCCGGGCTGCTGGCCGACCTCGACCAGGACCACTACTTCGGCTGAGGGCCGAAGGCTCCCGGAGGCCAGCCCACCTTCGTGTCGGATTTCCGCCAGCATCGGCCCCACCCGGTGGCCGATGCTGGATCCATGCAGAAAGGGATGCACCACGACCGCGAGCACTGCGTACGGGCCGTGCAGTCGAAGGACGCGCGGTTCGACGGCTGGTTCTTCACGGCCGTCCTGACCACCCGCATCTACTGCCGGCCCAGCTGCCCGGTGGTACCGCCCAAACCCGAGAACATGACGTTCTACCCGAGTGCGGCCGCCTGCCAGCAGGCCGGGTTCCGGGCGTGCAAGCGCTGCCGTCCCGACACCAGCCCCGGTTCCCCGGAGTGGAACCAGCGCGCCGACCTGGTCGCCCGCGCCATGCGGCTGATCGCCGACGGGGTCGTGGACCGCGAGGGCGTACCCGGCCTCGCCGCCCGTCTCGGCTACAGCGCCCGGCAGGTGGAGCGCCAGCTGCTCGCCGAACTCGGCGCCGGCCCGCTGGCCCTGGCCCGGGCCCAACGCGCCCAGACCGCCCGCCTGTTGATCGAGACGACCGCCCTGCCGATGGCGGAGATCGCCTTCGCCGCCGGCTTCTCCTCGATCCGCACCTTCAACGACACCGTCCGCGAGGTCTTCGCGCTCTCCCCGAGCGAACTGCGCGACCGGCGCCCCAGGTCGGCGCATCAAGCCCCGGGTGCACTCACCCTCCGCCTGCCCTTCCGCGCCCCCCTCAACCCCGACAACCTCTTCGGCCACCTTGCGGCCACCGCCGTACCCGGCGTCGAGGAGTGGCGGGACGGCGCCTACCGGCGGACCCTGCGGCTGCCGTACGGCCACGGCATCGCCGCCCTCGCCCCGAAGCCCGACCACATCGCCTGTCGGCTCACCCTCAGCGACCTGCGCGACCTGCCCGTCGCCATCAGCCGCTGCCGGCGCATGCTCGACCTGGACGCCGACCCGGTGGCGATCGACGACCAGCTCCGCACGGATCCCTTCCTGGCGCCGCTGGTGGACAAGGCGCCCGGCCGTCGGGTGCCGCGCACCGTCGACGAGGCGGAGTTCGCCGTCCGGGCCGTGCTCGGGCAGCAGGTCTCCACGGCCGCCGCCCGCACCCACGCGGCCCGCCTGGTGACCGCCCACGGCACCCCGGTGGACGACCCCGAGGGCGGCCTCACCCACCTCTTCCCGTCCCCGGAGGCGCTCGCGGAGGCGCCCCCCGACTCCCTGGCGATGCCCCGCACCCGCCGCACCACCTTCACCACCCTGGTGGGCCAACTCGCGGACGGCACCCTCCACCTGGGCGTCGAGAGCGACTGGGCCGAGGCGCGCGCCAGGCTCCTCGCCCTCCCCGGCTTCGGCCCGTGGACCGTCGACGTCATCGCCATGCGCGCCCTCGGCGACCCCGACGCCTTCCTCCCCACCGACCTCGGAATCCGGCGCGCCGCCCAGGAGTTGGGCCTGCCCGGTACCCCGGCCGCGCTCACCGCACGCGCGGCGGCCTGGCGCCCCTGGCGGGCCTACGCCGTCCAGTACCTGTGGGCGACCGACAGCCACCCGATCAACTTCCTGCCCGTGTAAGCACGTTCAAGGACATTGCCGTGAAGAACCACACCGTGACCGACAGCCCCTATGGCCCCCTCACCCTGGTCGCCGAGGACGGCACCCTCTGCGGCCTCTACATGGAGGACCAGCGCCACCGCCCACCGGAGGAGACCTTCGGCACCCGCGACGACGACCTCTTCGCCGAGACCCAGGACCAGCTCTCCGCCTACTTCGCGGGCGAGTTGAAGGAGTTCACCGTCGAACTGTGCCTGAACGGCACTCCGTTCCAACGCAGCGTCTGGGAGCAGCTGTGCCTGATCCCCTACGGCGAGACCCGCTCGTACGGCGAACTGGCCGAGGCCCTCGGCAACCCCCAGGCCTCCCGCGCGGTCGGCCTCGCCAACGGGAAGAACCCGGTCGGCATCATCGTGCCCTGCCATCGCGTCATCGGCGCCAACGGCGGCCTCACCGGCTACGGCGGCGGCCTGCCCCGCAAGCAGCGCCTGCTGGACTTCGAACGGGGAGAGGGCCTCTTCTGACCGGATCCGTGGCCCGGAGGACCTGGATGTCGTCGTGACGCAGGTGCGCCCCGCCCGGGCCCAGGAACCGCTAGGAGTCGTTCTCCGCGCTCAGCCGATGGACCAGCTTGGGCAGCGCGGTACCGATGGGCTCGCGGATGACT
Source organism: Streptomyces sp. NPDC047061 (assembly GCF_040643955.1). Taxonomy (NCBI): domain Bacteria; kingdom Bacillati; phylum Actinomycetota; class Actinomycetes; order Kitasatosporales; family Streptomycetaceae; genus Streptomyces; species Streptomyces sp. NPDC047061. Next base: position 72,684 of record NZ_JBEYVI010000042.1, read on the forward strand.
TCGGCGGCGAGTTCGTCGTACGGCGTGGGCTCCGCGTTGACGATGACCAGCCGGGCGCCGTGGTCGGCGGCCACGCCCGCGAGTCCGGCGGCCGGCTGCACCTGGAGGCTGCTCCCGACGGCGATGAACACCGTGCACGCCTTGCTGATGGCGAGGGCCTCGCCGAGGACGTCCGGGTCGAGCCGCTCACCGAACATCACGGTCGCCGACTTGAGGATGCCCCCGCACTCCAGGCACGGCGGGTCCTCCTCGCCGGCCTCGACGCGGGCGAGCGCGTCCGCCATCGATCCCCGGGCGTGGCACCTGGTGCACACCACACTGCGCGCCGAACCGTGCAGTTCGAGCACCTTGCGGGCGGGCATCCCGGCAAGCTGGTGCAGCCCGTCGACGTTCTGCGTGATCACCCGTACGGGTGTCCCCGCCTGCTCCAGCTCGGCGACGGCCCGGTGCGCCGCGTTGGGCTCGGCCTTCAGCGTCCGGTTCTTGCGCCGCATCTGCCAGGACCGGCGCCGGATCTCCGGGTCGCCCATGTAGTACTCGTACGTCACGAGCTTCTCGGCCTCGGGATCCTTGCGCCACAGCCCGTTCGGGCCGCGGTAGTCGGGGATCCCGGAGTCGGTCGAGATACCGGCGCCGCTGAGGATGGCGACGAGGGGCTTGGTCATGTGTTCGAGGGTAGGGCGGGGCCGGTGCGGGCGGCGAGCGGATATCGGTCCGGCCGGTCACCCCACGCGGTTGCCGTTCTCCAGCTCGGCGGGGCCCGTGCCCTCGGCCAGTACGTCCAGCGCGACCAGGACGCGACGGCCCAGCGAACCCGGGAGGTGGGCGGTGATCTCCTCGCGCGGCACCAGCCGCCAGGACAGCAGCTCCTCCTCCTGGAGCCTGATCGCCCCGAGGTCCGCGTCGGCGAGGACACCGCCGTCGTACACGTAGGCCACGATCGGCGGACGTCCGGCGCCGTGCACCCAGTCCACCGTCAGCAGCCGGCCCATCTCCCGGTCCAGGCCGATCTCCTCCAGGGTCTCCCGGCGGGCGCCCTGGCGCGGGGTCTCCCCGTCGTCGGACTCGACGGTCCCGCCCGGCAGCGCCCAGCCCTCCCGGTAGTTGGGCTCCACGAGCAGAACCCGTCCCTCCGTGTCCCGGAAGAGGGCGGCGGCCCCGGCGAGGATCCGGGGGAGGCTCGCGATGTACGCGGCGTAGGCGTCAGTCGTGGTCACTCGGGAAGCGTAGCGAGTGCGGACCCGCTGCCGGTCCGGGCGACGTGTACGGTGCGTGCCGCCAGCTCGCCGACGCGGGCCCCGTCGAAGCCGAGGACGGCGCTGCGGACCGTGTCCTCCAGGGGGTCCTTCCACTGGCCCGGGACGGCCGCCGCGCCGGTCAGCACCCCGGCCACCGAACCGGCCGTCGCCCCGTTGGAGTCGGTGTCCAGGCCGCCGCGCACGGTGAGGGCGATGGTCCGGGTGAAGTCGCCGTCGCCGTACAGCAGCCCGGCGGTCAGGACGGCCACGTTCGGGACGGAGTGGATCCAGCCGAGGCCGGAGGTCTCGGCCGAGACGGTGGTGAGGGTGTCCTCCCAGCTCAGCCGGGTCTCGTGGAGGGAGACGACCCGGCGCACGGTCCTGGCCAGCCGGCAGCCCGCCGGTACGACGGTGAGCGCGGTGTCGACCGCCTGCCGCACCGTCGGCGCGGTGAACGCCGCCGAGATCAGCGCGGCGGCCCACATCGCGCCGTACACCCCGTTCCCGGAGTGGGAGAGCACCGCGTCGCGGCGGGCGAGGGCGGCGGCCCGCCGCGGGTCGCCGGGGCAGGTCCAGCCGAAGACGTCGGCGCGGATCAGGGCGCCGATCCACTCCTGGTAGGGATTGTCGTAGGTGGCGGTGAGGGGCGGTCTCAGCCCGTTGACGAGGTTGCGGTAGGCGGCCCGTTCCGCCGTGAAGGTCTGCAGGTACGGCAGCCTCTGCAGCCACAGTTCGCCGACCTGCTCGGTGCTGAAGCCGAAGCCGTGGGTCTCCAGGAGGTGCAGGCCGAGGATCGCGTAGTCGACGTCGTCGTCGCGGCAGCTGCCGTGGATCCGGCCGCGCACGCACTGGCGCCACTCCGGGCGCAGCGCGCGGGCGTCGCTCTCGTCGGCGGGCTCGGGGAGGTAGTCGGTGAGCGGCAGGGCGGCGGCCCGTCGCAGATAGCCGTCGATGCGCTGCCGGGTCCACACGTCGCCCTGCTCGACCGGTTTGCCGAGCATGTTGCCCGCGATCCGGCCGAGCCAGCCGCCGAGCACCCGGTCGGCGAACTCGGGTACCGGAGGTCCGAGACTGCTCATGGCTGTGGTGTACCCGTTTTCCGGTGTCCTGTCCTCCCAGCCGGTTCCCAGCCCCTGCCCAGGCTTCGGGCCGGGCATGACGGGGAGGGTGTCCTCCGGTTAAGGTCACAGCGGCGCGACTGGCCTTGACGTGCACGAGGCCCGGAGAGCAAGGGGATACAGGTGACACAGCGCGTGCTCATCGCCGCGGACAAGTTCAAGGGCTCGCTGACGGCCGTGCAGGTCGCCGAGCGGGTCACGGCGGGGCTCAGGCGGATCGTGCCGGGCCTCGACGTCGAGGCGCTGCCCGTCGCGGACGGCGGGGACGGCACGGTGGCCGCGGCCGTCGCGGCCGGATTCGAACGGCACGAGCGGGAGGTCGCCGGTCCGCTGGGGCAGGAGGTCACCGCCGCGTTCGCGCTGCGCGGCGACACCGCGGTCGTGGAGATGGCCGAGGCGAGCGGCCTGCAGCGACTGCCCCGCGGTGTCTTCGCACCCCTGACGGCCTCCACGTACGGCTCCGGAGAGCTGCTGCGGGCCGCACTGGACGCGGGTGCGCGCACCATCGTCTTCGGGGTCGGCGGGAGCGCCACGACCGACGGCGGCGCCGGGATGCTGTCGGCGCTCGGGGCGCGGTTCCTGGACGAGGACGGCGAACCTGTTGCGCCGGGTGGCGGCGGTCTCGCCGACCTGGCCCGCGTGGACCTGTCCGGCCTGGACCCGCGCCTGTCCGACGTCGACCTCGTCCTCGCCAGCGACGTCGACAACCCGCTCACCGGCCCCAAGGGCGCGCCCGCCGTGTACGGCCCGCAGAAGGGGGCCTCGCCGGACGACGTGGCGACCCTGGACGAGGCGCTGAGCCACTTCGCCAAGGTCGTGGAGGCCGAGGCCGGTCCGCGCACCGCCGGGTACGCGACCGCGCCGGGCGCGGGGGCGGCCGGGGGCATCGGATACGGCGCCCTGCTGCTCGGCGCCCGTTTCCGGCCCGGCATCGAGGTGATGCTCGACGTCCTGGGCTTCGCGCCCGCGCTGGAGCGGGCGTCGCTGGTGATCACGGGCGAGGGCTCGCTGGACGAGCAGACCCTGCACGGAAAGGCACCGGCCGGAGTGGCGGCCGCGGCCCGCGCCGCCGACAAGGAGGTCGTGGCGGTCTGCGGCCGCCTCGCCCTGCCGCCGGCGGCGCTCGGCCGGGCCGGGATCCGCCGCGCCTACCCGCTGACCGAGGTCGAACCCGACGTGGTGAAGTGCATCGCGGACGCCGGGCCGATCCTGGAGCGGGTGGCGGAGCAGATCGCGCGGGACTTTCTCTGCTGAGGGCGGCCTGGCTCTGCTGAGGGCGGCCTAGACCGGCGTCAGGACACCTGTCGAGTCTCGGTAGTAGCTGCCGCTCGTGAGGCCCCACACCTTGTGCTTGTTGTGGAGCCACTGGAACGCGATCTCGTGCACGATCGTGGCGGGGCGCTCCCAGACTACGGAGTGTCCCGCACCCTCCAGCTCGAACATCAGTTTCTCGGGCCCTCCGATCGCCTTGTAGAGGGCCGGCACGGAGAAGCGCAGGGGCGGGGGAACCGGGACGTTCGGCTGGGTGTTGGCCGTCTTGTCCAGTTCCCCGTAGACGATGGCGACGGGAACCCGGTCACCGAGGATGTAGTTGGCCAGCGCGTCCTGGTAGGGCACCGTCTCCTTGGTCCAGCCCCAGAAGTAGGGGTTCCGGAACCGGTGGATGCCCTCGTACGCGCCGGACGGCAGCTTCTGGCCCCATGTGCTGCCGACAGGGTCGTTCGCCATCATGGCGGCCCATACCCTGTCCTCCATGCCGGGCTCCCGTTGGGGTGGGTCGCCCTGCTCGCGGTTCCACGCGTCCACGAAGCCCTGCTTGCTGCTGACGAACATCGGGAAGCCGTACAGGGTGGGCGGTTCGGAGACCGGCAGCTGGGTGCCCGGCGGGATCGCGAAGGGGTCCGCGGGGTCGCCCGACCACCGCCCTGCAGGCGGGAAGACGGGGGCGAGCAGGAAGAGGCTCTTGACCATCTCGGGGTGCTGGAGGGTGTACGGCCCCATGGACGGTGCCGCGGCGGACCAGCCGATGAAGTCCATCGGCTTGTTCCTGCCGGGCAGCGACCTGATGAAGTCGACCACGGTGGCCAGCTCCGCGCATTCGCTGTCGGTGTTGCTCAGCTGGTGCGGGTACAGCGGCGGCCCGGTGTACGGGGGCGACAGCGGATTGGGCGACAGGACGCTGCGCTGTGCCGGGCTGGCGTTGCGGGGCTCGTCCATCTTCGGGCGTGGCGACCGCCCGTTGCCCTGCAGGTCCATCATGAAGACGTCGTAGTGGTGCTTGGCCAGGTCCTGTGCCCAGTTGTAGTCGATGGCGGACCCGGGGACCGTCAGGTCGTACCCGGCGAGGACCGGCACGCTCCTGCCGTGGAGCATCAGTACCACCTCGTGAGGCTGGTTGCCCTGGGTGCCGTCGTACTCCCGGACGAAGAGACTGACGGTGTCGCCCTCGTTCGCCGGGATCTTCGAGACGTGCGGGACCGAGTAGTCCTTGGGGGTGGGTGCGGGCATGGCTGTCCTCCGATCCGTAAGAGGCGGGTCATCCCCATCCCCGAATGGGGACAAATCCCCGTAAAATTCAACCCGATTCCACCGTCCTCTCCTGCCCGGTCCCCTGCAACTCGGCCCCGGCGAGGGGTGGTTGACCGGTCAATGGCCAACGCCGTACGCCCTTGAACGCGAAACGGGTGTGGCCCGAGCCTCGAAGGCTCGGGCCACACCCGTCGGCGGTACGCGGAACGTCAGGGCAGCTGGGCCGTCCGCGCCTCGCGCCTGTTGTCGCGGAAGTTGTTCACCCGGCGGGCCGTGGCGAACAGCGGGATCACCGCGCCCATCACCAGCTGCAGCGCGCAGCCGGTCTGGAGGAGCAGCTGGCCGCCGGGGGCGTCGAAGGCCCAGGCCGCCAGGAGGCCCATCGAGAGGACGATCCAGGCCAGCATCGCCCCGGCGAGGCGGCCGCGCGGCTTCGGGTACTCGACCCGGCTCACCATCAGCCACGCCGTGCCGAGGATCGCCAGGAGCGTCGCGAAGAACGGCAGCTCCAGGAGGACGATCGAGACGACGGTCAGCGCCCCGAAGGGGCTCGGCATGCCCTGGAACATGCCGTTCGGCGGCGTCACGCACGAGAAGCGCGCGAGTCTCAGCACCACGGCGAGGAGCACCACGACCGCTCCGACGGCGGCGACCTTCTGGTACGCGTCGTCGGCCACCATGCCGTAGACGAGCACGAAGTACGCCGGTGCGAGGCCGAAGCTGATCAGGTCGGAGAGGTTGTCCAGCTCCGCGCCCATGGGGGAGGAGCGCAGCTTCCGTGCCACCAGGCCGTCGAACAGGTCGAAGACCGCCGCGCAGAGCATGAGGATGACCGCGGTGGCGGCGCTGTGGCGTGCCATGCCGGCCGACTGGTCGTCCCCGGTGAGGTGCGGGATCAGGATGCCGGTGGTGGTGAAGTACACCGCCATGAAGCCGCACGTGGCGTTGCCCAGCGTGAGGGTGTCCGCTATCGACAGGCGGAGAGAGAGGGGCATCTCCTCCTCGTCCTCGCCGATCTCGTCGGCCTCGGGCACCCAGCCCGCCTGGGTCTCAGGATCAATCACGGTCAATGCGAGTCACCCCAGCCACGGTCTTCTGGCCGACCTCGACCGCGACCTTCACGCCCTCCGGCAGGTAGATGTCGACGCGCGAGCCGAAGCGGATCAGACCGATGCGGTCACCCTGCTCGACCTTCGTGCCCTGCGGGACGTAGGGGACGATACGGCGGGCCACCGCGCCGGCGATCTGGATCATCTCGATGTCGCCGAGTTCGGTGTCGAAATGCCAGACTACGCGCTCGTTGTTCTCGCTCTCCTTGTTGAAGGCGGGAACGAAGCCACCGGGGATGTGCTCCACCGACGTCACCTGGCCCGAGAGGGGCGCGCGGTTGACGTGGACGTTGAGCGGGCTCATGAAGATGGCGACGCGGGTACGTCCGTCCTTCCACGGCATGATGCTCTGCACCACACCGTCGGCAGGGGAGATGACACGGCCCTGGGCGATCTCACGCTCGGGGTCGCGGAAGAACCACAGCATGCCCGCCGCGAGCGCGGTGGCGGGCAGGGCGACGGCCTTGGCGGCGCCGGAGCGACGGGCGCGGAGCAGGCTGACGGCTGCGGTGGCGACGGTCGGGAGAAGCCACGGCGATGCTCCGCGCGCGAGGCGTACGCCGGCCAGGCTGTCTCGATGTGCAGAGGTTTGGCTGTGGGGCATGGATGACCTTCGTAGCGGATGATGCCGCGCAGGATACGGGGACGGCGGCTTTCCGGGATCGTACCGGTCGGGGGCCACAACTGGGCAAGCCAGGAAGACGAGTCGGCGGCCGAAGACCGTTGACGGGGTGTGATCTTCTTCTCGAAGAAAACACCCCGTACCGGGACAATCAGCCCTGGAATCGATACTCTTCGAGCAACCTTCGCCCGATGATCATTTTCTGGATCTCGGCGGTACCTTCGCCGATCAGCAACATCGGCGCCTCACGGTAGAGGCGTTCGATCTCGTACTCCTTCGAGAAGCCGTAGCCGCCGTGGATCCGGAAGGCGTCCTCCACGACCTCCTTGCAGTACTCGGAGGCGAGATACTTCGCCATCCCTGCCTCGAGGTCGTTTCGTTCCCCGGAGTCCTTTTTGCGTGCAGCGTTGACCATCATGGCATGCGCGGCCTCGACCTTGGTGGCCATCTCCGCCAGCTTGAACTGGATGGCCTGGTGCTGGGCGATCGGCTTGCCGAAAGTGTGACGCTGCTGGGCGTACCGGACGCCGAGCTCGAACGCGCGCTGGGCGACACCGCAGCCGCGCGCCGCCACGTTGACGCGGCCGACCTCGACTCCGTCCATCATTTGGTAAAAACCTCGGCCGGTGACCCCGCCGAGCACCCGATCGGCCGGGATCCGCAGCCCGTCCATGATCAGCTCGGTGGTGTCGACACCCTTGTAGCCCATCTTGTCGATCTTTCCGGGGATGGTGAGGCCGGGGCGGACCTCTCCGAAACCGGGCTCCTTCTCGACGAGGAAGGTCGTCATCGACTTGTGGGGGGCTGTGCCCTCGGGGTGTCCTTCGTCACTCCGGACGAGGACGGCCACCAGGGACGACGTGCCGCCGTTCGTGAGCCACATCTTCTGGCCGTTCAGGACGTACTCGTCGCCGTCCTTCACCGCCTTCGAGGTGATCGCCGACACGTCCGAGCCGAGCCCCGGCTCCGACATCGAGAACGCGCCCCGGATGTCGCCGGCCGCCATCCGCGGCAGGAAGTGCTCCTTCTGCTCCTGCGTGCCGTGCTGCTTGAGCATGTACGCCACGATGAAGTGCGTGTTGATGATCCCGGAGACGGACATCCAGCCGCGGGCGATCTCCTCGACGCACAGCGCGTACGTCAGGAGGGACTCGCCCAGGCCGCCGTACTCCTCGGGGATCATCAGGCCGAAGAGGCCGAGCTCCCTGAGGCCGTCGACGATCGCCTGCGGGTACTCGTCGCGGTGCTCCAGCTCGGTGGCGACCGGGATGATCTCCTTGTCCACGAAGTCGCGGACGGTGGAGAGGATCTCCTGCTGGACGTCGGTCAGACCGGCGGTCTGGGCGAGACGGGCCATCGCTTACTTCCCCTGTTCCTTCAGCTCGGGGCGGCCCGGCTGCTCGCCGCCGCGCTCCTTGATGTACGTCTCGGTCGGCACCATCACCTTGCGGCGGAAGATGCACACGAGCGTGCCGTCCTGCTTGTAGCCCTTGGTCTCGACGTAGACGATCCCGCGGTCGTTCTTCGACTTGGACGGCCACTTGTCGAGCACGGTCGTCTGGCCGTAGATCGTGTCGCCGTGGAAGGTCGGCGCCACGTGCTTGAGCGACTCGATCTCCAGGTTGGCGATCGCCTTGCCCGAGATGTCCGGTACGGACATGCCGAGCAGCAGCGAGTAGATGTAGTTCCCGACCACCACGTTCTTGCCGAAGTCCGTCGTCTTCTCGGCGTAGTTCGTGTCCATGTGGAGCGGGTGGTGGTTCATGGTGAGGAGACAGAACAGGTGGTCGTCGTACTCCGTGACCGTCTTTCCGGGCCAGTGCTTGTACGTCGCCCCGACCTCGAACTCCTCGTACGTGCGTCCGAACTGCATCGCGCTCAGCCCTCCGGGATCTCGAACTTCGACGTACGGGTCATCCCGGCGGCCCGGCCCTTGCCGGAGATGACCAGGGCCATCTTGCGGCTGGCCTCGTCGATCATCTCGTCGCCGAGCATCGCGGAGCCCTTCTTGCCGCCCGCCTCGGACGTGTAGTAGTCGTACGCGTCCAGGATCAGCTCGGCGTGGTCGTAGTCCTCCTGCGACGGCGAGAAGATCTCGTTGGACGCCTCGACCTGGCCCGGGTGCAGCACCCACTTGCCGTCGAAGCCGAGGGCCGCTGCGCGCTGGGCGACCGCGCGGTAGCCGTCGATGTTGCGGATCTGGAGGTAGGGGCCGTCGATCGCCTGGAGGTTGTTGGCGCGGGCGGCCATCAGGATCTTCATCAGGATGTAGTGGTAGGCGTCCGCCGGGTAGCCGGGCGGCTGCTCGCCCACGACCAGCGACTTCATGTTGATGGACGCCATGAAGTCGGCCGGGCCGAAGATGATCGTCTCGACGCGCTGGGAAGCGGTGGCGATCTCGTTGACGTTGTTGAGGCCCTGAGCGTTCTCGATCTGTGCCTCGATGCCGATCTTGCCGACCTCGAAGCCCATGGTCTTCTCGATCTGGGTGAGGAGCAGGTCGAGCGCGACGACCTGCTGGGCCGTCTGGACCTTCGGCAGCATGATGCAGTCGAGGTTCTGGCCGGCGCCCTCGACGACGGTCACGACGTCACGGTACGTCCACTCGGTCGTCCAGTCGTTGACGCGGACCACGCGCGTCTTGCCGGTCCAGTCGCCCTCGTTGAGGAACTTGACGATGGTGTGCCGCGCCCCGGGCTTGGCGAGCGGCGCGCACGCGTCCTCCAGGTCCAGGAAGACCTGGTCCGCCGGGAGACCCTGCGCCTTCTCCAGGAAGCGGGGGTTCGAGCCGGGCACGGCCAGGCAGGAGCGCCGCGGGCGGAGCCGGTTGACGGGCGTGGTCATGCGGGGACCTCCAGGGGGTCGAGCTTGTTCGCTTTCCGGATCTCGTCGACGATGCGGCCGATGATTCCGGTGATGTCGAAGTCCTTCGGGGTGAAGACCGCGGCCACTCCGGCTTCCCTGAGCTGCGCGGCGTCACCATTCGGGATGATGCCACCGGCGATCACCGGTATATCTGTGGCACCGGCCACACGGAGTCGTTCCAGGACGTCCGGGACCAGCTGGGCGTGCGACCCGGAGAGGATCGACAGGCCGACCGCGTGCACGTCCTCGGCGATGGCCGCGTCCACGATCTGCTCGGGCGTCAGCCGGATGCCCTGGTAGACGACTTCGAAGCCGGCGTCCCGGGCCCGCACGGCGATCTGCTCGGCACCGTTGGAGTGCCCGTCCAGGCCCGGCTTGCCGACCAGGAAGCGGAGCTTGCCGGAGCCCAGGTCGCGGGCGGTCGCGTCCACCTTGGCCCGCACCTCGGCGAGCGCCGAGCCCGCCTCGACGGGGACGGCGACGGGAGCGGAGGACACCCCGGTGGGCGCCCGGAACTCGCCGAACACCTCCCGCAGCGCCCCGGCCCACTCACCGGTCGTCACGCCCGCGCGGGCGCACTCCAGGGTGGCCTCCATGAGGTTGCCGGTGCCCTTGGCGGCCTCCTTCAGCCGCTCCAGGGCCTTGCAGGGCCGCGGGTGGTTGAACGGCGGCTGGTAGCGCGTGTCGCGCCAGTGCCCGATCGCCGCCACCACCTTCGCCTCGACCGCCGGGTCGACCGTCTGGATCGCGGTGTCCAGGTCGGCGGTGAGCGGGTTCGGCTCGGTCGTCTCGAAGATGTTGACGCCGACGATCTTCTCCTGCCCGGACTCGATCCGGGCCCGCCGCTCCGCGTGGGACGAGACCAGCTGCGACTTCAGATAGCCCGACTCGACGGCGGCCATCGCGCCGCCCATCTCCTGGATCCGGTCGATCTCCGCGAGGGAGTCCCCGACCAGCTGGGCGACCTTCTTCTCGATGACGTGCGAGCCCTCGAAGATGTCCTCGTACTCCAGAAGGTCGCTCTCATGGGCGAGCACCTGCTGGATCCGCAGCGACCACTGCTGGTCCCAGGGCGTCGGCAGCCCGAGCGCCTCGTTCCAGGCCGGCAGCTGCACGGCACGTGCGCGTGCGTCCTTCGACAGCGTCACCGCGAGCATCTCCAGCACGATCCGCTGGACGTTGTTCTCCGGCTGCGCCTCGGTCAGACCCAGGGAGTTGACCTGGACGCCGTACCGGAACCGCCGCTGTTTGGCGTCCTCGATGCCGTACCGCTCGCGGGTGATCTGGTCCCAGATGCGGCCGAACGCCCGCATCTTGCACATCTCCTCGACGAACCGGACGCCCGCGTTCACGAAGAAGGAGATACGGGCGACGACGTCACCCATGCGCTCCTGCGGCACCTGGCCGCTGTCGCGCACGGCGTCGAGGACGGCGATCGCGGTGGACATCGCGTACGCGATCTCCTGGACCGGCGTGGCGCCCGCCTCCTGCAGGTGGTAGCTGCAGATGTTGATCGGGTTCCACTTCGGGATGTGGGAGACCGTGTACGCGATCATGTCCGTCGTCAGCCGGAGGCTCGGCCCCGGCGGGAAGACGTGCGTCCCCCGGGACAGGTACTCCTTGACGATGTCGTTCTGGGTCGTGCCCTGGAGCTTGGTGATGTCCGCGCCCTGCTCCTCCGCGACGACCTGGTAGAGCGCCAGCAGCCACATGGCGGTGGCGTTGATCGTCATCGAGGTGTTCATCTGCTCCAGGGGGATGTCCTGGAACAGCCGGCGCATGTCACCGAGGTGCGAGACGGGCACGCCCACCCGGCCGACCTCGCCGCGGGCGAGGATGTGGTCGGGGTCGTAGCCGGTCTGCGTCGGCAGGTCGAACGCCACCGACAGGCCGGTCTGGCCCTTGGCGAGGTTGCGCCGGTACAGCTCGTTGGACGCCTCGGCCGTGGAGTGTCCGGCGTACGTGCGCATGAGCCACGGCCGGTCCTTCTCCCGCTTGCCTTCGGCATTCTGACGCTCAGTCATCTATGACCTCGGGTGTCTCAGATGTTGCGGAAGCGGTTGATGGCGTCGAGGTGCTTGGCCCGCATCTCCCCGTCGCGCACGCCGAGGCCCTCCTCGGGAGCGAGGCAGAGCACGCCGACCTTGCCCTGGTGGAGGTTGCGGTGCACGTCGTAGGCGGCCTGGCCGGTTTCCTCCAGGGAGTAGGTCCTCGACAGCGTCGGGTGGATCTTGCCCTTCGCGATCAGCCGGTTGGCCTCCCAGGCCTCGCGGTAGTTGGCGAAGTGCGAGCCGATGATCCGCTTCAGGGACATCCACAGGTAGCGGTTGTCGTACTCGTGCATGTAGCCCGAGGTGGAGGCGCAGGTGGTGATGGTGCCGCCCTTGCGGGTGACGAAGACGGAGGCGCCGAAGGTCTCGCGGCCGGGGTGTTCGAAGACGATGTCGATGTCCTCGCCGCCGGTGAACTCGCGGATGCGCTTGCCGAAGCGCTTCCACTCGCGGGGGTCCTGCTCCCGCTCGTTCTTCCAGAACTTGTAGTCCTCGGCGTTGCGGTCGATGATCGCCTCGGCGCCCATGGACCGGCAGATGTCCGCCTTCTGCGGCGAGGACACGACACAGACGGGGTTGGCGCCGCCGGCCAGCGCGAACTGCGTGGCGTACGAGCCGAGTCCGCCGCTCGCGCCCCAGATGAGCACGTTGTCGCCCTGCTTCATGCCGGCGCCGTTGCGGGAGACCAGCTGCCGGTAGGCGGTGGAGTTGACCAGGCCCGGGGCGGCGGCCTCCTCCCAGCTGAGGTGGTTCGGCTTCGGCATCAGCTGGTTGGACTTGACGAGCGCGATCTCGGCGAGGCCGCCGAAGTTGGTCTCGAAGCCCCAGATCCGCTGCTCGGGGTCGAGCATCGTGTCGTTGTGCCCGTCGCTGGACTCCAGCTCCACGCTGAGGCAGTGCGCGACGACCTCGTCACCGGGCTTCCAGGCGTTGACGCCCGGGCCGGTGCGCAGGACGACGCCCGCGAGGTCGGAGCCGATGATGTGGTACGGCAGGTCGTGCCGCTTGGTCAGCTCGCTGAGGCGGCCGTACCGCTCCAGGAAGCCGAAGGTCGACAGCGGCTCGAAGATCGAGGTCCACACCGAGTTGTAGTTGACACTCGATGCCATGACGGCGACCAGGGCCTCGCCCGGGCCCAGCTCGGGCAGGGGGACCTCGTCGAGGTGGATCGACTTGCGCGGGTCCTTGTCGCGGGTCTCCAGGCCCGCGAACATGTCCGTCTCGTCCTTGTGCACGGTGATCGCGCGGTACGACTCGGGGAGCGGCAGGGCGGCGAAGTCGGCCGGCGTAGATTCCGGCGACTGGATCGCGTCCAGAATGGCCTGAGTGGTCACGGTGTTGCCTCCGGCGATGCGCGCCCCCGAGGGAAGGGGCGCTGAGGGTTACGTCGGTGCTGCTGAGGGTTTGGGGAGAGGTGCCGTCGGTTCGGCGGGGGTGGTGCTTCGGCAGCGCTTTGTGGCGCGGGAGGTTGCCTGTGACGCAGGCGTCCGGCGGGCGAACTGGTGGGTTCGCCGGGACAGGCCGGACACCATCAACGTATGACACCGCGTGTCAGGTGGCAAGGCACTGAGTGCCAGGAATCGCTCTCAGATGAAATCTTTACGTAACAAATGAGCGATGATCGATCAAAGTTCCCGACAAGTAGGCACTAAAGCGCACTTTTCAGCCCGGGCTGTGGGTACCCACTCAGCCCGTCCGGCGTTTGAGGACGAGCGGCGGAGCCGCGGTTCGGTGACCGCAACCCGCCACTACCGTCGTGCTACGACCGCTCCTTCAGCGCCTGCTCGATCGTGCGCATCACTTCGTCCAGCGGCGCATCCGTGCGAGCCACCGTCACCAGCACCTCACCCTGCGAGGCCACTGAAGCCGGCGCGGCCGGCCGGGGCGCAGCCTCCCTGCCCGCCCCGATCCCGTTCCCGAACGTCTTGCGGACGATCGCGAAGGCGTGGTCCAGCTGCAGCTCGACGTCACCTTGTCCCCCCGCCCGCAGCCAGCGCCGCAGCACGTGGTTGTGGGCGGTGACCACCGCCGACGCCGCGACCTCGGCCAGCAGCGGGTCGTCGTTCGCGTCGTCCGCGTGGGCGTGCTCGTCGAAGTGGCCGAGGAGGTAGCGGGTGAAGAGCCGCTCGTAGCGGGCCACCGAGGCGATCTCGGCCTCGCGGAGGGTGGGCACCTCGCGGGTGAGCTTGTAGCGGGCGACCGAGATCTCCGGCCGGGCCGCGTACATCTTCATGACTTCCTTGATGCCGCGGCACACCGTGTCGAGCGGGTGTTCATGGGCCGGCGCCGCGTTCAGCACGGCCTCGGCGCGGATCAGCGTGTCGTCGTGGTCGGGGAAGATCGCCTCTTCCTTGGAGCGGAAGTGGCGGAAGAAGGTGCGCCGGGCGACCCCGGCCGCGGCCGCGATCTCGTCGACGGTGGTCGCCTCGTACCCCTTCGTCGCGAAGAGCTCCATCGCGGCTGCCGCCAGTTCCCTGCGCATCTTGAGCCGCTGGGCCGCCGCGCGGCTGCCCGCGGCACTCTCCGGCGCGTCGGGCGTGGCGGCGGTACGTGAGGACTTCGCGGGCTGGGGCATGACCCGAACGTACTGCATGTGCGCAGCTTGATGCGCATGTCCGGGGTTTCCCCCGCCCGCGAAGGGCGGGGGGCCGGCGGTGGGGTCGAGCAGCCCGCCCCACTCCTTCTCGTCCCGGAACCAGTCGCCGACGCCGTCAGCGGCGGGCATATTCGCGGAAGCCGCGGCCGGTCTTGCGGCCGAGGCAGCCCGCGGCCACCAGGTGCTCCAGGAGCGGCGCGGGCGCGAGGCCCGGGTCGCGGAACTCCCGGTGCAGCACCTTCTCGATGGCGAGCGACACGTCCAGGCCGACCACGTCCAGGAGCTCGAACGGACCCATCGGGTAGCCGCCGCCCAGCTTCATCGCCGCGTCGATGTCGTCGAGGGACGCGTAGTGCTCCTCGACCATCTTGATCGCGTTGTTGAGATACGGGAACAGCAGCGCGTTGACGATGAATCCGGCCCGGTCGCCGCAGTCGACCGCGTGCTTGCGGATCTTCGCGCAGACCTCGCGGACCGTGGCGTGGACGTCCTCCGCCGTCAGCACGGTACGGACGACCTCGACCAGCTTCATGGCCGGCGCCGGGTTGAAGAAGTGCATGCCGATCACGTCCTGCGGACGCGAGGTGGCGCGGGCGCAGGCGACGACCGGCAGCGAGGAGGTGGTGGTGGCGAGGACCGCGCCCGGCTTGCAGACCTTGTCGAAGGTCGCGAACAGCTGCCGCTTGACCTCCAGGTCCTCCGCGACCGCCTCGACGGCGAGGTCGACGTCGGCGAAGGCGTCGTACGAACCCGCCGGGGTGATCAGGTCCAGGGTCTGCGCGGCCGCCTCGGCGGTCATCCGGCCCTTGCCGACGGAGCGGTCCAGGGACTTGCCGATCCTGGCCTTCGCCGCCTGCGCCTTCTCCTCGCTGCGGGCGGCGAGGACGACCTCGTACCCGGCCTTGGCGAAGACCTCGGCGATGCCGGAGGCCATGGTGCCGGAGCCGGCGACACCGACCGAGCGGACCGTACGGCCCGGGGTGGGCGCGGCCCCGTCCAGCGGGGTGAGGGCGTCGCGGACGACGGTGGCGCTGCCGGGGGCCTCGTAGGTGTAGAAGCCACGCCCGGACTTGCGGCCGGTCAGGCCCGCCTCGCTGAGCTGCTTGAGGAGGGGCGCCGGGGCGTGCAGGCGGTCGCGGGACTCGGCGTACATGGCCTCCAGGACCGTACGCGCGGTGTCGATGCCGATCAGGTCGAGCAGGGCGAGGGGGCCCATCGGCAGGCCGCAGCCGAGCCGCATGGCCGCGTCGATGTCCTCGCGGGAGGCGTACTTCGCCTCGTACATCGCGGCAGCCTGGTTGAGGTAGCCGAACAGCAGGCCGTCCGCGACGAACCCGGGGCGGTCGCCGACCGCGACCGGCTCCTTGCCCAGCTCGATCGCCAGGTCGGTGACGGCGGCGACGGCGCCCGGCGCGGTGAGCACCGAGGAGACCACCTCGACCAGCTTCATCGCCGGGGCCGGGTTGAAGAAGTGCAGGCCGAGGACGCGCTCGGGGTGGGCCGAGTCGGCGGCGAGGCGGGTCACGGAGAGCGCGTTGGTGCCGGTCGCGAGGATCGTCCCGGGGCGGACGACGGCGTCCAGCTCGCGGAAGATCTGGTGCTTGATGTCGTACGACTCCGGGACCACCTCGATGACGAGGTCGGCGTCGGCCGCGGCCGTCAGGTCGGTGCCGGTGCGGATCCGGCCGAGGACGTCGGCGCGCTCCTGCTCGGTCAGCCTGCCGCGGGCCACGGCACGGGCCGTGGAGGTCTCCAGCGCGGCGACGGACCGGGCGGCCTGGGCCTCGCTGACGTCGATGCCGATCACCTCGCGGCCGGCCTTCGCGAGGACCTCGGTGATACCGGTGCCCATCGTGCCGAGGCCGACGACGGCGATCGTCTTGAGCGGGGACAGAGAAGAGTCGGACTGGGGAGTGGCCATCGCGGGACTCCAGGAATGAGGGTGACGACTGGAAACGCGCCCGGGTGCGCCGAGGGGGCGCACCGGGTGCGGAGAGAGCTGCGTGAATGCGGGTGTCGCCGGGCTGCGAGCGCACACGCCCGGTGCTGCTGCCGCGGGCGTGCACACGCCCGGGAGCGGCGGATTCCGACCGGCCCTGTCCCAAAGCCGAGTCGTACTGCGGTACCGAGGTACCGAACCGACCTGATACTCACGCGGCTGCGTCACCAAACCGGCGTGAGCGTTACTGCGAGTGGGTGACTCGCTCGATTGAGCTTAACCGGCGGGTAACGAGCGCGCCAGCCCCCGGACTTTGTGATGTACGTCCCCCTGCTCCCGCGACCCCTCTAATCTGGGCTTCGTGGACGAAGAGTTGCGATCACTCACGGAGCGTTTGCGGCAGGAGTCGCAGGGGACCGCCGCCTACCACCGGCTCCTGGCCACCGGGGACCACGACGAACTGGCGGAGGTGCTCACCGCCGCCGGACAGCCCCTGTGGGCCAGGGAGCTGGCGGCGTTCCGGCTGGGGACGGCCGGTGACCGGCGGGCCTTCGAGACCCTGGTCCTGCTGCTCAACCACCGTGACCCACCCCGCTGCGCCTCCGCGGCCTACGCCCTCTCCCGACTCCAGGACCCGCGCACCGCCCGCGCGGCCGCCGCCCTCGCCACCAACGAACTCCGCGTCGCCTACGCCCTGCACCCCGTCCGCCTCCTGGTCGAACTCCGGGCCCCGGAGTCCGTCCCCGCCCTGATCACCACCCTGGAACGCCGGCTGCGCCCGCACGATCCCTATCGCAAGGTCGCCCTCGCCTGCGTGGACGGCCTCGGATGCCTCGGCGACACGCGCGCCCGCCGCGTCCTGAACGAGGCCCTGGCCCATCCCACCCTCGCCGAAGCCGCGGTCCAGGCCCTGGCCCGCATCCCTAGGCCGAGGTGACGCCGGGCTCGATGACGTACCGCACCTCGGGCACCGGCACCCCGTCGACCACGTACGGCTCCTCGGCGCCGTCCGCCGCGAAGCCCGCGATCTCGTAGAACCGCCGGGCGCGCGCGTTGCCCTTCAGCACCCACAGGTACACGCGCGCGTACCCGGCGCACTGCCCGAGGACCGTCGCGAGCAGCGCCCGCCCGGCGCCGGTGCCCAGGTGCGCGGCGTCCACGTAGATGGCGTACAACTCGGCGTCCCCGGTGCGCACTTCGCCCTCCCGGTACGGCCCGTGCGCGGCCCACCCCACGATGGCGCCGTCCCGCTCGACGACCAGCTCCGTCACCCCGTCCCCGCCGTCCAGGAACCGGGCCCGCCGCCGCTCAGCGTCCCGTTCGACACTGAGCCCGTCCAGGAACGGCTGCGGCATGAGACCCCGGTAGGCGTACTGCCAGCCCCGGACGCGTATCTCCGAGACCCGGTCGCAGTCGTCGAGTGTCATCGGGCGGACCTGGAGGGAGGGGGCGTCGGGGGCGGGGCCGCGGAGCGGGTTCTCGTCGTTCATGACGGCACCCTAGGGGAGGGGACGGCCCCGCCCGCCCGGGATCCGGCGGCGGCCGGCCACCACCGCCAGGGCCTTCAGGGCCGGTTCAGCCGCGGAAGCCCAGCAGGCCGTGCAGGGTCGAGCCGCGGGACGACGTCGAGGCCGCCTTGGCGGTGAGGGGCTTCGGGTCCGGGGTTTTCCGGCAGACCGCGTCGGCGGTGCCGTCGCCGTGCGGGACCGTGCCGTCGGTCAGGTACGTGGCGAGGTACGTGTCCAGGCAGGTGTTGCCGCTGAGGGTGATGCCGTGGTTGCCGCCGCCCTGTTCCACGACCAGGCCGGAGCCGGCCAGCAGCCGGTGGACCGTGACGCCGCCCTGGTAGGGCGTGGCCGCGTCGTCCGTCGCCTGGAAGAGGAGGGCCGCCGGCAGCTTGCCGTTGGCGATGTTCGGCGGCTGCAGCGTCTTCGTCGGCCAGTACGCGCACGCCGCGTTGTACCAGGCGTTGTTCCAGACCATGAACGGCGCCTTCTCGTACGCCGCCCAGTTGTCCTTGCGCCACTGGTCCCAGTCCCGCGGCCAGGAGGAGTCCCGGCACTGGACGGCCGCGTAGACGCTGTACCCGTTGTCGCCGGACGCGTCGACGGCGGCGAAGTTCTCGTACGCCTCGACCAGCGCCGCCGTCTTCCTGCCGTTGACGTAGGCGGAGAACGCGTCGGCCAGGTAGGGCCAGTAGCCGTTGTAGTAGCCGCCCGGGATGAAGGTGTCCTCCAGTTCGGAGGCGCCCACCTTGCCGCCCGCCGGCTTCTTCGCCAGTGCGGCCCGCATGGCGTACCACGCGGCCTCCACCTTCGCCGGGTCGGTGCCGAGCCTGTACGTCGAGTCGTACTTGGCGATCCACGCCATCAGGGCGTGCTGGCGGTCGTCGAACGCGTAGTCCTGGCTCAGGTTGTCCTCGTACCAGACGCCCGTGGGGTCGACGATCGAGTCCAGGACCAGGCGGCGGACCCGGTCCGGGTGCAGCTTCGCGTACACCGCGCCCAGGTAGGTGCCGTAGGAGTAGCCGAAGTAGCTGATCTGCCGGGCCCCGAGGGCCTCGCGGACCGAGTCCATGTCCTGCGCGGCGCTGACCGTGTCGAGGTACGGCAGCACGCTCGCGTACTTCTTGCCGCAGGCCGCCGCGAACGACTGCACCCGCTTGAGGTTCGCCTGTTCGAGAGCGGGGGTGGCCGGGACCGAGTCGGGGCGCACCGGCTTGAAGTAGCCGGGCGCGCAGTCGACCGCCGGACCGCTCCTGCCGACCCCGCGCGGGTCGAAGCCGATGACGTCGTACTGGGCCGCCACCTTCTTGGGCAGCGTGGACGCCACGAAGCCCGCGAGGGCCAGCCCGCTGCCGCCGGGGCCGCCCGGGTTGACCAGCAGCGGCCCCTGAGAGGCCGGCGCGGTGTGCGGGACGCGGGAGAGGGCGAGGGTGATCTGCCTGCCGCGGGGGTTCCGGTGGTCGAGGGGCACCCTGACCGAGCCGCACTGGAGCGTCGGGTAGTCGGTGGTGCCGCACTTCTTCCAGGTGACCGGGGACACCTGGACGGGGGCTCGGGTGGCGGCGCTCGCGGGCAGGGCGGTGACCGAACCGGCCACGACAGCGGCGGCGGCGCACAGCACGGCTGCGCGTGTTCGCATGGGGTCCTCCCAGGACGGAGGGTCGCGGACCGCACGTGTCACGGTCCCTCGCCGCATAGTCCCGGCAACGGCCCCCGGAAGAACCCATTCTGACGATTAATGACCCAATTGCGCCCAGGTGTGCGCCCGAACGCCCCCTCCGGTCGCCGACGCCCTCAGAGCAGCGTTAGCTGCGTCGGCTCCGGCAGCGCGGGCTCCTCGACCGCCGCCGGCACCGGGATCCGGCGGGGGGTGTCCGCGCGGTTCGGCCCGATGCCGTACTCCTGGGCCAGCTCGTGCACCTGACGGGTGATCCGGCGCTGGTACCACTTGGGCGCGTAGGCGCCCTCCGCGTACAGCCGCTCGTAGCGCCGCACCAGATGCGGGTGATGCGCCGCGAGCCAGCTCATGAACCACTCGCGGGCGCCGGGCCGCAGATGCAGCACCAGGGGCGTCACCGAGGTGGCCCCGGCCGCCGCGATCGCCCGTACGGTGGCCCGGAGCTGGGCCGGGTGGTCGCCGAGGAAGGGGATCACCGGCGCCATCAGGACCCCGCAGCCGATGCCGGCCTCGGCGAGGGCGCGTACGACGTCCAGCCGGCGCTCGGGGGCGGGGGTGCCCGGCTCCACCGTGCGCCACAGCTCGGGGTCGACGAAGCCGACCGAGACCGAGATCCCGACGTCCGTGACGTCCGCCGCCCGGCGCAGCAGGTCGAGGTCGCGCAGGATCAGGGTGCCCTTGGTCAGGATCGAGAACGGGTTCGCGTGCTCGGTGAGGGCGGAGAGGATCCCCGGCATCAGCCGGTAGCGGCCCTCGGCGCGCTGGTAGCAGTCGACGTTGGTGCCCATCGCGATGTGGTCGCCGAGCCAGCGGCGTGAGCCCAGCTGGCGGCGGAGCAGGTCCGGCGCGTTCACCTTGACCACGATCTGGCTGTCGAAGCCGAGCCCGGTGTCCAGGTCCAGATAGCTGTGGGTCTTGCGGGCGAAGCAGTACACGCACGCGTGCGTGCAGCCCCGGTACGGGTTCACGGTCCACTCGAACGGCATCCGCGAGGCGCCGGGCACGCGGTTGATGATCGACCGCGCCCGCACCTCGTGGAAGGTGATTCCCCGGAATTCAGGCGTGTCGAAGGTCCGGGTCGTGACCACGTCCGCGCCGAACAGCGCGGTGCCGGCCCGGGCGGGCCCGGTCTCCTCGGTGAGGTTCTCCCAGCGCATGACGCCTCCTCGGTAGCACTGCCCCAGAGAATAGAACATCTGTTCCCATGATCGTGCGAACGATCTGTGGAGACCGCGCGGACACCGATTCCGATCGCGTTTCCGACCGCTTCCGGCACCCCGATTTGGGCGGCCGGGCGCCGGGGTGATTGGCTTGGCGCAACCCCGAGAACTCAGGTGCTGGAGGAAAGCGATGGCGCAGGTCGAGGCCACTACGGAGCGGGTCGTCGCCGCGGACGCGGAGACGGTGTTCGACGCGATCGCCGACTACAGCGGCACGCGCGCGAAGCTGCTGCCCGAGCACTTCAGCGAGTACGAGGTGCGCGAGGGCGGCGACGGCGAGGGCACCCTGGTCCACTGGAGGCTCCAGGCCACCAGCAAGCGCGTCCGCGACTGCCTCCTGGAGGTCAGCGAGCCCACGGACGGCGAGCTGGTCGAGAAGGACCGCAACTCCTCCATGGTCACCACCTGGCGCGTCACCCCGGCCGGCGAGGGTCGGTCCAAGGTGGTCGTGCACACCACCTGGCAGGGCGCCGGCGGTATCGGCGGCTTCTTCGAGAAGACCTTCGCGCCCAAGGGCCTCGGCCGGATCTACGACCTGGTGCTCGACCGGCTCGAAGCCGAGGTCGGGAAGTAACCTCCCGGAGATCCGGGCCTGTTGGCCCCTCACCGGTTCGAGTGGATCTACGGTCCGGCCGGTCGCGTGCCGTAACTCGTCGTGCTTGCTCGCAGTTGTCGCCCTACGGGAAATAAGGCGGGAATTGTGCGCAGGCGCGACGAGGGGAGCGGTACGTGGGCGGAACGACGCTGGTGCAGTACGAGGAACCGGCCGCGGCGCCCGTGGACGCCCCCGTGCCGGAACCCGCCCCGGCCTCCGGACTCGGCCCGCGCCGCACCCGGTTGGTGTTCTGCGGGCTGATGCTCGCCCTGCTCCTCGCCGCGCTGGACCAGATGATCGTGGCCACCGCGCTGCCGAAGATCGTCGGCGAGCTGCACGGCCTCGACAGGATGTCCTGGGCGATCACCGCCTACCTGCTCACCGCCACCGTCGGCCTCCCCGTCTACGGCAAGCTCGGCGACCTCATCGGCCGCAAGGGCGTCTTCCAGTTCGCGATCCTGGCCTTCGCCGTCGGCTCCGCGCTGGCCGGACGGGCGCAGAGCATGGACCAGCTGATCGCCTTCCGCGCCGTCCAGGGCGTCGGCGCGGGCGGGTTGATGATCGGGGTGCAGGCGATCATCGCCGACATCGTGCCGCCCCGGCAGCGCGGCCGCTTCATGGGCCTGATCGGCGCCGCCTTCGGCCTCGCCTCCGTCGCCGGGCCGCTGCTCGGCGGCTACTTCACCGACCACCTCACCTGGCGCTGGTGCTTCTACGTCAACGTGCCCTTCGGGCTGGTCACCCTGGCCGTCATCACCCTCGTGCTGAAGCTGCCCAAGCCCCGGGCCCGCGGCCGTTTCGACGTGCTGGGCGCGCTGTTGCTCGCCACCACCTCCACCTGCCTTGTCCTGCTGACCAGTTGGGGCGGCACGGAGTACGCGTGGGGCTCGCGCGCCATCATCGGGCTGGGGGCCGGCGCGGTGGCCGCCACCGTGCTGTTCCTCGTCGTCGAGCACCACGCGGTCGAACCCCTCATCCCGCTGCGGCTGTTCCGGGACTCCGTCTTCAACGTGAGCGGACTCGTCGGACTGGTCGTCGGCGTCGCCCTGTTCGGCGCGGCCAGTTATCTGCCGACCTTCCTGCAGATGGTCGACGGCGCCTCGGCGACCGAGTCCGGGCTGCTGATGCTCCCCATGATGGGCGGGATCGTCGGCGCCTCGATCGTCTCGGGACAGCTCATCAGCCACACCGGTCGCTACCGCATCCACCCGGTGCTCGGCGGCGGGCTGTCCGTCGTGGGGATGTGGCTGCTGTCCCGCCTCGAAGTCGACACCCCGCGCTGGCAGTACAGCATCTGGATGGCCGTGCTCGGCGCCGGGATCGGCATGGTGATGCCGGTGCTCGTCCTCGCCGTGCAGAACTCCGTACGGCCCGCCGACCTCGGCACCGCCACCAGCGCCAACAACTACTTCCGGCAGATCGGCGGCAGCGTCGGCGCCGCCGTCTTCGGCACCCTCTTCGCCGACCGGCTCACCGACGCCCTGCACCGACGTCTCCCCGCCCGGGCCGGCACCCGCCTGCCCGACCCCGAGTCCCTCACCCCGCAGGTCGTGCACGCGCTGCCCCCGGCGCTGCGCGACGCCTACATCCGCGCCTACGCCGACGCGATGCCCCGGATCTTCCTCTACCTGGTCCCGGTGCTCCTCCTCGGCCTGCTCGTCGCCTGCTTCCTCAAGGAGAAACCGCTGGTGTCCCACCCCACCACCGAAACGGAGTCCGAAGCCGTGAACGCCCCGATCCCGCAGGCCCGGTCGCCGTACGCCGGCGCCGGGATCCCCGTCTGCGGCACGGTGCAGCATCCCGACGGGACCGTGGTGCCGCGCGCCGCGCTCACCCTCATCGACGCCGTCGGCCGGCAGGTCGGCCGGGGCGCCAGCGGGGAGGACGGCCGGTACGCCCTGGCCACGCCCGGCTCCGGGTCGTACGTCCTGATCGCCGCCGCCGGCGGCCACCAGCCGCAGGCCGTCACCGTGACGGTCGGCGAGCGGCCCGTCGAGCTGGACGTCGTCCTCGGCGGCGCCGGACGGCTTGCGGGCAGCGTGCTCACCGCCGACGGCACACCCGTACGGGACGCCACCGTCACCCTCACCAACGTGCACGGCGAGGTCGTCGCCAGTGTGCGCAGCGGCCGCGAGGGCGGCTATGTCATCAGCGAGCTGGTGGCCGGCGAGTACACCCTCGCCGCCAGCGCCCCCGCCTTCCGCCCCGCCGCCCTCCCGGTCACCGTCCAGGCCTCCCGGGAGACCCGGCAGAACGTCGAACTCGCGGGCGGCGCCGTGCTGAAGGGCACGGTCCGGGCCGGGGGAGGCCGCCCTGTGGAGGACGCGCGGGTGACGCTGCTCGACGCCGCCGGGAACGTCGTGGACACCCTCACCACCGGCGCCGACGGAACGTTCCGGTTCGTGGACCTGTCCTCCGGCGAGTACACGGTCATCGCCGCCGGTTACCCGCCGGTCGCCACGGTCCTCCAGGTCGCGGGCGGCGGCCGCACCGAACGCGATCTCCAGCTCGGCCACGAGGACTGAGCAAAGGCGGAAGGCCGAGGGCAAGGTCCGTTGGCGAGGGCCGAGGAGGGCGAGGACCGGCACCGGCACGGTGGACACGGTTCGCGCGCCGCACAGGGGCGCGGACCTGCGCGCCGGTGTGACCCGGTGAAACCAATTCCAGGATTGCCACACATCGCAACCGGCGGCCACCGTACGGTAGTGACGGGCGGCACAGATCTTTTGCGGAGCCGTGGGGAGAGAGGGCCTGGGCAATGGACCATGGCAGCGAGCGGGACGTACATCCCAGCCTCGGTGCTGGGGAGGGCGCTCCGGGCCGCATCCCCCTGGCCGTGGTCGTCGTCGACCGTGACGGCCGGGTCTCCCACTGGAGCAGCGGCGCCCGACGGCTCTTCGGCGCGGCCAAGGAAGAGGCCATCGGCCGCTCCGTCCTCGACCTGCTGCCCGTCTCCGGCGCGCTCCCCGACGACGACGAGATCACCCCGTACGGCGCCTACGCCGCGTACGACGGACTCGGCCCCGACCTGGAGTCCTCCCTCGACGGACGGCTGAACTTCCCGGCCGCCGGCCGCGCCCGGATCACCGTGCCCGACCGCGACCGCGCCGATGTGCTCTGGTGGTCCTACCCGCTGGTCGGGCCGGGGGACGAGCGGCTGCTGGTGCTCGCCGCCGACGCCGAGCGACTGCGCCGGACCGAACACGACGAGGGCATCGCCTTCGAGCGGATCGCGCCCGGCTTCGCCCTGCACACCGACTTCCCCGGCGCCGAGGAGCTGGCCCGCAGGCTCCCCGAGATCCTGCCCAGCATGAGCGTCGACGAGAGCGCCCGGATCGTCGCCCAGGTCCTCGAACTCGGCTACCCCATCCTGGAGTTCAGCCAGAACGACCGGGTGCCCGTGACCCCCGACTGGGGCGTCGCCCGGCGCACCGAACGGATGGCCCGCCGCGAGCGGGCCGCCCGGGTGGCCGCCGAGGGCCTGCCGGTGCCCGCCGAACTCGCCGACGACGAGGGCGAGGACCTGGAGTACGCGGCCGTCCGCGAGCGCCTGGAGTTCCTCAACGAGGTCAGCGGGAAGATCGGCACCTCGCTCGACCTGTCCCGCACCATCATCGAGGTCAGCAGAGCCGTCGTACCCCGGTTCACCGATGTCGCCGGCACCTATCTGCGCGAACAGGTCGTCGCCGGTGAGGAGTTCCCGGACGGCGTCCCGGACACCACCACCATGTGGCACCGGGTCGCCGTCGAGCACACCGACGAACCCGGCCGCTGGGACGACGTCATCCCCGTCGGCGAGGCCATGCCGTTCCCGGCGCACACCCCGTTCTTCCAGTGCATGACCACCGGCGATCCGGTTCTGGTGCCGCGGATCAGCGTGGAGATGGGCCACGCCATCGCCTCCCAGTTCGAGAAGCGCGACATCCGGCCGCTGATCACCGGCCGCTCGATGCTGGTCGTCCCGCTGAAGGCACGCAACGTCGTGCTCGGCTTCATGGTCCTGCTGCGCCACCCCGAGCGCGAGCTGTTCAACGACATGGACCGGGTCACCGGCGCCGAACTCGCCGCCCGCGCCGGGCTCGTGCTCGACAACGCCCGCATGTACACCTTCCAGGAGAGCGTCGCCGAGACCCTCCAGGACAGCATGCTGCCGCACATCCCGCCGCGCATGGCGGGCTGCGACATCGCCACCCGGTACCTGCCGGGCACCCTGCTCGGCCGCGTCGGCGGCGACTGGTTCGACTCCGTGAAACTCCCCGGCGCCCGCACCGCCCTGGTCGTCGGCGACGTGATGGGCCACGGCCTCAACTCGGCCGCGATGATGGGTCAGTTGCGGACCGCAGTGCAGACGATGGCGGCCATGGACCTGCCGCCCGCCCAACTCCTGCGCAACCTCGACGACCTGGCACAGCGCCTCGGCGACAGCTACCTCGCCACCTGCCTCTACGCCGTCTACGACCCGATCGAGGGCGAACTGCACCTCGCCAACGCCGGCCACATCCCCCCGGTGCTGGTGCGGGCGGTCGACGGGCGCAGCGAACTCCTCGACCTGCCCACCGGCGCGCCCATAGGCGTCGGCGGAGTCGCCTTCGAGTCCCTGCGGGTGCGCGTCGACCCCGGCGACCGGCTGGTCATGTGCACCGACGGACTGGTCGAGATGCGCGGCGAGGACATCGGCGTCGGCCTCGCCACCCTCTGCGAGTCCGCGGCCCACCCGGCCGCCTCCATGGACGACGCCTGCGACACCATCATCCGCTCCCTCAACACCCGCGGTGGCCGCAAAGACGACGTCGCGCTGCTGATGGCCCGCCTCAACGGCATCGAGCCGGAGGACGTCGCCGAATGGCGGCTCGCGCTAGATCCGGCCGAGGTCCGCCGGGCCCGCGCCGCTGTCCGCGAGCAGCTCCACGACTGGGGCCTGGCCCGGCTCGCCGACCCCGCCGAACTCATGGTCAGCGAACTCGTCACCAACGCCATCCGGCACTCGCACGGCCACCCGGTCCAGCTCCGGCTGATCCGCGGCGAGACCCTGCTCTGCGAGGTCGATGACGACGACCACACCCTGCCGACCCTGCTCGGCGCCGACCCCGGCGCCGAGACGGGACGCGGACTGCGGGTGGTCTCCACCCTCGCCCGGGAGTGGGGCACCAGCCGTACGGCCGCCGGGAAGACCGTCTGGTTCGAACTCACCGCACGGCGCCGCTGATCCGGTCGCCGTCGGCCCAGGGGGCGCACGCCCGTCGAACGGGTGGTGAAGGAAGGCGCCAGGTGCTTGTGGCCGAAACCCGCGCAGGGTAGACCGTACTGGCCCGTCACTTACGACGGGTCAAACACGGCTGCATCCTGGGGAGTTGGGCCATGAGCGTGACGAGTCGGTACCGCAATGCCTGGGAGGGCTTCTGGCGCGAGGCGTCCGACGAGCCGGGCGCGGTGTTCTGGGACGCCGAGCCGGCCGTGACCGCCGCCGTCCACGTCGCCCTCTTCGAACCCCACCTCGCCGACCCGGGCCTGCCCCTGGTCGACCTCGGCTGCGGCAACGGCACCCAGACCCGCTTCCTCGCCGGTCGCTTCCCCCGTGTCCTCGGCACCGACGTCGCCGAGGCCGCCCTGGACCACGCCCGGCACGCCGACCCCGCCGGACTGGCCGGCTACCGGCTCCTCGACGCGGCCGAGAAGAGCGAGGCCGAGGCCCTGCACGCGGAGCTCGGCGACGCCAACGTCTACATGCGGGGCGTCCTGCACCAGTGCGAACCCGACGACCGGCAGCCGGTGATCGACGCCGTCGCCACCCTCGTCGGCCGCCGCGGCCGGGCCTTCCTCGTCGAGCTCTCCGAGGCCGCCCGCCCCGTCCTCGGCGGCCTCGCCCAGAGCCCGTCGGGACCGCCGCCCAAACTCGCCCCGGTCTTCCGGCACGGCATCGCCCCCGGCGAGGTCCCGGACGCCGCGGTCCCCGAGTACCTGCGCAACGCCGGCCTCACCGTCCTCGCGAGCGGCGACCTGCCCCTGACCACGACCGAGTCCAGACCGGACGGTGAGCCGATCGTCCTGCCGTCGAGGTGGGTGCTGGCGGGACGGGAGAGCTGAGGGGCGGCACCGGACGGCGACCGACCCGCCGGGCGCACGGTGGCCCGGGCACGACCTCGCCCTTCTTGACGTGCACCTGTTGGCCAGCAGTCCTACGCTGATGAGGGGAGTCTTTACTGGAGGTCGGGATGACCAACGGGAAAGCCTTCACGGGTTCGGAAAGCACGAAAACGCCCAGAGGCAGCGTCGCTGTCTTCACACTCCTGTGGATCGCTTCGCTCATGGTCAGGCGCACGCCGACGCCGGAGAAACCGACGTGCGCCCACCCCTGCGGGCCGACCCGACGAAAGAACGTGGCTCAGCTCCCCACCATGCCCAAGGGGCTGTTCAGGGCTCATAGAACAGCCTGGCGCGAGCGTGCTGCCGCGCGCGTTCTGTTCCTGGAACAGCAGGCGGACCGTGAGCGGTGCCGAGAGGCAGCGGACCGGGCTGAGCAATGTCGGCGAGAGAAGACACTGGAGGGGATCGCGCGGCAACTGAAGGAGGCAAGGTGCGCCATCTCCGCGCGGCGCCGCCTCTTCTCCGGGGCCGCGGCCCTCGAGCGGACCTGGGCCAATGTGCGCGCGACCGACGTGATGCTGCTGACGCTGTGTGCGGACGAAGACCTGCCGGGCCGCAGCACCGACGTACTGAGCCACGTCGAACAGCATCTTCGCCCGGTCGACCCGCTTCGGATACAGGTGAGTGCGGTCGCGGAACGCATGGGGACGAAAGGACCGCTGCCGGGCGACCGAGGGCTCCTCGCCCTCGCTCTGAGCGCTTCGTACGACGCGCTGGACGCCGAATTCAGCAGAGTCCGCAGCCTCAGCATCATTCTGCGGGTTGCGACGTTCTTCGTTCTCCTCGGCGCGGCCGGGCTCGCGGTCTGGGGCTGGTACTGCCCGGATTCGCTGAACATGTGCTTCCTCCCCGGGGGGAAGACGTTCGCCGCATGTCCTTCCGGGGAGGTTCCCCTGAAGAAGGGGAACGTTCCGAGCGACTACGCGCAGCGGGTCGACGTGCTCGTCACCGAGGCGGCAGGGCTGGCCGGTGCGGCTCTCACGGTCATTGCGTCGCTACGCCGGATCAAGGGGACGAGCAGTCCTTATATGCTGCCGCTTTCGGCAGCCCTGTTGAAGTTCCCCACCGGGGCCCTGACCGCGTTCGTAGGAGTGCTGCTCATCAGGGGTGCGTTCATTCCAGGTCTGAGCGATCTGGATTCCAGCCCGCAGATCATGGCCTGGGCCGTCATTTTCGGCGCTGCCCAGCATCTCGTGACCCGCTTCGTCGACGAACGGGCCCGCGAGACGCTGTCGGACGTGGGACGCCCGCCCTCCGACCCGGAACCGGACGGCCCGAAGCCGTGAAGCCGGCAGCCGCCTGCGAACTCACCATGATCGAACCTCCGGCCCACGGGGCCGTCCTCGGCCCGCGACAAATGAAGATTATAGGCATCTTCCTG
>NZ_JBEYVI010000043.1:0-98316 GCF_040643955.1 Streptomyces sp. NPDC047061
GCACCGCACCGACGCGCACCACTCCGAGGGCGTCGACACCTGGAACGCCGACTACCAGCCGCCCCCCCCCCCCCCGCCGGGCCGGGCCCGGCCCGGTTCCGCCCGCGGCGCGCCACGCCCGCGGGCACCACCGCACGGCCCAGGCGGCGCGGGCTGCTGTCGTACTGGCGGCAGTACCTGGCGATCTCGCCCTTCTACCTGGTCTTCGCCGCCTTCTCCTTCTTCCCGGTCTTCTACTCGCTGTACCTGGCCTTCCAGCGCTGGGACGGCCTCGGCGACATGCAGTTCGTGGGCCTGCAGCAGTTCCGGTTCCTGTGGTCGGACCCGGTGTTCTGGCTGTCGATCCGCAACACCCTGGTGATCTGGGTGCTGTCCACCGTGCCCACCCTCCTGGGCGCCCTGGTGCTGGCCACGCTGCTGCACTCGGTGCGCCGCTTCAAGGGCTTCTACCGGATCGCCCTCTACGTACCGAACGTCACCTCGATCGTGGCCGTGGCGATCTTCTTCGGCGCGGTGTTCAGCAACAACTTCGGCCTGGTCAACGCGATCCTGGGCACGGTCGGTATCTCGCCCGTGCCGTGGCTGAGCAACCCGTGGCTGATCAAGGTGGTCATCTCGCTGCTGATGACCTGGATGTGGACCGGCTACAACATGATCATCTACCTGGCCGGTCTCCAGGCGATCCCCACCTCGATCTACGAGGCGGCGAAGATGGACGGCGCCGGCCCTGTCCGCACGTTCTTCCAGATCACCGTCCCGATCATGCGGCCGATCATCCTGTTCACCGTCATCATCTCGACGATCAACGGTCTGCAGAGCTTCAGCGAACCCCAGGTCCTGTTCGCCAACAACGCCGCCAACGCGAACCTCGGCGGCCCGGGACAGGCCGGTCTCACGACGCTCCTGTACTTCTACCAGTCGGCCTTCCTCAACAACGACTACGGCTACGGCGCGGCCATCGTGTGGGCCTTCTTCCTGCTGATCATCGTCCTCGTCGCCGTCAACTGGCGCATCACCCAACGAGGGAGGAAGCCGTGACCACAGCCGACCCGACGCCCGAACCGACGGCCGACCCGACGCGGCCGGCCCCGCGCGCGAGGCGGCTGCGCCGCCCCAAGGGCCTGACCGCGCACATCGTCCTGATGGCGGCCGTCCTGCTCTCGGTCTTCCCGTTCCTGTGGACGATCGTGATGGCGACCAACACCACGCAGGACATCTACAAGAGCCCGCCGAAGTTCACCTTCGGCTCCCACCTGCTGGAGAACGTCCGGCACGTGCTCGACACCATCGACTTCTTCGGGTCGATGCTCAACACGATCGTCGTCGCGACCGTCACCACCGTCCTGGTGCTGTTCATCGACTCGCTGGCGGCCTTCACCTTCGCCAAGTTCGACTTCCCCGGCCGCAAGGTGCTCTTCGGCACCCTGCTGCTGTTCATGATGCTGCCGCTGCAGCTGGCGATCCTGCCGCAGTTCATCCTCATGTCGAACATCGGCTGGGTCGGCATGCTCAAGGCGCTGGTCCCGCCCGCGCTGGCCAACGCCTTCGGCATCTTCTGGCTGCGCCAGTACATCGAGAACGGCGTGCCCGACGAACTCCTCGACGCCGCGCGCATCGACGGCGCCGGGTTCTTCCGCCAGTACTGGAACATCGCGCTGCCGATGATCAGGCCGGCGCTGTCCTTCCTCGCCATCTACGCCTTCGTCGGGGCCTGGAACGACTACGTCTGGCCGCTCATCGTGCTCACCAACCCCGACCACGTGACCCTCCAGGTGGAGCTCGCGCAGCTCAACGTCGGCCACACCACCGACTACAGCATGGTCATGGCCGGGGTGCTGATGGCGTCGCTCCCGCTGGTGCTGGTCTTCGCCATCTTCGCCCGCGGCTTCATCGCGGGCGCCACCGAGGGCGCGGTGCAGGGCACCTGATCCGCGGCCCGGCCCACGCAGCACGCGCAGGACAGAGGAGGAATCCGGTGAGGGACAGCGGCCGGGACGGCAGGGTGCTCGTGGTGGGCATGGACGGGCTGCGCCACGACCGGCTGACCCGGCCCGGTGCCCGCGCGCCCGTCCTGCACGGCCTGCTGGCCGCGGGCGCCCACGGCACCAGCCTGCTGCCCTACGGCGAGGCGGACGGCCAGGCCGAGGACGGGCCGTCGACCAGCATGGCCTACACCGACTCCGGCCCCGGCTGGTCGAGCGTGCTGACCGGGGTGTGGCCGGACCGCCACGGGGTGACCGGCAACGACTTCGTCGGCGCCGACTACACCCGCCACCCCGACTTCCTCAGCCGCGCGGCCACCGCCCGCCCCGGCCTGCGCACCGCCGCCGCGGTCTCCTGGCCGGAGCTGGTCCACCGCGGCACCCTCGGCCCCGCCGTCGGCCGCCGGGTGCACCACGACGGCGAGACCGACGGCTACGCGACCGCGGACGACCTCGTCGCCCGCACCGCCGTCCGCTGGCTCACCGAGCACGACCCGGACCTGCTGTTCGTCTACTTCGGCGCGACCGACGAGGCCGGCCACGCCACCGGCCCGCTCTCCGCCGCCTACGACGACGCCCTGCTCGCCCAGGACGCCCACCTCGGACGGCTGCTGGCGGCGATCGACGCCCGCGGCTCCGGCGAGCGGTGGACCGTACTGGTCACCACCGACCACGGTCACCTCGACAGCGGCGGCCACGGCGGCGACACGCGTGCCGAACGGGAGGTCTTCGTGATCCTCGCCGAGCCCGGCGCGACCGGCGCGACCCTGCTCGACTCGCCCCGCCTCGTCGACATCGCGCCCACCGTCCTGGACCGGCTCGGCATCCCCGTCGACCCCGCCTGGGGCTGGGAGGGACGCGTCCTGCCCGGGCCCACCACGCCACCCACGCCAGCCACCCCACCCACGTCGCCAGAAAAGTGAGCCACCCGCCGATGAACGGTCCGTCGATCCCCGGGCCCCGGCCCGCCGATCCCCTGATCGCCCTCCGCCCCTGGGAGGCACCCGAGGTGACCTCCTGGGGACGGCTCCCCATGAACGCCGTCGACCGGCGCACCGGAGCACTCCCCCTGGACGGCGACTGGCGTTTCCAGTTGCTGCCCGCTCCGGACGCACCGGTCGGCGGCTCCTGGTCCACGGCACACGTCCCCGGCGCCTGGACCGTGCAGGACACCGACGACCTGCCCCAGTACACGAACGTCACCATGCCGTTCCGTGCGTTCCCGCCGGACTCCCCCGCCGCAAACCCGACCGGGGTCTACGAGCGTGAGCTGGACGTCCCCGCCGAGTGGGCCGGGCGGCGGATCGTGCTCCAGGTGGGCGCGGCGGAGAGCGTGCTCCTCGTGCACGTCGACGGGCGGCCGGTGGGCGTCTCCAAGGACTCGCACCTGGCCGCCGAGTTCGACCTCACCGACGCCGTCCGCCCCGGCGAGCGGTCGGTGCTACGGCTCACCGTCGTCAAGTGGTCGGACGCCTCGCACATCGAGGACCAGGACCACTGGTGGCACGGCGGGATCACCCGCCCGGTACTGCTGTACGCGACCGACCCGTTCCGGCTCGCGGACGTGACCGTACGGGCCCGGCGGGACGGCGAGCTGCGCGTGGACTGCCAGGTGCGCAACGCGGCGGGCGACCGGGCGCTGCCCGACGGCTGGTACGTCACCGGCGACCTCGACGGCGAAGCGCTCGCGCAGGACGCCGAGTTCGACCGGCTCAACACCGAGGACGACCGGGTCTCCGACTTCCTCGGCGAGGCCCGCATCCACGCCGTCGTGCCCGACGTGCGCACCTGGAACGCCGAGCAGCCCGAGCTGTACGGGCTCACCGTCCGGCTGCACCGCGCCGACGGCACGGTCGCCGACACGTCGTACCACCGCATCGGTTTCCGGGACGTCGAGATCGTCGGCCGGGACCTGCTCGTCAACGGCGAGCGGGTGTTCGTCCGGGGCGTCAACCGGCACGACTTCCACCCGCTCACCGGGCGGACGGTGTCCTACGACGACATGCGCGCGGACCTCGTGGTGCTGAAGCGGTTCGGGTTCAACGCGATCCGCACCTCGCACTACCCGAACGACCCGGCCCTGTACGACCTCGCCGACGAACTGGGCTTCTACGTCGTGGACGAGGCGGACGTCGAGTCCCACGACCACGCCCACGAGATCGCCGACGACCCGCGCTACCTGAACGCCTTCGTCGACCGGGTCTCGCGCATGGTGCTCCGCGACAAGAACCACCCCTGCGTCATCATCTGGTCATTGGGCAACGAGTCCGACTACGGGGCGAACCACGACGCGGCGGCCGGCTGGGTACGCCGACACGACCCGACCCGGCCGCTCCAGTACGAGGGCGCGGCCAAGCGCGGCTGGGCGGACCCGGACGTGGCCTCCGACATCGCCTGCCCGATGTACGCGCCGCTGGAGGACTGTGTCGCCCACGCCCTGTCCGGGGAGCAGACCAAGCCGCTGATCCAGTGCGAGTACTCGCACGCGATGGGCAACAGCAACGGCACGCTTGCGGACCACTGGGCCGCCATCGAGTCCACTCCGGGGCTTCAGGGCGGGTTCATCTGGGAGTTCTGGGACCACGGAATTCTCCAGCGGGTGAGCGACGGAAGACCGGTCGGGCGCACGGGCGCCGGACTGTACGACAACGGTGTCGCCGCGCCCGGCCACCGCTGGGCGTACGGCGGCGACTTCGGCGAGGCCCTGCACGACGGGGCGTTCGTCGCGGACGGGATCGTCTTCCCCGACCGCACGCCCAAGCCCGCCATGTACGAGCACCGGGAGATCGCGGCGCCGGTCCGCATCCGGTGCTTCCGGCACGAGGGCATCGTGCTCGCCAACCACCAGCACTTCCGGGGCTTCGACTGGCTGAGGGGCACCTGGGAGCTGGCGCTGGCCGACGGCCGTACCCTGACCGGCCCGGCCGAGCTGCCCGAGCTGTGCCCCGGCGAGACGGCGGCCGTACCGCTGCCGTTCGAGGTGCCGGCGGACGGCGGCGAGGCGTGGCTGACGCTGCGGGTGACGGTCGCCGAGGAGCAGGCGTGGGCGCCGGCCGGTACGGAGATCTGCGCGCCGCAGATCAGGCTCCGGGCGGCGGACCCGCTCGGGCAGCCGGTGCCGGCCGGGCCTGCCGTCGAGGTGGACGGCGAGGGGCTGCTGCTGCATCCGCTGCTGACGGCCGCACCGGAGCTGTCGCTGTGGCGGGCGCCCACCGACAACGACGAGCTGGGCGGGATGGCGCTGCGCTGGCGCGCCTGGGGTCTGGACCGGCTGGTGCGCAAGGTGGTGTCCGTGCGCCGGGACGGCGACCGGGTCAGCGTGCTCGCCGAGTACGCCGGCACCGTCGGGGTCGTGCGGCACCGGCAGGAGTTCACGCCGGTCGAGGGCGGCGTCAGGGTCGACGAGTCGGCCGAACTCCCCGAAGAGTTCGACGACGTGGCCCGGGTCGGCTCGGTCTTCGAGACGGTGGCCGGGCTCGACCTGCTGGAGTGGTTCGGTCAGGGTCCCTGGGAGTCGTACCCGGACCGAGCCGCCGGCGCCCCGGTCGGCCACCACTCGCTGCCCGTGGACGAGTTGTTCACGCCCTACCTGCGGCCCCAGGAGAGCGGTGGCCGGCACGGCGTACGGCGGTTCACGCTGTCGGCGCCGGACGCCACCGGACTCGCGGTCGAGCTGGACGGGCCCCGCCAGGTCTCGGTCAGCCGCTACCGCGCCGAGGACCTCACCGCCGTCACGCACCACGACGAACTCGTGCCGCGGAGCGGCTGCGTGGTCCACATCGACGCCGCACACCGGGGCCTCGGCACGGCGTCGTGCGGTCCCGACACCTTCCCCTCCTACCTCGTCGCACCGGGCATCCACCGCTGGAGCTGGACCCTGCGCGTGCTGTGAGATCCGCCCACCGCGATCCGCCGTTCCCGATCCGTCCTCCGAGATCCCCCCACGCCCTTCGCCGTCACTTCCGCACACCCACGGAGCACACATGTGTACTTCGCATGACCACCCTCAGGGCGAGGCCGCGCAGGCCGGAGCCGGACGACGCAACTTCCTCAGAGCCACCGCACTCCTCGGCGCCGCCGCCACCGCCGGGGTCGCCCTGCCCACGGTCGCCGAGGCGTCCTCCTCCGGTTCCCGCCGGCGGCCCGACCCGGAGAGCCGGCGCTTCACCCTCGCGGTGATGCCCGACACCCAGTACCTCTTCGACGGGCCGAGCATCAACCCGGCGCCCATCGAGGCGTCGCTGCGCTACCTGCTGGAGCACGGCGGCCAGTCCGACGACAACATCGTCTTCCTGTCCCACCTCGGCGACCTCACCCAGAACGGGGCGACGGAGGAGTTCGCCGCGATCGGCAAGGCGTTCGAGATCCTCGACCGGCGCGGGGTCGGCTACAGCGTGCTGGCCGGCAACCACGACATCAGGTCGTCCACGGACGACCAGCGCGGTGCCACGCCGTACCTGGACACCTTCGGGCCGCAGCGCTTCAAGGACAGGCCGACCTTCGGCGGGGCCTCCTCGGACGGCTACAACACCTACCACCTGTTCCGGGCGGGCGGGCGCGAGTGGCTCGTGCTGGCGCTGGACTGGCGGCTGTCGGCCAAGGGATACGCCTGGGCGAAGGACGTCATCGCCGCGCACCCGAAGACGCCGGTCATCCTCACCACGCACGAACTGGTCGTGGACGACGACGCGTTGTCGTCGTACGGGCAGCAGCTGTGGGACCAGCTGATCAACGAGCACGACCAGATCTTCCTCACCCTGAACGGCCACTTCTGGCCGGCCCGCCGCGCGACCCGCAAGAACGCGGCCGGCAACGACGTGCACCTGCACCTGACGAACTACCAGAACCGGTACTTCGGCGGCGCGGCGATGATCCGCCTCTACCACTTCGACCTGGACCGGAACGTCATCGACGTGGAGACGGTCTCGCCGTGGATCCTCGGCCGGGCCAAGAGGGGCCTGAACGAGCTGGAGCGGCAGGAGATGGAGCTGAGCGGCGACGGGGACCGCTTCTCCGTCGACATCGACTTCGCGGACCGCTTCGAAGGCTTCGACCCGGTGCCGGTCCGTCCGGCGCGGCCCGCGTCGCAGCTGCTGGTCCGGGGCACCGCCGCCTACTGGCGGTTCGACTCGGCGGTCTCCGGCACGGTCCGTGACCTGTCCGGCAACGGCAACGACCTCACCGTGGTCTCGGTGGGCGGCGGCACCCTCGGCTGGTCCGCGGACCACCACCCGGACCAGCCGGGCCACGGCAGCCTGGAGTTCACGGGTTACAAGTCGCCGCTGAAGGGCGCCTACCTGCGGACGGTCGACGGCGCCCCGCTCAACTCGCAGACGTTCAAGGACGGTTACACCATCGAGGCGTTCTACCGGCTGCCCGCGGACTGGGACGCCTCGCACAACGCCTGGTCCGGTCTGGTCAGCCGCACCGGCCGCAACGGCTCCGTCGGCACGGTCACGGACGACCCGGACGAGCCGCTCGCCACGCTCTCCATCTCCGACGGCCCGGGCCCGCAGTGGGCCGTCCATCCGCTCAACCAGCAGCAGCTGGCCACCAACTGGGGCGACGAGACCGACCCGGAGATCTGGTGGCACCTCGCCGTCGTCAACGACGGCAAGCACACCACGATGTACGTGCAGGGCTGCCCGGTGGCCCGCAATCCGCACGCCGCCGCGGTCGGCATCGCCTCGTCCGGGAAGCCCTGGCTGCTCGGCGGCTACGAGTACGCGGACAAGATCGACCAGATCCTGCACGGCCGCCTCGGCGACGTCCGGATCGTCTCCCGGGCTCTGCCCGTCTCCTCCTTCATGACCCACTGACCCCCGTTACGAGGATCATCTTCATGACCGAGCAGCAGTTGCCCACCTGGGCCGATCCCTCCGTCTCCACCGCCGACCTCGACCCGCAGGGCATGTCGAGACGCGGACTCCTGCGCCGCGCGGGCCTGTTCGGCGCCGCGTTCGCGCTCGGGTCGGCGGCGACCCCCGCGTTCGCCGCGTCCGGCCGGGGCCTGGGCGGCGAGGACCCGCGCCTCGCCTACCTGGTCGGCGACCACCACGTGCACTCCGTGTACAGCCACGACGCCAAGTACACGTTCTCCCAGCAGGCCCAGGCGGCCGCCAAGTACGGCCTGGACTGGATGGTGTTCAACGAGCACTCCAACTTCGGGCACGCCTACTACGGCGCGAAGCTGGAACACGCGGAGATCCTCAAGGCGCGTGCCGCGAACCCGCGCCAGCTGATCTTCCAGGGCCTGGAGTGGTACATCCCGGCCGCCGAGCACTGCACGGTGTTCGCTGCGCCCGGCCCGCACGAGACCGACCTGCTCACGCAGTTCGAGCTGGCCTACGACGGCAAGCTCCTGGGCTACACCGAGGGGTCGGCGGGTGCGGCCGACACCGCCCGCAACGAGGCCCATGCAGTCAAGGCCATCCAGTGGCTGGCCGAGCAGCGCCGTACCGGCTACGTCGACGACGTGCTGGTCCTCGCCAACCACCCGCTGCGGCTCGGCATCGACTCCCCGCACGAGATGCGCAACTGGCGGGACGCGGCCGCCGAGATCATGATCGGCATGGAGGGCGCGCCCGGCGCCCAGGGTGCCGCGATCCCCGGCTGGCGCGGGGCCACCTCGATCCGCGGCGAGTACGAGAACAAGCCCTCCGCGCAGTCCTGGGCCGGCTACCCGGCGGACGCGTACCTGACGTACGGCGGCTTCGACTGGGCGACGGCCACGGTCGGCGGCCTCTGGGACGCGATGCTGTCGGAGGGTCGCCTGTTCACCATCACCACCAACTCCGACAACCACCGCACGGTCTTCGACACCTGGAAGAACGGCGACTGGCCGGCGGGGCAGAACTTCGACAACACCGGCAAGCTGCCCGACCCGGTGAACACCGACACCCCGCAGCCCGGCAGCGACTTCTGGCCCGGCGAGTTCAGCCGGACCCACGTCGGCGTCACCCGGTACGGCTACCGCGCGGTGATGGCGGGCCTGCGCGCGGGCCGGGTCTGGCTGGACCACGGGCACCTGCTCGACGGGCTGGACGTGCGGCTGACGCGGGACTGCGACCACGGCGCCGGTGTCACGCTCGGCGGCCGGCTGCGGGTCCGCAAGGGCGAGCGGCTCACCCTGAACGTGACGGTGACGACCGCGTCCCGGGTCAACGCCCAGGGAATCCTGCCCCAGTTGGCGCACGTCGACGTCATCCGGGGCGCGGTGCGCGGTGCGGTCGCCGACCGCGACACCTGGAAGGCGCCGGACACGAAGGTCGTGCAGTCGAAGGACGTGTCCGGCCGCAGGGGCACGTACACCCTGCGGATCCCGGTCACCGCGGGCGACGAGTCGTTCTACGTCCGGCTGCGCGGCAGCGACGGCAAGCGCAACGGAACGGGCTATCTGGGCGCGGCGATCGACCCGCACGGCCCGATCCCGCACGAGCCGGGCAACGGCGACCCGTGGGCGGACACATGGTTCTATTCCAACCCCGTCTTCGTGGACGTGGTGGGTTCCTGACGGCGCGTGTCGCCGTTCCCTCGGCGACACGGCACCATTCGGCCCTGCGGGCAGCGCGCTGCGCGTCGCCCGCAGGTCTCGCCGGGCATCATGGCTTGGCGGAAAACGGGTCGCCGCACGTATCGAAGGTGTCATAAACCGGGCGGCTCCAGGTCCCGGTGGATCCGCTTGCCCTCCCGCACGGTCACGGCGTGCGGGTGCTCCTTTCCCAGCAGCCGTTCCAGCTCGGCCTGTGCGCCCTCCTGCAACTGCTCCGCCTCCGGGATCCTGCCCAGGGCGCGCAGGGTCACCGCCAGATTGGCCCGGGAGACGACCGTGTCCGGATGCTTGTGCCCCAGGGCCGCCTGGAAACCGGCGACGGCGAGCCGCTCCAGTTCCTCCGCCTGGTGCAGTTCGTCCAGTTCCGCGAACGTGTTGGCGAGGTTCACCCCGCAGGCAAGCGTGTAGGGGTGGCCGTCGCCGAGCACCCTGCGCAGGGTCTCGAGGTTGCGTTCCAGCAGCGTGCGCGCCTGTTCGGCCGCACCGGACCCACGAAGGAAGATCCCGCAGTTGTTCACGGCCGCCAGCGTCGCCGGATGTTGTTTACCGGGCGCTTTGCGGTACTGGCGCACGATGTCCTGGGCCAGCGCGAGGGCCTCCTCGCGGGCGCCGGTCGCGTACAGGTCGATGGCGTAGTTGAGGGTGCAGTCCAGCACGTCCGGCGTGGACGGCGGGGTCTCCCGCAGCCGGTAGTGCTCGCGGGTTTGCAGGGTCAGGGTCCGCGCCTCCTCGACGACCCCGGCTTTGCGCAGCGAGACCGCGAGGCTCTTCGCGGTGCGCAGGGTCTCCGGATACACCTCTCCGAACAAGTCCTTGTACGACTCGTAGCCGCTGCGCAGCAGTGAGATCGACGCGTCGTACTCGCCGGTCTCGCGCAGGTCGCGGCCCAGGTTGGTGATGCTGATGAGGGTGTGCGGGTGCTGGGCGCCCAGGTCGTTGCGACGCCGGTCGTAGATCTCCTGGTCGACGTCGCGTGCCTCGTTGAAGCGGCCGAGCAGCCGCAGGCACACGGCACGGTTGTTGTTGGCACTCAGAGTGCGCGGATGGTCTTCGCCGAAGCTCTCCTTGAAACCGAGATAGGCCTCGGTGGCCATCTCCAGGGCATCCTTGAAGCGGCCCACGCTGCCGAGGTCCGTCGCCAGGCCACTGGCGGTCATGAGGATGTGGGGATGCCCGGGGCTGAGCAGTGAGCGCTGACTGGCCAGGGTCGCGGAGCCCAGCTTCTCCGCCTCCACGTACTTGCCGAGCGAGCGCAGGACGTTCGCGATGTGGAACCGCAGATGCAGCAGCTGGATCTGCAGGTTGGTGAGATAGCGCTTCTCCTCGGCGAGGGAGCGCAGCGGTCGGCCGTCGTGGGCCGCCGGCCGGACGGCCTGGCTGCCGGACGCCGTAAGCTCCCCAACGCGTTCGCGGCCGGCCCGCAGCTGCCCCTCCCACAGGGCGTGCAGGCCCTGGGCGAAGGAGAGGGCAGCGTTCAGATCGCCGCGTTTCCGCAGGTAACGGACACGGTCGATGAGAAGCTGGCGGGTCTCGGGCTCGTCGCAGGCGCTGGCCTCGGAGGCGTCCAGATGCGGCCAGATCGCGGCGAACGTGGCCTGGTTCTCCGGGTCGTCGATGGGTTCCTCGCCGGAAGGCCGGGCGCCGGCGAGGATACGGTGCACGACATGCTGCGCCTCCAGCCGCTCCACGGGCGTGAGCTGGGAGCGGATCACCGCCTGCACCAGCCGGTGCACCTGGATGGAGCCCGGGGAGCGGTCCACCTTGGCGAGGGCGAACCGGCCGATCTCCCGGATGACCCGGCCGAGCACCATCTTCTCCTGGAGGGAGGGATCCTCGGCGGCCAGGACGCGGATCATCTCGTCGCCATAGAGCAGCTTCATCGAGACCGGTTCGGCGGCGAAGAACGCGCACAGCTGCAGCAGACGCACGGCGGCCGGGGAGCGTTCCTTGAGGCGTTCGATGGAGACGTTCCAGGTGGCCCCCACGGGTTCGGGGTAGTTGGCGGGCGTGCTGAACGACAGCACGCGCTCGGCCTGTTCGCCGAGCTCCACCAGGTATTCGTCGACCGGGGTACCGGTCTCGGCGAGCCACGCGCCCGCCTGTTCCAGAGCCAGCGGCAGGTCGCCGACGGCCTCGGCGACCCGGTCGGCGTCATCCGCGGTGAGGCCCGCCGCCCGGCGCAGGAGGTGCTCGATGCTCTCCTCACGGAGGAACGGGTCGATCTCCAGGGCGTCACCGTACTGGAGCCAGGCATGGTCGCGAGAGGTGACCAGGACGTGGCCGCTGCCGCCGGGGAAGTGACGGCTCACCTCCCGCGGTTCGTCGGCGTTGTCGAAGACCAGCAGCCAGCGCAGCGTCGAGGACGACTGGCGCAGATGGTCGCGGACCTCCTGGGCTGCCTGGGCTGCGTCGTCTCCGATGCGCAGGCCCAGTTTGGGGGCGAGGTCGGCCAGCGCGGAGACGATGAGCTCGCTCTGCTCGGAGGGGATCCACCACACCAGGTCGTAGTCCGCGGCGAACCGGTGGACGTACTCCAGCGCGATCTGGGTCTTGCCCACCCCGCCGAGGCCGTACAGCGCGTAGGCCGCCGAGGAGGAGCCGGAGCCGCTGCTGCCGAGGTCGTCGCGGATACGTTCCAGCAGCGCGCTGCGGCCGGTGAAGGTCGCGTTGCGCGGGGACACGTTCCAGATCCTGGGAACGGTGTCCGGGAAGCGGGCGTCGGGCGCGATCGTGTCGTCGGAGAGTTCGACGGGCAGCGGCGGTCTGCCGAGGGCCCGCAGCAGCGCAGAGGCGGCGTTCTTCTCGTTGGTGCGCACCAGGTCGACCGACGCCCATTCGCTGAACGTGGGCGCCGGACGGAAGTCGCCCACCCGGACCACGACGACCTGCCGGCGCCCGGTGGGGTCGTTGCCGGTGGCCGTCTCCCAGACCTGGCGGGCGCGCGCGGAACGCTGGTAGGCCGGGGAGACCGCGACGACCGTCCGGTCGGCGGGCTTCTCGGCGCCGTCGCCCTCGCCACCGACGTACTTGGGGATGACCCGGAACCCGGCCCGGGACAGCAGCACCGCAATCCAGTCGGCCCACATCCGGTCCTCGGCCACGTAGCTGAGGTGCAGATCGGCGGGGAGGGCGGAGCGGGTGCGGGTGAACTTCCGTTTGATGCCGAGGCGTACGTCGTCATCCATGCGCGGCAGGGCGGTGACGGCCTGGTCGCTGATCACGCTGGTCAGCCGCTCGAAAGCGGAGAGCAGGGAGGTCGGGGTTCCGGCCTCGTCGCCGAAGGTGGCGAGGATCTCCTCGTGGGCGTAGTACGGCCGGTACGGCACCTCCACCGAGTGCCAGTAGGCGCTCAGTTCCTCCTCGGTCATCCCGGCGGGAAACCCGTTGAACTCGGCGCGGGCGAGGGAGCGGTCCACGTCCGTCCTCTCCCTGTCGCCCTCGTCGATGCGCATCGGCACGGGCAGGATACGGATGCGTCGGCTGCGATACCGCGCGGTGATGTCTCGTGCCGCCCTGACCGCTCCATCGATGCTCTGGTCACTGAAGGTGAAGCAGTCCACGAGCAGGTCCGGCAGGTGGGCGGTGCAGATGTCGGCGATGTCGGAGAGACCGGTACGGCTGTCGATGAGGACGTAGTCGTAGGTGCGCCGCATGTCCTCGCGAAGTGCCTCCAGGAACAGTCCGCCGCCGAGCCGGTCGTAGAAGTTGTCCCAGTCGAAGGCGGAGACCATCGCCGGGTATTCGCGGTTTTGGCGGCCCGCGGACACCAGACCGAGAGTGCCGTGGCCGGGGAACGGCCAGTCGACGGACACGGCGTGCCGCTGGATGCGGGCGTATTCGCGATGCCAGTCGTCGGGGCGCGGCTCACCGTCGTCGGTGGCCGCCCAGGCGTAGTCGGTGAGCAGGTCGATGACACCGGTGGTGGCGCCCGCGGTGGCCGGGTCGAGGAACGGATGGAAGAAACGGTGCAGTCCGGGCGCCTCCAGGTCCCAGTCGACGGCGAGCACGCGTTTGCCGTTGGCAGCCAGGATCCAGGCGACGTTCGCCAGGGCCATCGTCCGCCCGGTGCCGCCCTTGTGGGAGTAGAACGTCACGATCCGGCCTTCACGGCCCTCCGATTCGTCAGGGATGCTCACGGTGGACTCCCCCTTCGTTGTGTGCCCGGTGCACCGCCGCGGTGCCACGCGTGTCACGTGATGTCGCAAAGGCCGGATCTATCAGGATCATCTGGTTCACCATGGGGTTGGCTTCTTCACGACGACAGGGCATACCGCAGTTGACAGAGGCTCCAGGAGGCCGCGCATGCATACCGACGTCTACACGAGTGACGGGCGTCGTCTGGCCGTCGAGATCACCGGAGATCCCCAGGGATCCCCCGTCTTTCTGCTGCACGGCACCCCGGGCAGTCGGCTGGGCCCGACGCCCCGGCCGATGGAGCTCTACCACCAGCGGGTGCGGCTCATCAGCTACGACCGCCCCGGCTACGGCCGCTCCGACCGGCTCCCCAACCGTCAGGTCGCCCATGCGACCGCCGACGTCGCCGCCATCGCGGACACTCTCGCCATCGACAGGTTCGCCGTGGTCGGTCGCTCCGGCGGCGGCCCGCACGCTCTGGCCTGTGCCGCCCTGATGCCGGACCGGGTGACCCGGGTCGCCGTACTGGTCAGCATCGCCCCGCGCGACGCCGACGGCCTGGACTGGTTCGCCGGCATGGCCGCCTCCAACGTGCAGGAGTACGCCCACGCCCTCGCCGGACCCGAGAAGCTCGCTGCCAGCCTGCGCGAACGGTCCGCGGCCATCCGCGCCGACCCGCGCCGCCTGCTCACCCAACTGCGCTGGGAGCTCACCGAGTCGGACCGGCGCGTGGTGGCCGACGCGAGGATCCGGGCGATGCTGATGGACA
The DNA here is from genome assembly GCF_040643955.1 of Streptomyces sp. NPDC047061. Classification (NCBI taxonomy): domain Bacteria; kingdom Bacillati; phylum Actinomycetota; class Actinomycetes; order Kitasatosporales; family Streptomycetaceae; genus Streptomyces; species Streptomyces sp. NPDC047061. The sequence goes on from NZ_JBEYVI010000043.1 coordinate 14,438, forward strand.
ATTACCGGGAGGCGCTGCGCGTCTCGGCCGACGGATGGGTGGACGACGCGCTGTCCTTCTGTGCGCCCTGGGGGTTCTCCCTGGACTCGATCTCCGTGCCCGTCCTGCTGTGGCATGGTGAGAAGGACGTGTTCGCACCGGTCAGTCATACTCGCTGGCTTGCCGATCGCATCCCTGACGGCACGGCCGTACTGCACCCCAGGGCAGCTCACTTCGCCTCGCTGCGGGTACTTCCGGACATCGTGTCCTGGCTGCTCAGCCGGAGGCGCCAGTCGGTGCCGGAGATCATGTGGCGTCTCGTCAGATAGTGGGAGGCTCAAGGTCTCGGTGGACACGCTTGCCGTCCCGCACCCTCTCCGTCTGCGGGTGCTCCGACCCCAGCAACCGTTCAAGTTCGGCTTGCGCGCTCTCCTGCAATTGGTCGGCCTCCGGAATCCGCTGCAGCGACCGCAGCGTCACCGCCAGGTTGGCCCGCGACAGAATGCTGTCCGGATGCTTGCGCCCAAAGGCTTCCTGGAACCCGGCGATCGCCATTCGCTCCAGTTCCTCTGCCTTCGGCAACTCTCCGGCTCTCGCAAGGGCGTTGGCGAGGTTGACCGCGCAGGCAAGCGTGAACGGGTGGCCGTCGCCCAGTACCTTCCGCAGCATTCCGAAGTTCTTCTCCAACTGCGTCCGCGCCCCGTCGGCCTCGCCCGCCCCGTCCATGAAGATCCCGAGGTCGTTCACCGCGGCCAGTGTGGACGGATGAGCGTCCCCGAACACGCCTTGATAGTCCCGCACGATGTTCTCGGCCTGCTCAAGGGCCGCCTGCGTGTCCCCGGTGGCATGCAAGTCGGTTGCGTAATTGAGGATGCAGTCCAGTACATCCGGTGTGGTCGTCGGGGTGCCCCGTGACCGGTAGTACTCGCGCGTCTGCAAGGTCAGCGCCCTCGCCTCGTCCACCTGGCCTGCCTTGCGCAGCGATACCGCAAGGCTCTTGGCGACGCGCAGGGTCTCGGGATAGACCTCCCCGAACCGTTCCCGGTACGCGTCGTAGGCGCCGCGCAGCAGGGAGATCGAAGAGGCATATTCACCGATCTCGCGGAGGTCTCGCCCCAGGTTGGAGAGGCTGACGAGGGTGTGCGCATGCTGAGCGCCCAGGTCATTGCGCCGCCGGTAGTAGATCATCTCGTCGATGTCGCGGGCCTCGGTGTAACGGCCGAGCAGCCTGAGACACAGCGCGCGGTTGTTGTTGGCGGTGAGAGTACGTGGGTGGTCGTCGCCGAAGTCCTCCTTGAAACCGAGATACGCCTCGGTGGCCATCGCCAGTGCATCGTCCAGGCGACCGATGGCGCCGAGGTCGGCGGAGAGGCCGCTGGCGGTCATCAGGATGTGCGGATGCCCGGCGGCCAGCAGTTCGCGCTGGCCCGCCAGCGTGGCCGAGCCCAGCGACGCGGCTTCCTTGAACTTGCCGAGCGAACGCATCACGTTGGCAATGTGGAAGCGCAGGCGCAGTAGCTGAATCTGGAGACTGGTGAGATAGCGCAGTTCTTCGGACGGCACCCGCGGCACATGGCCGTCCGATGAGACCGCAGGGCTCGTCTCTCCAAAATCCTCTGCCCGGGCAATCCTTTCGCGGCTCAGCTCGACCTGGCCTTCCCACAGTTTCCGCAGCTCTTCGCCGACCGTGAGGGCGGCGTTGAGATCCCCTCGTTTCCACAGGTAGCGGACGCGGTCGATGAGAAGCTGGCGGGTCTCGGGTTCATCACAGGTGCCGGCCTCGGACGCATCGAGATGCGGCCAGATCGCCGCGTACGCCAGCTGGTTCTCGGGGTCGTCGATGGGCTCCTCTCCGGAAGGACGGGCGCCGACGAGAATGCGGTGCACGACGTGCTGGGACTCTCGCTGTTCCTGGGGCGTCAGCTGGGAACGGACTACCGCCTGTACCAGTCGGTGGACCTGGATCGAGCCCGGCGAGCTCTCCACCTTGGCGAGAGCGAACCGGCCCAGTTCGCGGATCACCCGCCCGAGCACCACCTTTTCCTGCAGCGAGGGATCCTTGGCCGCAAGGACGCGGATCATCTCATCGCCGTACAGCAGCTTGTCGGAGATCGGCTCGGCTGCGAAGAACGCGCAGAGCTGCAACAGCCGGACGGCGGCCGGCGAGCGCTCGTTGAGGCGCTCGATGGAGACGTTCCACGTCGCGGCGACGGGCTGCGGATAGTCGGCGGGTTGACTGGACGACAGGGTTCTCTCGATCTGCTGCTCCAGTTCGGTGAGGTAGTCGCCGACAGGCGTCCCGGTCTCGGCGAGCCAGGCGCCGGCCTGTTCCACGGCGAGGGGCAGGTCACCCAGGGCCTCGGCGACCCGGTCGGCGTCCTCGGCGGTGAGTCCGGTGACCCGGCGCAGCAGGTGCTCGATGCTCTCCTCACGGAGGAAGGGGGCGATTTCCTGTGCTTCGCCGTGCTCTCGCCAGTTCTGGTTGCGGGAAGTGATCAATACATGGCCACCGCCGGGAAGGTAGGGGCTGACCTCCTGCGGCTCGTCGGCATTGTCGAAGACCAGCAGCCAGCGCAGCGTCGCACTCCTCTGCCGCAAGTACTCGCATACCTGCTCGGCAGCCTGAGCCGCGTCATCGCCGACCCGTAGGCCCAGTGCCGAAGCCAGATCGGCAAGCGCGGACACGATGAGTTCGCCCTGCTCAGCGGGGATCCACCACACCAGGTCGTAGGCGGCGGCGAAGCGATGTGCGTACTCCAGGGCGATCTGCGTCTTGCCGACACCGCCGAGACCATAAAGCGTGAACGGCGTCCGGGAGCCGCCGAACGCCTGATCGCCGAGGCGGTCGCGCAGGTGCTCAAGAACCGCGGTGCGGCCCGTGAAAGAGGTGTTGCGTGGCGAGGCGTTCCAGGTCCTGGGCACGAGGTCCGGGAAACGGACATCGGCGTCGGCGTGCTCGGCACGCGGCGGTGGCTTGCCCAGGACTCGTAGCAGCGCACCAGCGGCGTCCACCGCGTTGCTGCGCACCAGGTCGACCGCAGCCCACTCACTGGATGCCCGTGCCGGGAGGACGTCACCGACGCGTACCACGAGTACCTGGCGACGTCCGGTGGGATCGTTGCCGGCGGCCGTCTCCCACACCTGCAGAGCCCGCGCCGAACGCTGGTACGCCGGAGACACGATGACCACGGTCCGATCTGCGGGTGCCTTCGCGCCGTCGCCCTCGCAGCCCACGTACTTCAGCACCGCCCGGAGCCCCGCCCGCGACAGCACGGCCGCGATCCACTCGGCCCACATCCGGTCCTCGGCGACATAGCTGAGATGCAGGTCGACGGAGAACGAGGAGCGTGTCCGGGTGAATTTCCGTTTGATGTCCAGTCGTACGTCCTCCACCATGCGCGGCAGCGCGGTCACGGCATTGTCGGAGATCGCACGGGTGAGCCGCTCGAAGGCCGCCAGCAGCGACGCCGAGGTACCGGCCGCGTCGCCGAAGACGGCCAGGGTCTCCTCGTAGGCGTAGTAAGGACGGTAGGGCACCTCCACCGAGCCCCAGTAGGAGGCGAGTTCGTCCTCCGACATGCCGGACGGGAACCCGTGGAACCTTGCCCGGGCCAGTGAACGGCCCACGTCCGCCTTTTCCTTTTCCCCCTCGTCGATGCGCATCGGCACGGGCAGGATCCGGATGCGGCGTCTGTTGAACCGCTCGGTGATGTCTCGTGCCGCCCTGGCCGCCCCATCGATGCTCTGGTCGGTGAGGGTGAAGCAGTCCACGAGCAGGTCGGGCAGGTGGGCGGTGCAGATGTCGGCGATGTCGGAGAACCCGGTGCGGCTGTCGATGAGGACGTAGTCGTAGGTGCAGCGCATCTCTTCGCGCAACGCGTCGAAGAACAGTCCGCCGCCGAGCCGGCCGTAGAAGTTGTCCCAGTCGAAGGTGGTGACCATCGCCGAGTAGTCGCGGTTCTGCCGGCCGGCCAACACGATGTCAAGAGTGCCACCTTCGGGAAACGGCCACTCCAGGGACACGGCGTGGCGCTGGATGCGGGCGTACTCGCGGTGCCAGTCGTCGGGACGGGGCTCGGGCTCGCCCTCACCGTCGTCAGTGGCCGCCCAGGTGTAGTCGGCGAGCATGTCGATGACACCGGTGGTCGCCCCGATGGTGGCCGGGTCGAGGAACGGGTGGAAGAAGCGGTGCAGTCCGGGCGCCTCCAGGTCCCAGTCGACGGCGAGCACGCGTTTGCCGTTGGCGGCCAGGATCCAGGCGACGTTCGCCAGGGCCATCGTCCGCCCGGTGCCGCCCTTGTACGAGTAGAACGTCACGATCCGGCCTTCACGGCGGCCCTTCTCATCGAAGCTGATCATCGTGACCTTCCTCCCCGGCTTCCCGTCCGCGTCCCTGGGATGGCCGGCCGTCCTGACTGTTCACCGCGCCCAGGCGGAAACGCGGCGGAGCATCGCCGGGCGGGGTCCGAACGGGGGCCCGTCTCAAGTACTCGGCCGCCGCCCAGTGCACAACGCGCGGGAACTCGTCGCTGAACGACCGGCAGTCCGGCCCCAGTACGGTCGGCCGACCGGCCTGCATCTGACGGTGGGTCCGGCGCGGCAGGGCTGACTCGACCTCGGTGGCCGCGTCTCGCCCGTCCGCATCATCGTCCGGGTCCGTGCTGTTCCAGGGCACCACGAGTCCGGTCGCCTTCCGATTGTCGCCATCGAACTCACCCAACCGCGCCCGGTGTTCGGGGTCACGCAGCCACCAGCGGTCCAGCAGCAGCACCTCCGGGCCGTCAGAGGGCTCCTGCAGGTGATCGAACTCCTGCACATCGGGCTGGAATGCAAGCTCTTCGGCTATGTCGGAAGCCACCTGGCGCAGCGGGTGCGGCATTTCGGGCTGATAGGGCCGCCAATCCAGAGGCGTGTCACCGTAGTACTCAGGACTACGCCCATCGGGTAACCGCCGACGCGAACCGGCTGCGACGCTGATCCGCAGCCTGCGCCCGGTCGTCGGCCGGGTTCGCGGGCGCAGCGTGAATGCGTCCTGCGCGGTGTGCAGCGCCTCCGGGTCGCCTTTCTGCACCTCTATGCTCTCTCCCACTTCCACGATGCGTCTGGCGAGATGCAGCACGGCTTTCTGGTAATCGCTGCGGAACGAGTTGATCTTGGTCAGTCCGTAGAGTCCGAACATCCGGTAGCGCGCACCGTGTTCGGGTCCGTAGAACTGGATTTCCCGGACGCAGTCCGGAAGCCGGTGATCCGGCACCGGCACCCACAGGGCCGGCACAACGGCGCTGGGCAACCCGTATTGTGTCGGCTCTATGTATCGGGCCTCCCGCAGCCCGAACGTGGTCCATTCCTTGCCGCACCAAGGGCTGATGAAGTAGCGGGGCGAGTACAGGGGCACGAAGACCCGGCAGCCCGTCAGCGAGTTCGCCAGTTCCCGGTTCCAGATCTGACCGGCTCTCATCCGCCGGTCCATGAAGCCCGCCGCTCCCGCCTGGACCGTCGTCATCGCCCGGATGTGCTCGCACAGATCACGGAACAGCCGGTGCACCCACATGTCCGGATCGGACGCGTCGGACTCGTCCCGAGGCACATGGGCGTAGCTGAGGAAGAAGTAGGGCGCAGTGTCGTCCGCCCCCATCGGCTCCGTCGGCTGCACGCGCTCCCCCGATCCCCGGCCCTGCCCTGTGCAACACGGACACTCAGTGTAAGGAGATCTCAGCGCTTTGTGACCATTCCGTGAAAATGCACTACTGGCGATTTCCGGCCAGCCATGAGACGGCGAACTCCACGGCCTGCGCAAGCGGGAACAACACTGCCTGCGCGTCGCCGAACCGCCCCCGTGCGACCACCGTTGTCCCGCCGGCCTCGAACTCGCTGCCCAGAATGCCGAAGTCACGGTCGTCGAGGGCGACATCCTCGTACGACATCCATGTCCGCACTCCGCCGCGCAGCACGACACATCGGTAGAGCCGCCGCGGAGGGTGCGGGACCCTGTACTCACCGAGGTGGAACGCTGTGCACACCTCGTACCCGACCCCGAGGAGCAGCACGTACGCGCCGGCCCGCTCCAGTCGTGCGAGCGGTGAGCGCTCCCCGAGGTGGCACTCCTCGTCGTGTCGCCCCATCAGTTCCCCGGACCGCGCCCCGAGCGCTGCGAACGAGGTCTGCGGATGAGCGCTGCGTACCGCTCCCTGGGCACGGCGCACGGCCTCGGCGAACGCCCCCATCCTCTCGGAAGGCGTCCTGTCCCGCTCGAACGGCGGCATCAGTGCACGGTGCAGGACCCGCTGGCGGTGCGTCATGCCTCGGGTGCGGTCGAGGTAGTCCGGAGATGTGTCGGAGTTCCCGGCGGTGAATGCCGGCACGACGACGGTTCCTTCAGGGCCGAGAACGTCGAGCAGTGCGGCCAGGAAGGCCTCGGGGCCGGCGCCGACTCGACGCAGGGAGACATGCACGAGGACGGTGGCTCCGGGGCGCACACCGAGGTCCACAAGGCTGCGGGCCAGGGAGTTTCCCTCGACGCCCCCGCTCACAGCGACCGTCCCACACCCTGGACGAACCTTCGGCCGAGTACCGTCAGCGAGCCGGACTCCGACAGCTCATGCCACCTGGCCCGGGTGGCGACGGCCGACCGGGTATCGAACAGGGTGTCGGTGGCAACGCGTCCGTAGATGTCGGCGAGCAGTGCGCCGGTCCGCGTGTCCCGCTCGTCGTAGAGCTCGCACTCGTCGAGTAGGACGTCCAGGAGTCCGAGCCGGAAGCCGCGGACCAGATCAGCGGCGACCCGGGCCGGTTCGGGGGCGTGGGAACCCCCGGCTTCCAGATGGAGGCCCAGGGCGGCGAACCCGCCGCCAGCGATGGGGTGGCCCCCTGGCGGGGCGGCGAGCGGAGTCAGCACTCGGAGCCCGGTCGTCATGCCCGCCGCGACGCCCGGCAGGGTCTCGGCGATCACATCCCATGCCCGGGGGAGGACTTCGCGCCAGAGCACCACCTCGTGGTCCGTCAGCCGAGACTTTACCGGGGCGTCGAAACAGTCCCGGTACGGATCGATGTCGTCCAGGGCGAGCTCCAGCCGTCCCGGCCTCAGCCGTCGTACCGGCTCCCAGTGGGGTCCGCCCAGGTCGCCCGGGGTCAGCCGGACCGTTCCGCCGACTCCTTCGAGGTGAAGCCGGCCGGCTCCGGGCAGTTCGGCGAAACCGTTCGTCACCGGTACCTCGACGGCGTCGACCATGCCGGTGGGCAGGACCATTGCGGCGACCAGCGAGGCCAAGTGGTCGGGCGAGGCCGCGCCGTCAAGGCAGCGCACCGCCCAGGGCCGGGTGAAGGGGTGCACCAGGAGGGCTGCGAGCTGTACCTCGTCGCAGGCTTGCAGGTCAAGGGCGAGCTGCCACGCGGGGTTCCACAACTTCCTTTGGGAATCCGGAAGTTCAGTATTGAGCTCTTTCAGAAGACCCAGGGTGACGCCCTGCCGGACCTCGACGAGGGCGCGCACCGCGGTGCCGTCGTCCGTGCCGTCCGCCAGAGCGTCGAAACCGTCGAGCGGGCGGCCGATGTCGATACCGGTGCGGTCGCCCAGCGACTCGACGAGCCGTTTCAGATCGGCGCAGTAGACCGACGGGTTGTCGAATCCGCTGTCGTCGCCGCGGTATCGGTGTGCGTAGAGCCCGCCGCCGCAGGATCTGACCACGGGGCAGCGTCGGCACACGGCGGACAGGCCGTCGATCCCTTGCTGGCGTGCGGTCATGCCCGGGTGGCGGGAGACCTCGTCGAGGCTGTGCTGGAAAACGTTCTTGCCGGTGACCGGCGCTCCGTCGTATGCCGTCTTGAGGGAGTCGGCCTGTTCATAGGTGCCGTCGGTCTCGACCACGACGACGTCGGCCGACTCCAGCCCCATCGACTCGGTCCGGGCCGGTCCGCCGCCGAGGGTGCTGATCACCGAGTCGAAGAGCCGCACGGGCACCGGGCAGCCCTGTCCGGTCCACCGGTCATGGACCGCGAGCAGCCAGTCGGCGTACGGGGTGGCCACGCCGTCGGGGCGCAGCGGCGGGGCGTCCCAGGTGGCGTGCGGGAGAAGGAAGTCGATGTGCGGGGGCCGCAGCCCGGCAAGGGCGTCGTAGACAGCGACGGGGTCGTTGCGGACATCGACCGTGCACAGGATCCCGGTAAAGAGGTGCCGGTAGCGGTCCTGCCCGAGGCGGGCGATCGCGGCGAGCACCTCGGCATGGCTGCTGCGGCCGTCGCGGTGGAGGCGATAGCGGTCGTTGGCCGCACGGTCGCCGTCGAGTGAGATGCCGACGCGGACGTCGTGCTCAGCGAACAGGTCGAGGTACCGCTCGGTGAGCCGGAGGCCGTTGGTGTGTACACGCAGTTCGAGGTCGCTCACCCTGTCCAGCGCGGTGCGTAGCTGCTCACAGACGTACCTCAGGCGGGACGGGCCGGCCAGCAAGGGTTCGCCTCCGTGCAGGATCACCTGCACGGAGGCCAGTCCATGAGCTTCGGCGTGCTCCGCCAAGCGCTGAGCCGTCCGGGAGACGATTTCCTCGGAGATCACCCGAGGTCTGGACGCCCAGCTCTGGTCGGCATGCTCGTAGACGTAGCAGTGCCGACACGCGAGATCGCACCTGCTGTGCACTTTCAGCACAAGCTGCCGCAATGGGACAACGGGGCTGGTCATGACGGCACCGGCCGGATACAGGGGTGCGTTCAAATGGAGGACTGAAACGTCACTCCGGCTCCCCTGGCCGCCTGGGTGGACGACAGGGCCCGCCGCACACCGCGAACGCTTTTCGGATCGGACGGAGTGTCAAGACGCAGGGCGGTCCTGGGGGACCCGGCAGCGACCGACGACTGCACGGTCGTTGCCGCGGTGGTCCTTGCTGGAATGGTCACGGCTCTCCCTCGGCGCATGGGTCTGTCACAGCAGTGTTCACTATGACGGCAACATGACGTATGTCAGCGAGAAAACCGTACCGCCCTCCAATCTCGGTTGCTGACTGATGGGTTCGCCGTGTTTCATTCCCAAGTCGTCGGCAAAGGACACCGAGGGATCCCGCGGGCACCCCCTCAGGCGTAGAACCGCGACAGGCTCTGCAGCACGGCGGCGGGCTTGGTCCCGCCGTCGATCTCGATCGTCCCGTCGACGGCGATCTGCACGCCGCCCGCCACCTCCTCGACCTCCGTCAGGCGGCCGGCCAGGCGGATGCGGGAGCCGACCTTCACGGGGGACGGGAAACGCACCTTGTTCAGGCCGTAGTTGACCTTCGTGGTGACGCCCTGGACGTCCAGCAGCTCGGTGAACAGGGGGATGAACAGCGACAGGGTGAGGTAGCCGTGGGCGATCGGGGCGCCGAAGGGGCCCGCGGCCGCCCGCTCCGGGTCGACGTGGATCCACTGGTGGTCGCCGGTCGCGTCGGCGAAGGTGTCGATGCGGTCCTGGGTGACCTCGATCCAGTCGCTGGTGCCCAGGTCGCTGCCCGCGAGCTTCTTCAGTTCGTCGAGGCCGTTGACGGTGACGGTCATGTGGGGTTCCTTGGCTGGGAGTCGGGAGAGCCGTAGCGCTTGCGCACGCGGGCCTTGAGGAGTTTTCCGGAGGCGGTGCGCGGGAGTTCGTCCGCGAGCACCACCGACTTGGGGACCTTGTACTTGGCGAGCCGCCCGGCCAGCGAGGCGAGCACCTCGTCGGGGTCGAGGACGGCGCCCTCGCGGGGCACGACCACCGCGCGCGGCACCTCGCCCCACTTGTCGTCCGGTACGCCGATCACCGCGCACTCGACGATGCCGGGGTGGGCGAGGAGCACGTCCTCGATCTCGGCGGGGTAGATGTTCTCGCCTCCGGAGATGATCATGTCCTTGAGTCGGTCGACGACGAACACGTAGCCGTCCTCGTCGACCGTGGCCGCGTCCCCGCTGCGGAACCAGCCGTCCGCGAAGGAGGCCGCGGTCTCCTCCGGCAGCCCCCAGTAGCCGGGCATGACATGGGGTCCGCGGACCATGATCTCGCCGGGCTCGCCGACGTCGACCTGGGTCAGGTCGGGCCGCACCACCCGTACGTCGGTGAAGAAGTGCGGCACGCCGGCCGAGCCGGCCTTGCTGATCGCGTGCTCGGCGTCGAGGAAGAGGGCGCCGGGTGCGGCCTCGGTCATGCCGTAGCCCTGCAGGAAGGTCAGTCCCCGTGCCTGGTAGAGAGCGATCAGCGGGGTCGGGACCGGGGAGCCGCCGCAGGTGAGGATGCGCAGCGAGGACAGGTCGGCGTCCGGCCAGCGGGGGTGGCGGGCCACCTGGTCGAACATGGTGGGGACCCCGAACATGAAGGTGATCCGGTGCTGTTCGATCAGGTCGAAGGTGGCCTCCGGGTCGAAGGACTCCACCAGGACACAGGTGCCGCCCTTCAGGAGGACCGGGAGGGTGAGCATGTTGAGGCCCGCCGTGTGGAACAACGGAGCCGAGACCAGGGCCCGTTCGTTGGCGATCAGGTCGGTGTCGACCAGCACGTTGAGCGCGTTCCAGGTGAGGTTGCCGTGCGTGAGCATCGCGCCCTTGGGGCGCCCGGTCGTCCCCGAGGTGTACATGATGATGCAGGTGTCGTCGGGGACGACGGGTTCGTCGATCGGGTCCTCGGCCGCGGCTGCCAGCAACTCCTCGTACTCCGGGCCCACTTCGACGTACGTCCGGACGTCGGTGGTGCCGGGCAGGCCGGCGACCAGGCCGGCGTGCGAGGGCCCGTAGAGCAGGGCCTTGGCGCCGGAGTCGGCGAGCTGGTAGGCGATCTCGGGGCCCACCAGGCGGGTGTTGAGCGGGACGAAGACCGCGCCGAGGGTGCCGGCCGCGAACAGGGTCTCCAGGTAGGCGGGGTGGTTCGGGCCGAGGTAGGCGATGCGGTCGCCGCGGCGGATGCCCCGGGCGCGCAGGGCGTGGGCCAGCCGGGTGGTGCGTGCGTGCAGTGTGCGGTAGTCGGTCGGCTGCCCGCCGAACACCAGTGCCGTGCGGTACGGGGTCTTGCGGGCCCGGCGTGCGGGCCACGACCCCAGTCCCTCGTTGCGCATCTGCGGCCCCTTACGACGTGGTCAGCCCGAGCAGGCGGGCGGCGTTCTCCTTGAGGATCTTCGGCCGGACCTCGTCCTTGATCGGCAGCTTCGCGAAGTCGGCGAGCCACCGGTCGGGGGTGAGGACGGGGAAGTCGGAGCCGAACAGCACCTTGTCCTTGAGCAGCGTGTTGGCGTACTGCACCAGCTGCGGCGGGAAGTACTTCGGCGACCAGCCGGACAGGTCGATGTGCACGCCCGGCTTGTGGGTGGCGACGGCAAGGGCCTCGTCCTGCCAGGGGAAGGACGGGTGCGCCAGGATGATCTTCAGGTGCGGGAAGTCGGCCGCCACGTCGTCCACGTGGAGCGGGTTGCTGTACTTCAGCCGGATCCCGCCGCCGCCCGGGACACCGGCCCCGATGCCGGTCTGGCCGGTGTGGAAGAGGGCGATGGTGCCGGTCTCCTCGATCACCTCGTACAGGCCGTACGCCACCGCGCGGTCGTTCGGGAAGAAGCCCTGGATGCTGGGGTGGAACTTGAAGCCCTTCACCCCGTACTCCTCGACCAGGCGGCGGGCCTGGCGGATGCCGGCCTTCCCGCGGAAGGGGTCGACGGAGGCGAACGGGATCAGCACGTCGGCGTTGGCCGCGGCGGCCTCCGCCACCTCCTCGTTCGGTACCGGCGCGGTGCCGGTCGCGGACTCGGCGTCCACCGTGAAGATCACGGCGGCCATGTTCCGCTCCCGGTAGTACGCGGCGGTTTCCTCGATGGTCGGCTTCCGCTTGCCCTCCGTCCTGAAGTAGGCGGCGGAGGCCTCGTGCAGGTCGTCGTCGAGGGAGGAGTGCCCGCGGGAGGAGACCTCGGCGTGCGTGTGGACGTCGATGGCGGTGAGAGCCTCGATGTCCATCACGCCTCCGGGAGCTTGGGCGCCGGGATGCCGACCGTCTGGAGTTCGGCGCCGACCGAGGTGGGGAAGGCGTCGGCCAGGGTGTCCGGGGTCCATCCGCCGTCCGCGTAGGCCGCCCTGATCTCCTGGGGATGCGACCAGAGTGCCACCTTGTCGCCGCCGATGCCGATGGCCTGGCCGGTGATGCCCCGGGCGGCCTCGGAGGCCAGGAAGGGGACGACGGCCGCGCAGTCGTCGGGGGTGCCGAAACCCTCGCCCCTGCGCAGGAAGCCCGGGAGCGGCTCGCCGTTCTTCATGGCCTCGACGTACGGGGCGAAGGCCGGAATGGTCTCGGTCATCGCGGTGGCGGCCACCGGGACGATCGCGTTGACCGTGATGCCCGCCCGGCCCAGCTCCATCGACCAGGTACGGGCCATGGCGGCGATGCCGGCCTTGGCGGCGCTGTAGTTGGTCTGGCCGAAGTTGCCGCGCTGGCCGGCCGGGGAGCCGACCAGGATCAGGGTGCCGCCCTCGCCCTGCTCGCGCATCCGGACGGCGGCGGCGCGGGCGCAGGTGAAGGTGCCCTTGAGGTGGGTGGCGATCACCGCGTCGAAGTCGTCGTCGGTCATCTTCCACAGCACCTTGTCGCGCAGGATGCCCGCGTTGGTGACCAGGATGTCGAGGCGGCCGAACTCCTGGACCGCCCGGTTCACGAGCCGGTCCGCGGCCTCGGCGGTGCCGACCGGGACCACCTCGGCGACGGCGGTGCCGCCGGCCTCGGCGATGGACTTCACGGCCTGCTCGGCGACGGTCTCGTCCACGTCGTTGACGACCACTGAGGCGCCGTGGGCGGCGAGGGCATGGGCGTAGGCGAGGCCCAGGCCCCGGCCGCTGCCGGTCACGACGGCGGCCTTGCCGGTGAGATCGATGGTGGGCACGGTCGGTCCCTTCACAGACGACGGTGGCGGCCCCGGGGGCCACCTGCGGCTTTCGAGATCGAAGCTAAGAGCAATAATTGTTGTCGTCAATAGTTGTTGCCGACCTACGGGTGCCTCATGCTGGAATCTGTCCGACCGCCCGCCCCGTCGCCGGGGCCCGTACCAGGGAGACCGCCATCACTCGCCGGCACACCGAGAAACCGACCTCGATCGACGCGGACGAGCCGTGGATGCGCGGGCTGCACGCGGACACGGGCTACCTGCTGTACCGCCTGGGCCTGCGCTCGGGGCAGCTCTTCAACACGTTCCTGCAGGAGTCGGGGCTGCGGCTGCGCCACTACGCGGTGCTGCGCTTCCTCGCCGGCTCGGAGGGCTCGCTCCAGCGGGAGCTGAGCGCCCGGCTCGGCTACGACCCGAGCGCGATCGTCGGCCTGGTCGACGACCTGGAGAAGCTGGGCTTCGCCGAGCGGCGCCCCTCCCCCGACGACCGCCGCAGCCGCATCGTCGTGCTGACCGAGGCCGGGCGGGAGTTCCTGCGGGACACCGACGAGGCCGGCCAGCGGGTGACGAACGACCTGCTGGGCCCGCTGGAGCCCGCCGAGCGGGCCGCGCTCCACACGCTGCTGCTGCGCGTCGCCGACCGGCCATGACCGCCGCCGCCCGGTCCGCGCCCGACCGGCTGCTCGCGGTGCTGGCCGCCTTCGACCACGGGCATCCGGCGCTGAGCCTGTCCGGCATCAGCCGCCGGGCCGGGCTCTCCCTGACCACCGCGCACCGGCTGGTCGGGGCGCTCACCGTATGGGGCGCGCTGGAACGCGACGCGGACGGCCTCTACCACGTGGGCCTGCGGCTCTGGGAGCTGGCCGCGCTGGCGCCGCGCGGTCTGGCGCTGCGGCAGATCGCCCTGCCGTACCTGGAGGACCTGTACGAGGCCACCCACGAGAACGTGCAGCTGGCGGTGCGGGACGGGGCCGAGGTCGTCTACATCGAGTGGCTGTCGGGACGTTCGGCGGTGGGCGTGCACATCCGGGTGGGCGCCCGCTGGCCGCTGCACGCGACCGGGGTGGGGCTCGCCCTGCTCGCACACGAGCCGCCCGGCTTCCAACAGGACTACTGCGCGGGCCCGTTGGCATCCTTCACGCCGTACACCGTCACGGATCCGGACCGGCTGCGCCGCTCGCTGGCCGAAGTACGGCGTACGGGTGCCGCGGTGAGCAGCCGTCAGGTCACCGACGACGCGCTGTCGGTGGCGGCTCCGGTGCGCGGGACGACCGGGCAGGTGGTCGCGGCCGTCTCGGTGGTGGTGCCCGAGGCCGACGCCCAGGTACCGGTGCTGGTCCCGGCGGTGCGGCTGGCGGCCCGCGGGATCTCCCGGGCGCTGGGCTGGCAGCCGGACCGGACGCCCTCAGAGGCCGGGTAACGTGTCCGGGTGACGACGAGTGACGTGTACAGAGAACTGGGCGAGGCCGCCTGGGCATGGGTGCTGGGGCAGGTACGGGAGGACGAGGGCCCCTGGCTGCCGGAGTCGGTGCCGGAGGAGGACCCCGAGGCCCCCTCGCCCGACGAGGACCGGGACTCGCTGTACGCGGGCATCGCGGGCCTGGCCCCGGCACTGGCGGAGATCGCGCGGTACCGGGCACTGAGCGCGCCGGAACAGACCCTGGCGGGCGGGATCGTGAGCCGGCTGTCGGCGCAGGCACCCGTCGTGACCGAGCCCTCCCTCTACATCGGCCTGGCGGGCCATGCCACGGCGCTGCGCCTGCTCACCCCTGGCAGCGAGGCGGTCGTGCTGCGGCGGCTGGCCGAACTCGCGACCCCCGAGGGCTGGCGGACCACCACCGCCTTCGTGCCGGATTCGGACGCGCCCCTCACCGACATCATCATGGGCGTCGCGGGCGTGGTGATGACGGCCGTCTGGGCGGGCGGCGAGTACGCGCAGGCGATCGCGACGACCGGCGGCGAGGCCCTGCTGCGGATGGCGGACCGCACGGAGACGGGCCTGGACTGGGGGATCTCGCCGAGCACGGAATGGCGCTGCCCGAACTACTCGCACGGCGCCGCCGGGGTGGGCGCCGCACTGGCGGTGGCGGGCGCGGCACTGCACCGTGAGGACTTCGTCGCGGCCGCCGTGGACGCGGCCCGCCATGTGCTGGCCATGGGCTCGCTCGCGGACGGCGGTTTCGTCGTCCCGCACACCATCCCGCCGTCGAAGCGGGAGGTGGAGCCGGTGACGTACACCTGGTGCCACGGTCCGGCCGGCACCTCGCACCTGTTCGCGGCGCTCGCCCACGCGGGCGTCACCGAGGTGGCGGGGCACGACGTCGAGGAGCTGCGGCAGCGCTGCCTGACCTCGATCCTCACCTCGGGGCTCCCGGAGCGGCTGCGTCCCGGTTTCTGGGACAACGACGGCCGCTGCTGCGGGACGGCGGGCGTCGGGGACGTCCTCCTCGACGCGGCGCAGGACCTCGCGGGGACGCCGCGGGCGGACACGCTGGTGGGCGCCGCGGTGCGGATGGGCGACGCGCTCGTGGAGCGGGCGGTCCGGGACGGGGCCGGCGCCCGCTGGCGGTTCGTCGAGTACCGCATCGAGTCCCCGCTGCTGCCGCCGGGCACCTCCTGGATGCAGGGCGCGGCGGGCATCGCGGCCTACCTGCTGCGCCTCGCCCGGTACCTCGACACCGGTCCGGACGCCTCGGTCGTGGACCGCCCGGACCAGTGGTGGGCGGTACCGGCGCGGGTAAGGGCTGAGCGGCCGACGCTGGTCAGGTGAGTGCGCGGGTGCGGGGCGAGCGGCCGGCGCCGGTCAGGTGAGCGTCGCCGTCGCCGTGTAGGTGATCTCGTCGTCCCCGTGGTGGGCGGTGCCCCGGCAGGTGAGGGTCGTGGCGGTGGAGACCTGGGGGCGGGTGACCCGCCAGTGGACGGTGTGGCGTTCGCCGGGGTCGAGGCGGGGCGCGGTGGCCGTGTCCCGGGCGTGGACCAGCCAGCCGCTCGGGGTGTCGAGGGTGAGCCGGGCGGCGTTCCAGGGGCGCGCGGAACCGTTGGCGAGCGTGGCGGTGACCGTGAACTCCGTTCCCCGTCCGCCGACTTCGAGGGTCACGCCGAAGGGCTTGCGCGGGTAGACCGGCGCCCACGACGCGTGCATCAGCTTCACCAGCGCGTCCGCCCGGGCGGGCCGGGCGGCGGCGAGGTCGTGCTCCTCGCCGGGGTCCCGGGCGAGGTCGTACAGCTCCACGTCCCACTGGTCGTCCGGGACCCGGCGGTTCTGGCCGGGCGCGAACCGGACGGCCTTGAGGTCGCCGCTGCGCAGCGCCTCGGCGAGCCGGTCGCCGCGGCCCTGGTCGGCGGCGTTCTGGCGGGCGGTGACGCCGTCGTGGTTGCGGTAGAAGTAGAGGCTGTCGTGGCGGGCGGCAGCGGCGGAACCGCGCAGCAGCGGGGCGATGGAGAGGCCGTCGACGTCGGCCGGGGCGGGGGCGCCCGCGAGGTCGGCGAGGGTGGGCAGCAGGTCGGTGAGCGGGGTGGGCCGGTCGGTGGTGCCGGCCTTGACGTGCCGCGGTGACCAGGCGATGAAGGGGACGCGGATGCCGCCCTCGTACAGGTTCCGCTTGTAGCCGCGCAGCGGGCCGTTGCCGTCGAAGAGGTCGGGGTCGGTGCCCGCCTCCTCGTGCGGGCCGTTGTCACTGGTGACGAGGACGACGGTGTTGTCGGCGAGACCGAGCGCCGTCAGCTTGTCGGTGACGTCGCCGACGAGGGTGTCGAAGGTGGTGACCTGGGCCGCGTGCCGCTTGTTGGGCCCGGTCCAGGGGCGGTCGGCGTACGCGCCGACGTGCGGGTCCTTGCTGGGGGCGTGCGGCACGGTCGGGGCGAGGTAGAGCAGGAACGGCTCGTCGCGGTGGGTGTTCAGGAAGCCGAGGGCGCGTTCGGAGATGAGGTCGGGGGCGTAGACCTGCTGGGCGCCGTCCTTGTTGGCCGGGATCTCCTCGCGGGTACCGTTGTGCCAGAGGTACTCGGGGAAGTAGTCGTGGGCGTGGTGGTGGGTGAGGTAGCCGTAGAACTCCTCGAAGCCACGGGCGTTGGGGTGGCTCGGCGTGATGCCCGGGGTGTTGGGTCCGAAGCCCCACTTGCCGATCAGGCCGGTGCGGTAGCCGAGCGCCCGGAGCGCTTCCGCGAACGTGAAGTCCCGGTCGGTGAGGGCGCCCTGGCCGCCGGGGCCCCAGGGGTTGGTGCGCACGGTCGCGTGCCCGCCGTGCAGACCGGTGAGCATGGAGCAGCGCGAGGGCGCGCACACCGGGGCGGGCGCGTAGGCCTGGGTGAAGCGCAGGCCCTCGGCGGCGAGGGCGTCCAGGCGCGGGGTGTGCATCAGCTGCTGGCCGTAGGAGCCGAGTTCGCCGTAGCCGAGGTCGTCGGCGAGGATGACGACGAAGTTGAGCCGGTCGGACGGGTGCTGCGCGGCCGGGGCCGCCACGGCGGGTTTGACGGTGGGCCTGGGGTGCTCGGCGGCCGGCTGTGCCGCGTCCCCGTCCTCGCACCCGCCGACCGCCGCCAGCGCGACGGGCGCGGCGGCGGCCCCGGTGAGGAAGCGGCGGCGGCTGGGCATGCGGATCCCCCGGTGTGACGGCGGCACGTGGTCCTGGACCGATGGTGATCGCTGCCGTCCGTCCAGGACCATGCACACGCTGTGAACGCTCTGTTTCGACTCGTGAGAGGTAATCCGGGGGCCGGAGGTTCCCGCTCCACGACATCAGAATGATCACAGACGGGCGCGGGCCCCGGTCACCTGGGTGCCGGTTGGGGCGCCCCCGTGCGGGGTACGGGCGTGTCGTCCTCCAGAGGGTGGGCGTAGCGGCGGAAGCCGGGGACGTGTTCGGCCCGGTGCAGGGCGCCCCGGTGGAGGACCATGCCGTGCACGGAGGTGCCGTCGTCGCGCCAGCAGACGAGGGGGATCCGGTGGGCGTCCCCCTCGTCGGTGACGAACAGGGCGACGTGTCCGTCGGCCGCCAGCAGGCTCATGCCGGGCCGCCCGGCGGCTCGGCGGAGAACAGCCGCCCGTACCCGGTGATCCCGTGGGCCGCCCCGGCCGCTCCGGCCAGGTGCAGGGCGTGCCAGAACAGGACCTGGTTGGCGGTCAGGACCGCGAAGCCCAGTTCCGCCTCCAGTGCGTCGACGACGCCCACCGCGCGGATGCCGTTGCCGGCCACGAGGACGGCGTCGGGCCGGTGCCCGGCGACCGTGGTGCGGATCCACTCGGACAGCGCCCCGGGGGTGATCAGCTTCTGGTTGCTGGGCAGCCCGCACGGGCCGTGGTGGACGACCTCGAAGCCCTGTTCGGTGAAGTAGTCGGCGCCGAGCCCGGACAGCCGGTCGTCGAACCACGGCGGGTTGACGAGGGCGATCCGGCGGGCGCCGAGCGCGGTGAAGCCGGCCACGGCCGCCGTGGTGGTGCCGGTGAGCGGCAGCCCGCGGGTGACCCGGGCGAGCCGGGCGAACAGGTCCTTCTCGCCGGCCGCGCCGAGGACGTAGGCGGAGCTGGTGAAGCCCAGCGCGATCGCGTCGAGCGGGGCGGCGGCCAGCAGTTCCACCGCGTCGTCGATGTGCGGCGGCTCCACGAAGGCCCGCACCGGGTCGTGCGGGATCTTCGGGTCCATCTCGCCGCCGGCCCGCATCGCGCCGAAGTGGACGCGTGAGCCGTGCACGAACACGTCCTCGGGCGCGATCGCCTGGAACTCCGACTCCGGGCCGACGTCCGCGTGCGGCACGACCAGGCCGATCCGGGCCCGCGCCTCCCAGCCGTCCTGCCGGGCGCGGATGGTGCTCATCTCCGTGTCTCCTCGTGGTCCGGGTCCGTCGAAGTCGTCGGGGGCGTCGGTGCCGGTCGGGCCGTCGGGCCGCATCAGGCGGAGGCCTCGGCGGCCAGCGAGCCGCCGCGGACCGTGCCGGTGCCGTCGGTGTTCAGGAAGCCGGGGTGCTTGCGGCGCATGTTCGCCATCACGAACTCGTAGGGAACGTCGTCGAAGCCGCCGTGGTCGGTCAGGAACTCCATGCTCTGGCGGCCCTGGTCGTCGAAGGGGTGGTGCAGGCTGTCGGCGGTGCCGTCGAACTCCAGCGGCTTCATGCCGTACAGGCGGCACAGGATCTTGTTGAAGACCGGGGTGGCCTTGACCCACCTGCCGTCCAGGTGGACCGAGTTGAGGCCGTGGAAGAAGACGTCCCCGCCGATGTGGGCGCGCAGCCGGTCCGAGGCGAGGTGGTTGCGCACGTCGCCGTAGTGGACGCGGGCGGGGATGCCCACGGCCCGGCAGGCCGCCGCGTACAGCGCCGACTTGTGCAGGCAGAAGCCCTTGCGGGTGGCCGCGGTGTGACTGGCCCGCAGACCCTGCTCGGACAGGTCGGCGCCGTACACCTCGTAGAAGACGTCGTCACGGACGGCGTGGTAGAGCTCGACGGCCAGCCGGCGCTTGTCGGCGCCGCGGTCGGTGACCGCCTCGTCGACGAAGGACTGGACGGGCTCACTGTCATAGTCGAGGAAGTCGGTGGGCGCGGTGAGCCTTCGCACGTCGTCCGGGGTGAGTGCGTTCATGGGTGACCCTTTCGTCGGCTTCCGGCTCACAGGCCCAGGAGGGAGGCGATGCGGTTGCGCTGGATCTCGCTGGTGCCGGAGTAGATGGTTCCGCCGACCGCGTTGCGGACGTCCCGCTCGATTCCGGTGGCGGTGAGATAGCCCTGGCCGCCGAAGATCTGGACGGCGTCGAGCGCGGTGCGCTTGTTGGCCTCGCTGACCACGGTCTTGGTGGCGGCGACGTCGATCGCGGCGTCCTGGCCGGACGCCACCTTGGCGCCGGTGTCGGTGAGCCACTTGCGGGCGGTCTCCACCGCGATCTTCATGTCCGCGATCTTGTGGGCGACGCCCTGGAAGGCGCCGATCGGTTCGCCGAACTGACGGCGGGACTTGGCGTACTTGAGGACGCGCTCCAGCCGGTGCTCCATCTCGCCGAGCGTGAGGGAGAAGGAGAAGAGGATCTCCCGTTTCATCACGTGGTCGAGGATCAGGAAGCCGGCGCCCTCCTGGCCGATGCGCCGGGTGGCGGGCACCCGCAGCCGCTCGAAGGTCACCTCGCTCAGCGGGGAGGTGCGCAGCCCCATCTTGCCGAGCGGCTCGCCGACCCTGAGGCCGGGGGTGTCCCGCTCGACGAGGAAGACACTCAGGCCGAACGGGCCGGGCTTCCCGGTGCGCACGTACAGCAGGAAGAGGTCGGCGATCGGGGCGTTGGTGATGAACATCTTGCCGCCGTCGACGACGTAGTCGTCGCCGTCCCGGGTCGCGGTGGTGGAGATGTTCAGGGCGTCGGAGCCGTTACCCGGCTCGGTGATGGCGTGCGCGGTGATCAGGTCGCCCGTGACGACCGGGGGCAGGAAGCGGTCCTTGAGCTCCTCGGAGCCGAACGCCTGCAGCGGGACGCCGACGCTGACGATCTGTGTGGAGGCGGAGAAACCGAGGCCGGCGTCACGGCAGGTGCGCCCGAGCCCTTCGAGGGCGCGCATCGTGTCGGTCAGGGTGCCGCCACGGCCGCCGTACCGCGTCTCGAACGGCACGGTGAGCAACCCGGAGCGCTGGATGGTCTTCCACTTCTCCCAGGGGAACTCCGCCCGGGCGTCCCACTCCTCGACGTCGTGGTTGAGTTCGTCAGCCCAGGGGGCGGCGAGGGCGTAAGGGTCCGGCCCGGTGTCCGTGCCGGTGCCGATGCGGGTGTCGGTGCGGGTGTCGGAGTCGGTGTCGGTGTCGGTGGTCCGCGGTGCGGACGGTGCGGGTGTCATACGTGTGCTGCCTTCCGGTACGTCGCTGGTCGGGGCCGGGGCCCGCGCCGCGGCCGGCGGGGCGGGCCCCGGATCGCGGAACTCAGTACTGGGAGAAGCCGTCCGGGGACAGCGTGTGCTTCTCGTCGCCGCGCAGGGCCGGGCTGAACACGGATATGAGTCTCAGGTCCTCGTAGTCGGAGGCCACGAGATAGTGCGCGTCGTTCTCGTCGAGGGCGTAGATGGTGCCCTCGGTGATCTTGTAGCGTTCGCCGGACGCGGTGACGACCTCGCCTGAGCCGCCCGTGCAGTAGCAGGCCTCAAGGTGGCGGCGGTACTGCAGGGCGCTCGTGGTGCCCTTGCGGACCAGCGTCTCGCACACGGTGAAGCCCATGCCGTCGGCCTCGGTGAGCAGCCGGTGGCTGGTGCCGTTGCCCCACTCGACGGCGGGGAGCTCGCTGGTGCTGCGGACGATCATTCGTGTCTCCTGGTGTGTGAGGGGTTCGTCCGGAGGCTTTTTTTGGAAGCGCTCCGGAGTTCGTGCCGGGTTCTCTGATGCCGGGATCTCCGCGGAAGTCCGGAAGTCGGCTCGGCTCAGGCGGCGGTCTTCGCCGCGGTCTCGACGAATGCCGAAATGGCGCCGATGCTGCGGAAGTTGTCCGGGGTCAGCGGAATGTCGTCGATCGGGATCGCATAGGTCCGGGAGAGGTGCGAGACGATCCGGACCACGCCGAGGCTGTCGACCACGCCGTTGTCGATGAGGTCGAACTCGGCGGTCAGGTCGGCCGTGTCCTCTCCGTCGAGGAACTCGGCGACCACGTAGCCGCGAATCTCGTCCGTCAGGGAGGTCATGCGGGATTTCCCTTCTGTCGTGCTGCCTTGATGAGGTTGCGGTCGGGTTTTCCGGTGGACGTGCGCGGCAGCGGGGTGTCGCCCACGTGCACGGAGGACGGGATGGCGTGCCGGGGCAGGCGCTCGGCGCTGTGCGAGCGCAGCCTCAGCGAGGTGAGCGAGGTACCAGGCCGCCGGGTCACCTGGGCGTGCAGCCGGTAGCCGGCCTCCGGGTCGGGGATCGCGACGACGGCGGCCTCGGCGACCTCGGGGTGGGCCGCCAGGACGTTCTCGACCTCCTGGACGTTGGTCCGCACCCCGCGGACCTTGACCTGGAAGTCGGTACGCCCCTGCAGCCGGTGCAGGCCGTCGGCGTCCCGGGTGACGAGGTCGCCGGTGCGGTAGAAGACCTCGCCGCCGCCGTCCGGGGCGGGTACGAACACCCCTTCGTTGCGGGAGCGTTGGAGGTAGCCGGAGGTCTGGAACGGTGTGGTCACGAGGAGTTCGCCGGTGCCGGGGCCGTCGAGGACCCGTCCCTCGGCGTCCAGCAGCAGGGCCCGCACCCCGGGCAGCGGTCGGCCGATGGGGGTCTGGTCACCGGCGACGGCGGGATCGGCGTCGTAGAGGAAACTGTCGTTGGTCTCGGTGCACCCGAAGACGTTGTGGAAGCCGGCGCCGGGGAAGGCCGTGCCGAGCTGTCGCAGCAGTGCCTCCGGCAGCGCGTCCCCGGTGAAGACGACCGTGCGGACCGCGGGATGCACGGCACCGTCCTGGACGAGCAGCCGGTGCAGCATCGGCACGCCCTGGACGAAGGTGACCTGGTGCCGGGTGATCAGGTCCTGCAGGTGGCGCGCGTCCGCGCTGTGCTCCTGCTCGACGAGAACGGCCCGGGCGCCCAGCCGCAGCGCGGTCCACACGTCGAGCAGGGAGAGGTCGAAGTTCAGCGGTGCGTAACTGAGCAGTGTGTCCTGGCCGGTGAGGCGGAACCGGCCGGCCGCCCAGTCGGCGAACCGCTCGAAGCCGTCGCCCGGGACGGGCACGATCTTCGGGGTGCCGGTGGAGCCGGAGGTGGTGAGCAGCAGGGGCGCGGCGGCGGGGTCCACGGTGTCGAAGTCCCGGGCGGCCTCCTCGTCCGGCTCGACCGGAGCGGTGTCGAGCACACCCTGGGCGTCGACGGTCAGCGTCCGGGAGCACCGGGCCTGCGCGGCGAGCGTCGCACGGGCGGCGGGGCCCAGTTCGGGCGAGGGCGCCAGCACCGCGTGGCCGACCCGGAAGGCGGCGAGGAACAGGGCTTCAAGAACCGCAAGTGGACCGTCGTGACCCTGCTCAGCGGTGCGATCGGGACCTACTTCCTCAGCAGGGCCCTGCTGACCTTCAACGTCGGTGTCGGCTACGCCATCTGGACGTCCGTCGCCGGCGTCGGCATCACCCTGCTCGGGGCGGCGCTCTTCGGCCAGCGACTGGACTGGCGCAAGGCCCTCGGCATCGCCGTCATCATCACCGGCGTCGTCGGCCTGCAGCTCAGCGGTGCCGCCTGAGGATCCGCGCCGTCGCCCGCCCCATCTTCACGAGAGGACTCACCTCATGTCGAACACCGGCCGCTCCTCGGCCAACGCCTGGCTCATGCTTCTGCTCGCCGGAGGGTTCGAAGTCGGCTATGCGCTGTCCGTCGGCGGAAGCCACGGCTTCACCCGTCTGACGTGGTCGCTGGTCGCCGTCGTGTTCTTCCTTCTGACGCTCTGGGCACTGAGCGTCGCGCTGCGCGCCATCGACGTCGGTATCGGCTACGCCGTCTGGGCCGGCATCGGATCGGCCGGTGCGGCGCTGCTGAGCCCCGTCTTCTTCGACGAGGCCCTCACGCCGGTCCAGGCCCTGTGGCTGGGCGTCATCATCATCGGAGTGGTCTGGCTCAAGCTCGCCGACCGGCCGACGAGCACCCAGGAGCCCGTCGACGGCGCCCGGGACAGCCGACCGACCGCCGCCCGGCTCCAGGAGCCCCAGGGCGCCGAACGCTGAGGGGCACGGGCCGGGCGCGGCGGTGGTCCGGGGCAGGTCGGCCGGTCAGTTCAGGTCGGCCGGGCCTGGTAGGCCGGTCGGTCCTGGTAGGCCGGAAACCGCCACCGTTTCCCGTCGACCCGGACCGCCGGGCTCGGCCTCCTGACCGCTCAGGAGGCCAGCCCCGCGCGCAGGCGCAGGTCGCGCGGGGCGTGGGTGCGGTCGAGGCGGGCGTCGAGCAGTTGGCGTGCCGCCTCGCAGCGGCCGTCCGAGACCAGGGCGTACAGCAGGGTCTCCTCCACCACCTCGCGCTGGGCCGCACTGCCGCCCACCCGGCGCAGCACCGGCAGCAGCGCGTCGAGCCCCCGGGCCGCCTCCTGGAAGCGCTCCTCGACGAGCGCGGCGAACGCCTCGCACAGCGGGGCGACCACCTCGCGCTGCACCTCGTCGGCGCCGGCGGCGTGGTCGCGCAGCCGGCGCAGCGCGGCCAGGTCCCCGGCGGCGGTGAGGGCGACGGCCGCGTGCATCGCGGTGAACGCGGTCTGCGGCCGCTCCAGTACGTCGCGTTCCACCGCCTCCAGCACCCCCGCGACCGGGAAGTCCCCCTGCCAGCTGTCGCTCACCCGGGCCCGCCACAGCAGCGACCCCGAGTCGACGAGGGCCCGTACCCCGCTCACCACCCGGCCCGGTGCGAGCTGTGCGAACCACCGCCGGCGGACGGCGGCCGGGTCGTCGAGGGCGAGTTCGTGCAGGGCGATGTGCCAGGAGAAGTGCGCCCGGTGCACCGCGCCCCGGCCGCGCCCGGACACCCACCCGTCCAGCCAGTCCCGGCCCGCCTCGTGCGCCCCGGACTCGTAGTGGACGTGCGCGAGGGCGTGCACCGCGTGTCCGGAGGCGGGCTCGGCGGCGAGCGCCCGGTGGGCCAGTTCGCCCGCCTCGTGCAACCGCCCCTGTTCCTGGCGCAGGAAGGCCAGCAGCGAGGTGTGGAACCAGTGGCCGTCGTAAGCGGGTGAGGTCAGGTCGAGCAGCCTGAGGGCGTCGTCGTCCTGCAGGTCGCTCACCCCCGAGAAGGCGATGGTCGGCACGGCCGCCGCGAGCGCCAGCGCGTCTCCCCGGTGCTCCCGCAGATGCCGTACGAGCGCCTCGTCGCCGTCGTCGCCGGTCACCCGGCGCGTGACCACGTCCACGAAGGACCGCTCGCGTTCGTCGGCGCGTTCGCGGGCGCTGCGCTGGGCGTCGGCGAGGGCGCGCGGCACGTCGACGGCGGCGGCGCACTCGTGGCCCAGCAGGGCGAGGGCCGCGTGGCCGAGCGCGAAGCCGGGGTCGAGGGCGACCGCGCGGGCGAAGGCGTCCTCGGCGCCGGAGCGCACCTTGAGGACCCGGTCGAGGCCGCCGCGGTAGGCGGCGGCCGCCTCGGCGTGGGTGGACAGGGGCAGCCCGTGGCCGTCCACCGGCCGCCGCGAGCCCCGCCGGCGCTCCGGGAACGGCAGCAGCCGCTGGGCCAGTTCGGCGGCCTGGACCCGGATCTCGGGGATCGCCGTGGTCTCCCAGAGCTCGCCCCGGCGCGGGGCGCCCAGCGTGAACAGCGGCAGCCCGGCGCTTCCCCGTTCGTCGAGGAGCTGTCCGTCGCGGGTGGCGGCGCCCATGCCGAGCGGTCCCGGGGCGGCCGTGCCGGAGGCGAACAGGTGTTGCCACAGGGGGGAGTCGAGGCGGCGGCCGGGTCCGGTGCAGTCGATCACCCAGCCCACTCGCAGCGTCTGGCCGCCGGACAACTCGACTGCAAGGGGGCCCTGTTCGGTGTCCGTGGCGCGCACCACCGTCCCGGTGTGGACGTGCAGGCGGCGCGCGGTGCGGGCGCGGGAGACGTGTTCGGCGGTGGCGGGGGCCATGCGGTGGCGGTGGGTGTTCCACAGGGCGCCCTCGCGGGTCAGGAACTCCTCGCGCTCGTCGGGGGTGAGGCTGCGCCAGAGCCGGGCGGTGTGCGGGCGCAGGCTGTCCAGGCCGGGCCGCCAGTCGCCGTGGGTGCGTACGGAGCGGCTCAGGTGGCGGTAGACCGCGCGGCGCAGCCGGCCCAGCGAGGTGTCGTCGAGGCCGTCCGGGGCGGGCATGGCGCCGGCCGGGCCGAGGGCGTGCGGCTGGGGCAGCAGTCCGCTGCGGGAGAGGGTGTGCATGGTGCGGCCGGGCCGGTCGAGGGTGAGGGCGAGGTCGACGGCGGTCAGGCCGGTGCCGACCAGGAGGACGTCCTCGGGGCTGTCCCGTACGGGGTCCAGGGCGCCCGGCGCCCACGGAGTGGCGACGAACCGGGGTGAGGTGCGCAGGGCGGGCGGGGCCCAGCCGGCGCTCGCCCCGGCGGGGCCGGTGGCCAGGACCGCGCTGTCCACCGCCAGCGGTCCCCCGTCGGCGAGGTGGAGTTCCACCCAGCCGTCGGGGGTGCCGGTACAGCTCTCCGCGAGGCTGCGCAGCCGCCGTACGGCGACCGTGCCGTGGGCGCGGACGAGAGCCTGGCCGAGGGTGTCGGCGAGGTAGGCGCCGTAGCGGTAGCGGGTGGCGAAGTCGGCGCCGGTGACGGTGGGTTCGCCGTGCCGGCAGAGCCAGCGGACGAAGTGCCCGGGGTCGTCCGGGTATGCGCTCATGTTGCCGGCGGGCACGTTGAGCCGGTGCCTGGGGTCGCGGGTGGCGTAGGCGGTGCCCCGGCCCGCCTCCGGGGCCGGGTCGATCAGGACGAGGTCGAGCGGAGTCCGGCGGCGGTGCGCCGTCTCGCAGAGCTGGACGGCGGTGAGGGTGCCCGCCGCGCCTGCTCCCACGATGGCCACGTTGTGCCGCTTGCGGACGTCGGTCACGGAATACCTCCGGCGGGTTCGGCGTACTGCTTCTTCACTATTCCGATCGGATAGGTGGGGAAGCCAGGCCGGGAAGGTGATCTCACCGGAAACTCAGGCCGCCGGTCGGGCGTTCATACTCTGTTCACGATCGGAGGGACGGGACAACCCGGGTTCCGGCCGACTCGCCCCGGTCCGCAGGGGATTGACCGCGGCTGCGCAGCGTGACCTCCCCGCTCCTCATCGGAATCTCAGCGGGCAGACCCGTGATTCAAAGGAACCACCCATACAACGAGCGCAGGATGCCCTGACACAGGTGTACAAGTCAGGAAGGCGTGTCGTGGGCGTCCAGCACATATCGAACGGGTCCGGACGGCAGTCGGGGAAGTGGTCCCGGCGCGGGATCCTCGCCGCTCTGGGCGCGGTGCCCGCGGGGGCCGCGCTGGCCGGATGCAGTTCCTCCACGGACGCCGCGGCCACCACCGACGGCAAGGGCGCCACGGCCTCCGTGAAGTCCGCGACCAAGAAGGCGACGATCACGGTCAGTCCCGTCTCCGGCACCAAGAAGGCCGACTTCACCACCCCGGTCGAGGTCACGGTGGCGGACGGCACGCTGGCCTCCGTGACCGTCGCGGGCAACGACGGGGCGACGCTGTCGGGCACCTTCAACGCCGCGAAGACGAAGTGGACGTCGGCGAAGAACCCGTTCTCCGGCACGAAGTACACGGTGACGGCGAAGGCGCAGGGCGCGACCGACGAGACGGTGGCCACCTTCACCACGAAGTCCCCCGGCGAGACGTTCATCGGCTACTTCACGCCCGAGGCGGACTCCACGTCCGGCGTCGGCATGCCGGTGTCGATCAACTTCACCCACGCGGTCAAGGACCGGGCGGCGGTCCAGAAGGCGATCACCGTGACCGCGGAGCCGGAGGTCGAGGTCGTCGGGCACTGGTTCAGCGACACCCGCCTCGACTTCCGCCCGGAGACGTACTGGGCGAAGGGCACCAAGATCACGCTGAGCCTGGAGCTGAAGGACGTCGAGGGCTCGGACGGCATCTACGGCGTGCAGTCCAAGGACGTCACCTTCCACATCGGCCGCGAGCAGATCAGCACGGTCGACCTCTCCACCAAGCAGATGACCGTGAAGCGGGACGGCGCCACCTACGCCTCCTACCCGGTCTCCGGCGGCAACTCCCAGCACACCACCTGGTCCGGGATCATGGTGATCAGCGAGCGGTTCAAGCAGACCCGGATGGAGTCCTCCACGGTCGGCCTCGGCGACGAGTACGACATCTCCGACGTCCCGCACGCCCAGCGCCTGACCACCTCCGGCACCTTCGTGCACGGCAACTACTGGGCGTCCACCTCGGTCTTCGGCAGCGAGAACACCAGCCACGGCTGTGTCGGCCTGCACGACGCCAAGGGCGCGAGCGACTCCTCGGTGGCGGGCTACAAGTTCTACGAGAGCTCGATCCTCGGCGACGTGGTGATCGTCAAGAACTCCGGCGAGAAGACCGTCGAGGCCTCCAACGGCCTCAACGGCTGGAACCTGTCCTGGGCGGACTGGAAGGCGGGCAGCGCGGTCTAGGGACTGTCGCTCGGTCCAGTAATCGGTTCGCGCCCCGGTGGAGCCGGGTTCTACGCTGCGCGCCATGGCAAAGGCACCCGTTCTCACCCGCCGGGCGGACGACTTCCCCCGTTGGTACCAGGACCTGGTCGGCAAGGCCGAGCTGGCCGACAACGGGCCGGTGCGCGGCACCATGGTCATCCGACCGTACGGCTACGGCCTGTGGGAACGGATGCAGCAGGACCTGGACGCCCGGATCAAGGCGGCCGGCGCCCAGAACGCGTACTTTCCGCTCTTCATCCCGCAGTCGTACCTGACCAGGGAGGCCGACCACGTCGAGGGCTTCGCGCCCGAGCTGGCCGTCGTCACCCACGGCGGCGGCAAGGAGCTGGAGGAGCCCGTCGTCGTCCGTCCCACCTCCGAGACGATCGTCAACGACTACTTCTCCAAGTGGGTGCAGAGCTACCGCGACCTGCCGCTGCTGATCAACCAGTGGGCGAACGTGGTCCGCTGGGAACTCCGGCCGCGCGTGTTCCTTCGTACGACGGAGTTCCTGTGGCAGGAAGGTCACACCGCACACGCCACCTACGAGGACGCCCGGGACTACGCCGCGCGCATCCACCGGGAGGTGTACGCCGACTTCCTGGAGAACGTCCTCGCCATGGATGTCGTACCGGGTCGCAAGACGGTCAGGGAGCGGTTCGCCGGCGCGATCAACACGCTCACCCTGGAGGGCATGATGGGCGACGGCAAGGCCCTCCAGATGACCACCAGTCACGAACTGGGCCAGAACTTCGCCAAGGCGTTCGCGACGCGGTACCTGTCGAAGGACGGCCGTGAGGAGTACGTCTGGCAGACGTCCTGGGGCTCCACGACCCGAATGGTCGGCGCACTGGTGATGATGCACGGCGACGACGACGGCCTCCGCGTCCCGCCGCGGCTGGCCCCGGTCCAGGTGGTCGTCGTGGCCGTCAAGGACGACGACGCGGTCCTGGCCGCGGTCCGTGAGGTCGGGGACCGGCTGAGGACGGCCGGCATCCGCGTGCACGTCGACGACCGTGTCGACATCCCCTTCGGCCGCCGCGCGGTCGACTGGGAGCTCAAGGGGGTGCCCGTACGCGTCGAGGTCGGACCGCGCGACCTGCAGAACGGTACGGCCGTGCTGGTCCGCCGCCTGGCGGGAAGCAAGGAGCCGACGCCGATCGGGGCACTGTCCGAGGTCCTGCCCCAGGTGCTGGAGGACGACCAGGCGCTGCTGCTGGCGCAGTCCCGTGAGCGCCGCAGGGACCGCACCGTCGAGGTGACCACGGTCGAGGAGGCGGCGGAGGCGGCGAGCACCGGCTGGGCGCGCATCGCCTGGGAAACGCTGGGCGTGGAGGGCGAGGCGAGACTCGCCGAACAGGGAGTGTCCGTGCGGTGCCTGGTCGCCGCGGACGGTTCCGTTCCCGAGAGCGACGACCAGCCGGGCAACGTCGCTGTCGTGGCCCGCGCGTACTGACCCCGCCCACTGCCGCCCGGTGAGCCGGTGAGCCGGTGCGGCACCGCAGGCGAGCGGCTTCACCGCCTGAACTCCGTTGAGAAACAAGGTGATTCTTTGTTTTAACTCTTGACGGCCGAAGGCACGGAGAGCACATTGGGCCCACTTTGAGAGCGCTCTCAACCAGTCTCGGCCAATTCCGGCGCTCTCGGAGGCACACCCGCGCACCCCCCTCCGTACCCGAGAGGCACCCCCATGAGTGAAACCTCCGGTATAGCCCCTGCGGATCACAGACGGCGGCGCTCGTTCCGCCGCGCCCTTCTCGCCGCGCTCGCCACCATGGGCCTGGCGGTCGCGGCCGCCACCACCGCCACCCTCCCCGCCAACGCCTCCGCCCCCAGCGTGCCGTCCGGCTGGAGCCAGGTCTTCCTCGACGACTTCACCGGCACCGCCGGCACCGGCGTCAACACCTCCAACTGGCAGTACGACACCGGGACTTCGTACCCCGGAGGGGCCGCCAACTGGGGCACCGGCGAGGTCGAGACGATGACCTCCAGCACCACCAACGTCGCCCTGGACGGCAGCGGCAACCTGAAGATCACGCCGGTGCGGGACTCGGCCGGCAACTGGACGTCGGGCCGCATCGAGACCACCCGTACCGACTTCCAGCCCCCGGCCGGCGGCAAGCTGCGCGTCGAGGCCCGCATCCAGATGCCGAACGTCACCGGCACCGCCGCCTACGGCTACTGGCCCGCGTTCTGGATGCTGGGCGCGCCCTACCGGGGCAACTACCAGAACTGGCCGAGCGTCGGCGAGCTGGACATCATGGAGAACGTGCAGGGCCTGAACAAGGTCTGGGCGACGATGCACTGCGGCACCAACCCGGGCGGCCCCTGCAACGAGACGACAGGCCTGGGCAATTCGACCGCCTGCCCCAACACCACCTGCCAGTCCGGCTTCCACACCTACACGATGGAGTGGGACCGCTCGGTGAGCCCCGAAGCGATCCGCTTCTACGTCGACGGCGTCAACTACCAGACGGTGACGTCCAGTCAGGTCGACGCCACCACCTGGGCGAACGCCACCAACCACGGCTTCTTCGTCATCCTGAACGTGGCGATGGGCGGCGGCTTCCCGGACGCGTTCGGCGGCGGACCGACCAGCGCCACCGAGTCCGGCCACCCGATGGTCGTCGACTACGTCCAGGTCCTGCAGGCCAGTGGGAGCGGTACCACCACCCCGCCGACCGGCAGCCGGGACGCGTACAGCGCCATCCAGGCGGAGTCGTACGACAGCCAGTCCGGCGTGACCGCCGAGACCACCACCGACACCGGCGGCGGCCAGGACATCGGGTACGTCGCCAACGGCGACTGGGCGCTCTACAAGGGCGTCAACTTCGGCTCCACGGCGGCCACCCAGTTCTACGCGAGGGTGGCGAGCGGCGCGGCCTCCGGGGTGAGCGGCACGGTCCAGGTCCGGCTCGACAGCGCCTCCAACTCCCCCATCGGCAGTTTCTCCGTCGCCAACACGGGCGGCTGGCAGACCTGGACGACGATCCCGGCCAACATCAGCTCGGTGACGGGCACCCACGACGTCTACCTCACCTTCAGCAGCGGCCAGTCGGCGGACTTCGTGAACGTGAACTGGTTCGACTTCGGCCACTGACACGGCGTCACTGACACGGCAGTCGGGCGCACGGCGCCGGAGGGATTCCCTCCGGCGCCGTCGCGCTGCCCGGCCCGCCCAGGTCAGCGCAGCTCCGCCCGGAACGCCACCGGTGTCTGCCCGGTGTGCAGGTGGAAGAACTTGGAGAAGTTCGCCGCGTCCGGGAAGCCGATCGCCGCACCGACGCGGCCGATCGGGAGGTCCGTGTGAGCCAGGAGGCGCTTGGCCTCCAGGACGACCCGCTTGTCGATGAAGCCCTTGGGGGTCTCGCCGGTCGCCGCGCGGACCGCGCGGACCAGGGTGCGGCGGGAGTAGCCGAGGGCGTCGGCGTAGGCGCTGACGCTGTGGTTGGTGGCGAAGTCCTTCTCCACCGCGTCCCGGAAGAGGGTGAAGGTCGTGTCGGCCTGGCGGCGGGCCGCCTCCGCCGAACTGGCCGCCAAGTGGGCGAGGCGGAGGAGGAACGCCGTGAGGGAGTGCCGCAGCACGGACGCGTGCAGGCTCGGGGGGAGGGTCTCCGTGTCCTCGTACTCGCGTTGCAGGTGGGCGAGGGACGCCCGGAGCGCGGCGAGGTGCGGAGCGTCGGGGCGGAGCAGGGGCGGCAGGTCGTAGCGGTAGAGGCCGGTCGCCTCGACGGTGGCCCGGGGCAGGAAGCCGGGCTGCATGGTGAGGACGCTGCCGCGGTACTCGCAGGTCCGCGAGAAGCGGTGCACCTGGCCCGGGCGGATCCACAGCAGGTCGCCGGCCCGGGCCTCGTACTCGGCGAAGTCGATCATGTGGCGGACCGGGCCCTCGGTGAAGAGCATGACCACGTGGAAGTCGATGCGGTGGACGCGCTCCAGCGGGGCGTCGGCGTGCCACAGGCGTTCCGTCCCCATCGTGCCGACCTGCATGCCGACGCCGCCGACGCTCAGATCCACCGGGAAGGGGAAGGTCCTGATCCCGTCACCGTCGGCTGCCCCGTTGGGCGTTCTGTCCGCCATGTCCTTCTCGTGCCGTCCCTGTCGAAGATCCGTGTCCCACTTTCACCACAGGCTGACACACCCCGACCTTCCCTCCCAAAAGTCAGACTTTTACTTTTGAACGCGTCAGGCCAGCCAGAACGCTTCGAACGAGGACTTCTTGAAGATGAGCACGGAGACGAGCACGCAGACATCGGACGGCTTCGACGACGGCTTCGGCGACAGCTTCGAGTGGACCGACCTCGACCGGCGCGCCGTGGACACCGCGCGCCTCCTCGCGGCCGACGCCGTGCAGCAGGTCGGCAACGGGCACCCCGGCACCGCGATGAGCCTGGCCCCGGCCGCGTACACGATCTTCCAGAAGGCGATGCGCCACGACCCGGCCGATCCCGAGTGGACCGGCCGGGACCGTTTCGTCCTCTCCCCCGGGCACACCTCGCTCACCCTCTACACCCAGCTGTTCCTCGCCGGGTACGAGCTGGAGCTGGACGACCTCAAGTCCTTCCGGACGCACGGGTCGAAGACGCCGGGGCACCCGGAGTACGGCCACACGGCCGGCGTCGAGACCACCACCGGACCCCTCGGCCAGGGCGTCGCCAACGCCGTGGGCATGGCCATGGCCGCCCGCTACGAGCGCGGCCTCTTCGACCCCGAGGCCGCCGAGGGCACCTCCCCCTTCGACCACACGATCTGGGCGATCGTCTCCGACGGCGACCTGGAGGAGGGCGTCTCCGCCGAGGCCTCCTCGCTGGCCGGCCACCAGAGGCTCGGCAACCTGGTCTTCGTCTACGACGACAACCACATCTCCATCGAGGGCGACACCGCGACCGCCTTCTCCGAGGACGTCCTGAAGCGGTACGAGGCCTACGGCTGGCACACCCAGCGCATCGAGCCGACCACCGAGGGTGACGTCGACGTTCACGCCCTGTACACAGCTTTGAAGACGGCCCAGGCCGAGACCGAGCGGCCGTCCATCATCGCGATGCGCACGATCATCGCCTGGCCCGCCCCGAACGCGCGGAACACCGAGGCCTCGCACGGCTCCGCGCTCGGCGCCGACGAGGTCGCCGCCACCAAGCGCCTCCTCGGCTTCGACCCCGAGCGGAGCTTCCAGGTCGACGCCGACGTCCTGGCCCACACCCACCGGGCCCTCGACCGGGGCGCCGAGGCCCACGCCGCGTGGGACAAGCGGATCGCCGAGTGGCGCACCGGGAACGAGGAGCACGCGCGGCTCTTCGACCGGGTCGTGGCCGGCCAGCTCCCCGAGGGCTGGGAGGACGCGCTGCCCGTCTTCGAGGAGGGCACGTCCGTCGCCACCCGCGCCGCCTCCGGCAAGGTCCTCCAGGCGCTCGGCCCGGTGCTGCCCGAGCTGTGGGGCGGCTCGGCCGACCTCGCGGGCTCGAACAACACCACCATCGACAAGACCTCTTCCTTCCTGCCGAAGGGCAACCCGCTGCCCGAGGCCAACCCGTACGGCCGTACCGTCCACTTCGGCATCCGCGAGTTCTCGATGGCTGCCGAGATGAACGGCATCGCCCTGCACGGCAACACCCGCATCTACGGCGGCACCTTCCTGGTGTTCTCCGACTACATGCGCAACGCCGTCCGCATGTCGGCCCTGATGCAGCTGCCCGTGACCTACGTCTGGACGCACGACTCGATCGGGCTCGGTGAGGACGGTCCGACCCACCAGCCGGTCGAGCACCTGGCCGCGCTGCGCGCCATCCCGGGCCTGAACGTCGTCCGCCCGGCCGACGCCAACGAGACCGCGACGGCCTGGGCCGAGATCCTGAAGAGGCACGCCACGCACCCCGCCCCGCACGGGCTCGCGCTGACCCGCCAGGGCGTGCCGACGTACGCGCCGAACCCGGACGCGGCCAAGGGCGGCTATGTGCTGCGCGAGTCGTCGACCGAGACCCCGGAGGTGGTCCTGATCGCCACCGGTTCCGAGGTTCACCTCGCGGTCGAGGCACGCGACCTCCTGGAGGCCGAGGGGGTCGGCACCCGGGTGGTGTCGATGCCGTCCGTGGAGTGGTTCGAGGAGCAGTCCCGCGAGTACCGCGAGAGCGTCCTGCCGCCGGCCGTGAAGGCACGGGTCGCCGTCGAGGCCGGGATCGGCCTGACCTGGTACCGCTTCGTCGGCGACGCCGGCCGGATCGTCTCCCTGGAGCACTTCGGCGCCTCCGCCGACGCCAGGACCCTGTTCGCCGAGTTCGGCTTCACCGCCGAGAACGTGGCCGCCGCGGCCCGCGAGTCCCTCGCCGCCGCCCGCACCGCCTGATCCACCAGCCAGAAACAGTTCAGAAGAGGAAGATGATCAACGTGACCGAAGCAGCCGCCACCGCGGGAGCACTGAAGCGACTCTCCGACGAGGGCGTCTCGATCTGGCTGGACGACCTGTCGCGCAAGCGGATCAGCACCGGCAACCTCGCCGAGCTGGTCGCCACGAAGAACGTCGTCGGCGTCACCACCAACCCCTCGATCTTCCAGGCCGCCATCGGCTCCGGCGAGGGGTACGAGGAGCAGCTCGCCGACCTGGCCGTGCGGGGCGTCACGGTCGACGAGGCCGTACGGATGATGACGACGCGGGATGTGCGGGCCGCGGCCGATGTCCTGCATTCTGTATACGATGTGTCACATGGCACGGACGGCCGGGTGTCCATCGAGGTCGACCCCCGCCTCGCCCACCACACCGCCGCCACTGTCGCCGAGGCCAAGCAGCTCTTCTGGCTGGTCGACCGCCCCAACGTGATGATCAAGATCCCGGCGACGCAGGCCGGCCTCCCGGCGATCACCGCGGTCATCGCCGAGGGCATCAGCGTCAACGTCACGCTGATCTTCTCCCTGGAGCGCTACCGCGAGGTCATGGCCGCCTACCTGGCCGGCCTGGAGCAGGCCGCCGCCAAGGGCCTGGACCTCTCCACGATCCACTCCGTGGCCTCCTTCTTCGTGTCCCGCGTCGACAGCGAGATCGACAAGCGGCTGACCGTCATCGGCACCGACGAGGCGCTC
The DNA here is from genome assembly GCF_040643955.1 of Streptomyces sp. NPDC047061. Lineage (NCBI taxonomy): Bacteria > Bacillati > Actinomycetota > Actinomycetes > Kitasatosporales > Streptomycetaceae > Streptomyces > Streptomyces sp. NPDC047061. The sequence continues at coordinate 49,372 of NZ_JBEYVI010000043.1, forward strand.
GCGCTCAAGGGCAGGGCGGCACTGGCCAACGCACGGCTCGCCTACGAGGCGTACGAGGAGGTCTTCTCCTCCGACCGCTGGACCGCGCTCGCCGGCGCCAGGGCCAACAAGCAGCGCCCCCTGTGGGCCTCCACCGGCGTGAAGGACCCGGCGTACAAGGACACCCTCTACGTCGACGAGCTGGTGGCCCCCGGCACCGTCAACACCATGCCGGAGGCGACGCTCGACGCCACCGCCGACCACGGTGACATCCACGGCGACACGGTGACCGGCGGCTACGCCCAGGCCCGTGCGGACCTGGAGGCGGTGGAGCGGCTCGGCATCTCCTACGACGAGGTCGTGGGCAAGCTGGAGGACGAGGGCGTCGCCAAGTTCGAGGTGGCCTGGCAGGACCTGCTGGACGCCGTCGCGAAGTCCCTGGACAGCAAGGGAGTTGAGGTGTGATGAGCGAGACCGCCAAGGAGGTGCGGGTGCCGGTGGTGCCCGCCGCCGACTGGGACAACCCGTTGCGCGACGCGCGCGACCGGCGCCTGCCGCGGGTCGCCGGCCCGTCGGGCCTGGTCATCTTCGGGGTGACCGGTGACCTGTCCCGCAAGAAGCTGATGCCGGCCGTCTACGACCTGGCCAACCGCGGGTTGCTGCCGCCGGGCTTCTCGCTCGTCGGCTTCGCCCGCCGGGACTGGGCGGACCAGGACTTCGCGCAGGTCGTGCACGACGCGGTGCGCGAGCACTCCCGGACGCCGTTCCGCGAGGAGGTCTGGCAGCAGCTCGCCGAGGGCATGCGGTTCATCCCCGGTGACTTCGACGACGACACGGCGTTCAAGCAGCTGAAGTCGGCCGTGGACGAGCTGGACTCCTCCCGGGGCACCGGCGGCAACTTCGCCTTCTACCTCTCCGTGCCGCCGAAGTTCTTCCCGAAGGTCGTCCAGCAGCTGAAGAAGGTCGGCCTGGCGACGCCGCCGGCCGGGTCCTGGCGGCGGGCGGTCATCGAGAAGCCGTTCGGCCACGACCTGGCGTCGGCGCAGGACCTGAACGCGGTCGTGCACGACGTGTTCGACCCGGACCAGGTGTTCCGGATCGACCACTACCTGGGCAAGGAGACCGTCCAGAACATCCTGGCGCTGCGCTTCGCCAACCAGATGTACGAGCCGATCTGGAACCGGTCGTACGTCGACCACGTGCAGATCACGATGGCCGAGGACATCGGCATCGGCGGCCGGGCGGGTTACTACGACGGCATCGGCTCGGCCCGTGACGTCATCCAGAACCACCTGCTCCAGCTGATGGCGCTGACCGCGATGGAGGAGCCGATCGCGTTCGACGCGGACGCGCTGCTCACCGAGAAGCTGAAGGTCCTCAAGTCGGTGCGGCTGCCGGAGGAGCTCGGCAAGCACACCGTGCGCGGGCAGTACGCCGAGGGCTGGCAGGGCGGCGAGAAGGTGATCGGCTACCTCCAGGAGGACGGCATCGACCCGAAGTCGAAGACCGACACCTTCGCGGCCGTCAAGCTCGGCATCGACAACCGCCGTTGGGCGGGCGTCCCCTTCTACCTGCGCACCGGCAAGCGGCTGGGCCGCCGGGTCACCGAGATCGCGGTGGTCTTCAAGCGGGCCCCGCACTCCCCGTTCGACTCCACGGCCACCGAGGAGCTCGGCGCCAACGCGATCGTCATCCGCGTCCAGCCCGACGAGGGCATGACCGTCCGGTTCGGCTCCAAGGTGCCGGGCACGTCGATGGAGATCCGGGACGTGACGATGGACTTCGCGTACGGCGAGTCGTTCACGGAGTCCAGCCCGGAGGCGTACGAGCGGCTCATCCTGGACGTGCTGCTCGGCGACGCCAATTTGTTCCCTCGTCACCAGGAAGTGGAAGAGTCCTGGAAGATCCTCGACCCGATCGAGACGTACTGGGCAAAGCATGGTAAGCCCGCACAGTACGAGTCGGGCAGCTGGGGACCGCAGGAAGCCGACGAGATGCTCGCACGAGACGGACGGAGCTGGCGCAGGCCATGAAGATCGACCTCACGGACACCACGGCAAGCAAGATCAACAAGGCGCTGGTGCAGGGTCGCCGCGCCATCGGAACCCCTGCCGTGGGCATGGTCCTGACGATGGTGATCGTCACGGACGAGGAGAACGCCTACGACTCGATCAAGGCCGCCGAGGAGGCCTCGCACGAGCACCCCTCGCGCACCCTGGTCGTCATCAAGCGGCACGCCCGCACCCTGCGCGACCGCACCACCTCCCGCCTGGACGCGGAGGTACGGGTCGGCTCCGAGGCCGGCACCGGCGAGACGGTCGTGCTGCGCACCTACGGCGAGGTCTCCGACCACGCCGACTCGGTGGTGCTGCCGCTGCTGCTGCCGGACGCCCCGGTGGTCGTGTGGTGGCCGGTGGAGGCCCCGGACACCCCGTCCAAGGACCCGCTGGGCGCGCTCGCCCAGCGCCGGATCACCGACCTGTACGCGGTCGAGCGGCCGATGCAGGTACTGGAGACCCGCGCCCGCAACTACGCGCCCGGTGACACCGACCTCGCCTGGACCCGGCTCACCCTGTGGCGGTCGATGCTGGCCGCCGCCCTCGACCAGGCCCGGGCCGACGTGACCTCGGCGGCCGTGGAGGCCGAGGCGGACAACCCGAGCGCCGAACTCCTCGCCCGCTGGCTGGAGGCACGGCTGAAGGTCAAGGTGGACCGCGTGGTCTCCCCCGGCCCGGTCGTCACGAAGGTCCGGCTCGGCACCGCCACCGGCGAGATCGTCATCGACCGTCCCGAGGGACCGCTGGCCAGCCTGACCCTGCCGGGCCAGCCGCCGCGCACCCTCGCCCTGAAGGTCCGCCCCACCTCCGAACTCATCGCCGAGGAACTGCGCCGCCTCGACGCCGACGAGATGTACGCCATCGCCCTTCAGGGCGAGGGCACCAAGGAGACCGTCTCCCATGCCTGACACCCCCGAGCTCACCCGGCGGCCCGAGTGGGCCGCCCTGGAGGACCACCGGGCCGAAGGACAGCCCGTCCTGCGTGAGCTGTTCGCGGCCGACCCGGCGCGCGCCGAGCGGTACGTCGTACGGGTCGGCGACCTGTACATCGACTACAGCAAGCACCTGATCACGGACGAGACCCTCGCCCTGCTCCAGGAACTGGCCACCGCCACCGACGTGTTCGGGCTGCGGGACGCGATGTTCCGCGGCGAGAAGATCAACATCACCGAGCGGCGGGCGGTCCTGCACACCGCCCTGCGGGCCCCGCGCGACGCGGTCGTCGAGGTGGACGGGGTCGATGTCGTCCCGGCCGTGCACGCCGTCCTCGACAAAATGAGCGCCTTCGCCGAGCGCGTCCGCTCCGGCGAGTGGACCGGCCACACCGGCAAGCGCATCAAGAACGTCGTCAACATCGGCATCGGCGGCTCGGACCTCGGTCCGGCGATGGCCTACGAGGCGCTGCGTGCCTTCACGGCACGGGAGTTGACGTTCCGTTTCGTGTCCAACGTGGACGGCGCCGACCTGCACGAGGCGACCCGGGACCTGGACCCGGCGGAGACGCTGTTCATCGTCGCGTCGAAGACGTTCACCACGATCGAGACGATCACCAACGCGACCTCGGCGCGCACCTGGCTCCTCGACGGGCTGGGCGGCGACGAGAAGGCGGTGGCCAAGCACTTCGTGGCCCTGTCGACGAACGCCGGCAAGGTGACGGAGTTCGGCATCGACCCGGACAACATGTTCGAGTTCTGGGACTGGGTCGGCGGCCGCTACTCCTACGACTCGGCCATCGGCCTCTCGCTGGTGATCGCCATCGGCCCGGACCGCTTCCGCGAGATGCTGGACGGCTTCCACCTGGTCGACGAGCACTTCCGCACCGCCCCCGCCGAGTCCAACGCGCCTCTGCTGCTCGGCCTGCTGGGCGTCTGGTACGGCAACTTCTTCGACGCCCAGTCGCACGCGGTGCTGCCGTACTCGCACTACCTCTCCAAGTTCACCGCCTACCTCCAGCAGCTGGACATGGAGTCCAACGGCAAGTCGGTGGACCGGGAAGGCCGGCCGGTCCAGTGGCAGACCGGCCCGGTGGTGTGGGGTACGCCCGGCACCAACGGCCAGCACGCGTACTACCAGTTGATCCACCAGGGCACCAAGCTGATCCCGGCGGACTTCATCGGCTTCGCCGAGCCCGTCGCCGAGCTGAGCGGTGAACTCAAGGCGCAGCACGACCTGCTGATGGCGAACTTCTTCGCGCAGACGCAGGCGCTGGCCTTCGGCAAGACGGCGGCGGAGGTCCGCGCGGAGGGCGTGGCCGAGGAGCAGGTGGCGCACCGCACCTTCCGCGGCAACCACCCCACCACCACGATCCTGGCCCGCGAGCTGACCCCGTCGGTCCTCGGCCAGCTCGTGGCCCTCTACGAGCACAAGGTCTTCGTGCAGGGCGCGATCTGGAACATCGACTCCTTCGACCAGTGGGGCGTGGAGCTCGGCAAGGTCCTCGCCAAGCGCATCGAGCCCGCCCTCACCGAAGGCGCCGACGTGCCCGGCCTCGACCCGTCCACCACCGCCCTCGTCTCGACGTACCGCACGCTCAAGGAAGTGAACTGACATGCAGCTCGGACTGATCGGTCTCGGCAAGATGGGCGGCAACATGCGCGAGCGCATCCGCCGCGCCGGCCACACCGTCATCGGCTACGACCGCAACCCGGACGTCTCCGACGTCAAGTCCCTCGAAGAACTGGTCGAGAAGCTCGACGCCCCGCGCGTGGTGTGGGTGATGGTCCCGGCGGGCCACGCCACCCAGTCCGTCGTCGACGAGCTCAAGGACCTGCTGTCCGAGGGCGACACGGTGGTCGACGGCGGCAACTCCCGCTGGACGGACGACGAGAAGCACGCCGCCGAGCTCGGCATCAAGGGCATCGGCTTCGTCGACGCCGGTGTCTCCGGCGGCGTGTGGGGCCTGCAGAACGGCTACGCCCTGATGGTCGGCGGCGACAAGGCACACGTCGAACGGCTCCACCCGATCTTCGAGGCGCTCAAGCCGGAAGGCCCGTACGGGTACGTCCACGCCGGCAAGGTCGGCGCCGGGCACTTCTCCAAGATGGTCCACAACGGCATCGAGTACGCCATGATGCAGGCCTACGCCGAGGGCTGGGAGCTCCTGGAGAAGGTCAAGTCCGTGGACAACGTCCGCGAGGTCTTCCGCTCCTGGCAGGACGGCACCGTCATCCGCTCCTGGCTGCTCGACCTCGCGGTCAACGCCCTGGACGACGACGAGCACCTGGACAAGCTGAAGGGCTTCGCGCAGGACTCCGGCGAGGGCCGCTGGACCGTCGAGGCGGCCATCGACAACGCGGTGCCGCTGCCGGCGATCACGGCCTCCCTCTTCGCCCGGTTCGCGTCCCGCCAGGACGACTCCCCGCAGATGAAGATGATCGCGGCGCTGCGCAACCAGTTCGGCGGCCACGCCGTCGAGTCGAAGTAGGTGTGCCGTGGGGGACCTCCTCCTGGTCCGCCACGGTGAGACGGAGTGGAGCGTGTCGGGCCAGCACACCAGCTGGACCGACCTGCCCCTCACCCAGCACGGCGAGGAACAGGCCAAGTCCCTCGCCCCGCTTCTCGCCGGGCGGACCTACGCACGGGTGCTGTCCAGCCCGCTGGACCGCGCGATACGCACGGCCGAACTGGCCGGTCTGACCGGGGTCGTACCAGATCCCGACCTGCACGAATGGGACTACGGCGGCTACGAGGGCATCACCACGGCGGAGATCCACCGCTCCCGGCCCGACTGGTACCTGTGGACCGACGGCGTCCCGCCGGGCCCGGAGGGCCACCCCGGTGAGTCGCCGGAGCAGATCGGCGCGCGGGCGGACCGGGTGCTCAGGAAGGTCGAGGCGGCGCTCAACGGCGGCACGGGTGACGTGATCCTGGTGGCCCACGCCCACTTCCTGCGCGTGCTGACGGCGCGCCGCCTGGGACTGCCGCCCGCCGAGGGCCGGTTGTTCCAGCTGGCGACCGGCACGGTCAGCCGGCTGTCCACCGAGCACGGGTGGCCCGTGATCACCGAGTGGAACAAGCAGCCGTAGAAAACCTTGTGACGGCCCGTCAGTGACAACTGACGGGCCGTTACGACGTGTTGGCTGCCCATCGGGCACACCATCGAGCACGCCCGAGTTTCTACGGCCCCTTTCCTAACCCCTTGTCGAAAGTTCGGCGAAGCCCATAGCCTGACGCCGCGCCGGTGCCGTCGTACGCCCCGGCACGGCCGTGACGGGATGGGAGGGGCAGCCGCGTGAAGCGCACATCGCGTGACATCCGCACCGCGAACCGCTACGAGGTGCTGCGCCAGATCATCGCCCGGTCCCCCACCTCCCGGCAGTCGCTGGCGGCCGCCACCGGGCTGAGCGTCGCCACGGTCGCCACCCTGGTCGGCGAGTTGACGGACCTCCGGATGATCACGGAGGTCGGCTTCGAGGACTCCGCGGGCGGGCGGCCCCGCGGGCTCGTCGCCGTCAACTCCGCGGGCGGCGCGCTGATCGGGGTCGACATGGCGGAGACGTACGTCCGGGTGGAACTGTTCGACCTGGGGCTGAACGTGCTGGCCCGCGCGGTGGAGGACATGCGCCCCGGCGAGAGCCGGCCCGAGCAGGCCGTCGCCCATGTGGCCACCGCCGTCGGCTCGGTGGTGGCCCAGGCCGGTGTCGAGGGCGCGCGGGTGCTGGGCGTCGGGGTGAGCGTGCCGGGGCAGGTGGACCGGGCCACCGGCATCGCCGAGTACGCACCCAACTGGGACTGGCACGACGTGCCGCTCCTCGACCTGCTCGCCGAGCACATCGCCTACCCCCTCTACCTGGACAATCCGCTGCGGGCCAGCGCGGTGGCCGAGCTGTGGTTCGGGGCGGCGCGCGGGCGCGAGGACGCCGTGGTGGTGAATCTCGGCACGGGCGTCGGGGCCGGGCTGGTGCTCGGCGGCGGCCTCTACCGGGGGGTCAGCAACAGCGCGGGCGAGTGGGGTCACACGACGCTGGTGCTGGACGGCCGGCTGTGCCACTGCGGCAACCACGGCTGTGTGGAGACGTACGTCGGCGCGCCCGGCATCATGCTCAACCTGCGCGAACTCAGTCCGCGCAGCACCCTGTTGCACCCCGAGGACCAGACGGCGACCATCGACGCCCTGACCCGCGGGGTCGCGGCCGGTGACCCGGTGGCGGTCAAGGTCGTCCGCGACACGGCCCGTTACCTGGGCGCGGGCATCGCGGACCTGGTGAACCTCTACAACCCCGAAGTGGTGGTCCTCAGCAGCTGGGTCGCCAAGAAGCTGGGCGCCCCGCTGCTCGACGAAGTCCGCGAGGCCGTCCGACGGCACGCGCTGCGGCGGCCGTTCGCCGCCACCGAGATCGTCCTCTCCCCCGTGCCCACCGACCCGGTCTGCCTGGGCGCGGCCACCTTCGCACTGGAGGGCGCCCTGCAGTCCGTGGGGCAGAGGGCGGCGAAACGCACCGTCACCACGGCAAGAAGCCGCACCTCACCACGCATATGACGACGGAAGGGATGCCGTTTTGACCGTTCCTGTGGAGTTGGCGAGCATTCGCCAACTCGCCGTGAACCGGGCCGGTGGGGGCCTGGTGACCTCGCGAACGGTCTTCGAGGTCCGGGAACAGCACGAGCTGGTCACTTCGGCACGGTCGGGTCTTGCCGCCCTGCTGGGGCGTGCCCGCTGTCCTGGGTGGACTCGTGGTCCCGCGCGGCCTGGGCAGGGATACGGCCTGGCCGGTAGCTCTCCGCCGCCCGATCCTCTGGTCGGGTGCGGTCACACCTGGCCGACGCCGGATCCTGTGTCCCAGGCCACGCCGTCCGATCGCCACCGAGGCACCATGGTGCCGGGTGACAGTGGTTTTCGTCTGCTGCTGGAGCGGACTCTTCCAGTACCTCTCGCCCCAGATACTGGTGTAAGCGGGGTCCACGGCGATGACAGCCAGGCCCTGGTGGTAGGCCATCCCGCGCAGCCGTTCCCGGAAGCGTGCGGTGGGGATCCCGGCCACGGTGCGACGGAAGGCCTTGCCCCGGCGCCCGCGACCCATGGTCTCCCGGCCAGTCCAGCGTGCGCTGGCGAAGCCCAGGTTCTCCACCACGATCCCCGTGCAGCCATTGCTGCGGGCAAGAGCGATAAGAAGGGTGACGGCCGCTCGCAGGTGCCCGTCCCGTGTGGTGGCGGGGCCCGTCAACTCCATGGGAATCGTGTGGGGCTCGCCGACGGGGTTGCCGTGTGGGTCGAGGACGATGACGGCGAGGTGATCGGCGTTCAGGTCGACGGCGAGCAGCCTCGCGCCGGACGCCCAGATCTCCTCCGGCGTCGCGGGAGCGGTGGTGTTGGTGGCCCAGGACGCATCGAGGTACCAGCGATCACGGGCGGGGTCATGAACTATGTCGTAGCGGACAGCCTGGTTGGCGCTCACCCGGTCCAACCACTCGGGTCGACGATGGTGGAAGGTGACCGTGCACGCGAGCCGGTAACGGCCGCGTGGGGTGTTGGCCAGATACCGCAACGGCTCCGGCAGCACCAGCGTGACCGAGCCGTCCTCGGGATCAACGGTGAAGGTGTAGTTGCCGTGTGGGGCTCCGGACTCGCCGTCGGCGGTGAGGAACAGCCGGGTAGCAGTCCACCGTTTTCGCCAGTCGGCTTCGGTGAGGCCCGCCTCAGCGAGGCGGTGACGGGTCCCGGCCAGCCGACGCCCACCCACCGTGATCGAAGGTCGCCCTTGTTCAATCTGGTGCTCCACCACGGCCAGCCGAGCTCGGATCTTCCTCAGGTGCCGCTGCTTCTGCCAGCGCTCGGCCTGGTCGGCATACCCGCGCACCCGACCGTGCTTCTGCCCGCACGCCACCGCCAGCCGCTGCTCGATCTTGCGGATGCGGCGCCGCAACCCGGCCCGCTCCTCCGTCAAGCACCGCATAGACAGCTGGTACTGGTCCTCCGACGCCCGGGTCATCGCGCCCGCCCACCGCGACGAGGACACCGCTGTCAGCTGCTTCTTCCGCCCCGCACGCCCGGTCTGCTTCGCCGGGACGTTCCCAGTCCGGACTCGTGCGGCGAGATCCGCCCGCTGATGGCGGCCCAGGTGCTCGCCGACCAACGTCAGGACCTTCCCATCCGCGGACGTCAGATCCCTCAGCCGGTCCCGGATCCTCGCCCCCGACGGAGCCGCCACCGTGAACGGAGCAGCCAGCACACGCAGCTCACGCCCCCTCCCCCGCCTACGCGCCACCAGCCACCGCCCCCTCAGCATCATCGAACGAACCCGTCACCACCGATCATGCGTTCCGCTGGCGCCCAACACCCCGAGAAGCGAGCCTGTTCACCCCATCGGGCGACCTCCAGGCCAGCCATGAGCAACAACCGAATCAACTGTCCGCAACCCGCACCGAGCGATCGGCCCTCACCACACGAGGCCTGGACCAGGCAGTAACGAACCCCGCATTCCACGCGCCGAGGGCCGCCGGCCACTCCCTGACCCGGCGGCCCTCAACTCACCCTGCTTGCCCACCTGTTCGCCATTCCGAACCGGGTACAACGTTTCGCGCAGACTTCGTCCAACCTCTTGCCGAAGTATTAGCCGAAGGTTAACGTCCCGCTCCGCGAAGCAATTTCAGCCATCTGGCTCACGAGGTTTTCAGGGCCTCACCACGGCCGCGGAGCCGCAGCCGCACTCGACAGACAAGGACGTCAGCATGTCGGCACAGAGCAACAACAACTGGTCCCGCCGCTCGATCTTCCGGGCGGCCGCGGGCATGGCCGCCGCCGGCACGCTGGCCGCGTGCGGTGGCAACAACGGGCGGGGCGGCGGCAGCGGTTCGGGCAAGCAGCTCACCCAGATGTTCCACGCGTACGGCGAGGCGGGCGTGGAGCAGGCGCTGAAGGGGTATGCCGCCGCCTACAAGAGCGCGAACGTGACCACGCAGTGGATCACCAGCTCCGACTACGAGAGCAAGCTCTTCGCCACGCTGCTCACCAAGTCGGCGCCGGACGTCTTCGAGTTCCACCCGCAGATCCAGATGGTCAAGAGCGGCCAGGTCGCGGACCTGAGCGACATCATCGACCCGGTCAAGGACGACTTCAACCCGGCCGACATCAAGTCCCACACGGTCGACGGCAAGATCTACGGCGTCCGGATGATCGACGACCCGCAGTTCTTCTTCTACCGGCCCTCCTTGTTCGAGAAGGCCGGCGTCAAGGTCCCGGAGACCCTGGACGAGCTGATCGAGGCCGCCGCCAAGCTCACCACCAGCAAGATGAAGGGCGTCTTCCTCGGCAACGACCTGCACGCGATCATCAGCCCGCTGATCTGGTCCGCGGGCGCCGACACCCTCGACGACAAGAACCAGATCGCGTACCACACGCCCGGCGTCGTCGAGGGCCTCAAGAAGATGCGCAAGCTGTTCACCAGCGGCGACCTGCTGCTCGGCGCCCCGACCGACTACTGGGACCCGTCCTCGCTCAACCAGGGTCTGTGTGCCATGCAGTTCTGCGGGATGTGGGCGATGCCGCAGTTCCAGAAGGTGCTCGGCGACGACCTCGGAGTCTTCCCGTTCCCGAAGACGATCGACTCCGGCAAGCAGTCCGTCTACAACGGCGGCTGGTCGATGTTCGTGAACGCCAAGGGCGACAACGTGGACGCGGCCAAGGAGTACGTCAAGTGGCTGTGGATCGACCAGAAGAAGGACCAGGAGGACTTCGCGACCTCGTACGGCTTCCACATCCCGCCACGCACCTCGATCGCCGCGTCCGCCACCAAGCTCAAGACGGGTCTGCCCGCGGAGGGCGTGAAGCTCTTCAACGAGTTCGGGCACTTCGACAACATCGGCTGGACCCAGGCGATGATCCAGGCGTCGTGGGACGTCCTGTCCAACTGCGTCCGCAAGGCCGGTGACCCAGAGAAGGCGCTCGACCAGTGCGACACGACCGTCAACCGTGAGCTGAAGAAGCTCTTCGGATAAGTCACGGACGGACCGGACCAATGTCGACGACCACCACGCGCGACCTCGCGCACCCCGCCTCGGCGAAGGCCAGTCCGGCCAAGCCGCGGCGGGGCCTGCGGGGCAGCCGCACCTTCAACTTCTGGCTCTTCATCAGCCCCTTCCTGATCGGGCTGATCGTCTTCGTCTACGTGCCGATCGGCTGGAGCATCTACCTCAGCTTCTTCGACGCACGCTTCACCGTCACGCCGGACAAGTTCATCGGCTTCGACAACTACACGTACATGCTGACGGACCCCAAGTTCACGGGGTCGCTCGTCACCTTCACCGTGTTCGCCGCGTTCATCGTGCCGACCACCTGGGCGGTGTCGCTGGGCCTCGCCCTGCTGGTCGACCGGATCCGGTTCATGCGGGCGTTCTTCCGGTCGGTGTTCTTCCTGCCGACCGCGTGCAGCTATGTCGCCGCCTCGCTGATCTGGAAGATGTCCATCTTCAGCGGCGTCCGTTTCGGCCTGCTGAACACAGTCATCGGCTGGTTCGGCGTCGACAGCGTCGCCTGGCTGGCCTCCCCCAGTCCGCCCTGGTATTGGCTCGTCATCGTGACGCTGCGGCTATGGCTGCAGTCCGGTTTCTACATGATCCTGTTCCTGGCGGCCCTGCAGAACATCCCGGGCGAGCTGTACGAGGCCGCCGCCATCGACGGTGCCAAGCGGGGCTGGCAGACGTTCCGGTACATCACCCTCCCCCAGTTGCGGGCGACCTCGACCGCCGTGGTCCTGCTCCTGCTCATCGCGGCTTACCAGGCCTTCGACGAGTTCTACAACCTGCTGGACAAGACCACCTGGGGCCGGCCGCCGCTGGTCGAGCTGTACGCCACCGCCCTGGGCACGTCACAGGACTACGGCGCCGGCAGCGCGGGCGCCGTCATCCTGACCCTGCTGATCATCATCGTCACCCTGTTCCAGGGCAAGATCATGGGCTTCGGAAGGGGGGAGGAGTCCAAGTGACCACCACCACGCCCGACACACACAAGTCCGCGTCCTCGAAGGTCCGGCGCGGCAGCGGAGTAATGGGCAGCACCGGCCTGTGGATCGCCACCGGTGTCGCCACCTTGCTCTTCCTGGTCCCGTTCTACGTCCTGGTCCGCAACTCCCTCACCACGGACGCCGCCATCACCGGGCCGAGCTGGCAGTTCTTCCCCACGCACTTGCAGTGGGGGAACATCAAGGAGCTGTTCGACGACCCGCAGGTCGACTTCGCCCAGTCGATGTGGAACTCGCTCATCGTCGCCGTCTCCATGACCGCCGGCATCCTGCTGGTCTGCTCCCTCGCCGGCTACGCCCTGGCCCGCATCCCCTACAAGCACGCCAACAAGATTTTCTACGTGGTCCTCGGCACCCTGATGGTCCCGACCTCGGTGACCTTTGTGCCCAGCTTCGTGCTGGTCTCGTCCCTCGGCTGGGTGGACACCTACCGTGGTCTGATCATCCCGGGCCTCTTCAGTGGTTTCACCTGCTTCCTGTTCCGGCAGTACTTCCTGGGATTCCCCAAGGAGCTGGAGGAGGCGGCGCGTGTGGACGGACTCGGCTACTGGGGCTCGTACTGGCGCGTGGTCGTGCCGAACTCGCTGAACTTCTTCGCAGCGATCGCCACCATCACCTTCATCAGCGCCTGGAACGCCTTCCTGTGGCCGCTGGTCATCGGCCAGGACCCGGGGGCGTGGACCGTCCAGGTCGTGCTCTCGTCGTACATGACCAACCAGACGGTCGTCTTCCACACGATCTTCATGGCCACCGCCATCTCCATCCTGCCGCTGGTGTTCGTGTTCCTCTTCCTCCAGCGCTGGCTGGTGCAGGGGATCGCGCAGACCGGCATCAAGGGCTGAGCCGCACTCTCACGACCTGGAGACCGATGTCTTTCCGCAACTCCACGGCCACCGACTACGTCGAGGACGTCTCCCCGGGCTCGGGCGCGCTGCCGCCCCGCGCCTGGTATCCGGCCTCGGACGCCGGGTCACTGTCGCTGAACGGCAGTTGGCGTTTCCGGCTGTCGCCGACGGCGGACGCGCAGGACGACGCGTTCGCCGAGCCGGGGTACGACGCCGGGGGCTGGGCGGAGGTCTCGGTCCCGGGCCACTGGGTGCTCCAAGGCCAGGGCGCGCCGATCTACACCAACCACCTCTACCCGTTCCCGGTCGACCCTCCGAGGGTCCCGACCGAGAACCCCACCGGGGACCATCTGCGGTTCTTCGACCTGCCGGAGGGCTGGGACCTGTCGGACGGCGGGGCGGTCCTCCGCTTCGACGGCGTCGAGTCCTGCGCCCGGGTGTGGCTGAACGGCACGGACATCGGCGAGTTCAAGGGCTCCCGGCTGCCCCACGAGTTCGCCGTCGGCCACCTGCTGAAGCCGGCCGGCAACGTGCTCGCCGTCCGCGTCCACCAGTGGTCGGCCGGCTCCTACCTGGAGGACCAGGACCAGTGGTGGCTGCCCGGCATCTTCCGGGACGTGACCCTGCTGCACCGCCCGGCCGGCAGCGTCCTCGACTTCTTCGTGCACGCCTCCTACGACCACGTCACCGGCGCGGGCACGCTGCGCGTCGACTCCGACGTGGACGGCAGGGTCAGCGTGCCCGAGCTGGACATCGACATCGCCACCGGGGAGTCGGCGACCGTCCCCGTCGAGGCGTGGACGGCCGAGACCCCGCGGCTGTACGACGGGGTGCTGGCCACCGAGGGCGAGCGGGTGCCGCTGCGCATCGGCTTCCGGACGGTGGAGCTCGCCGACGGGCTGATCAAGGTCAACGGGCGGCCCGTCCTCTTCAAGGGGGTCAACCGCCACGAGTGGCACCCCCAACGGGGCCGGGCGCTGGATGCGGAGACCATGCTGGCGGACGTGCTGCTGATGAAGCGGCACAACATCAACGCGGTCCGCACCTCCCACTACCCGCCGCACCCGGCCTTCCTCGACCTGTGCGACGAGTACGGCCTGTGGGTGATCGACGAGTGCGACCTGGAGACCCACGGCTTCACCGAGCAGGCCTGGCGGGACAACCCGGTCGACGACGACCGCTGGACCCCGGCGCTGCTCGACCGGGCCGCCCGGATGGTCGAGCGCGACAAGAACCACCCGTCGGTGGTGATCTGGTCCCTGGGCAACGAGGCCGGTACCGGGCGCGGCCTGACCGCGATGGCCGAGTGGATCCACGGCCGGGACACGTCACGGCTCGTGCACTACGAGGGTGACCTCGACTGCCGTGACACGGACATGTACTCGCGGATGTACGCGGACCACGCCGAGGTCGAGCGGATCGGCCGGGGCCTGGACGGCGGCACCCACAAGCGCCGCGGGCTCCCCTTCATCCTCTGCGAGTACGGGCACGCGATGGGCAACGGCCCCGGTGGACTCGCCGACTACCAGCGGATCTTCGAGTCCTACGACCGGCTCCAGGGCGGCTTCATCTGGGAGTGGATCGACCACGGCATCGAGGACGACCGCTACGGCTACGCGTACGGCGGCGACTTCGGCGAGGAACTGCACGACGGGAACTTCGTCTGCGACGGACTGGTCTTCCCGGACCGGCGGCCCTCCCCCGGTCTTGTGGAGTACAAGAAGGTGATCGAGCCCGTCCGCATCGACGGCGACGCCGCGGACGGGACCGTACGCGTCACCAACAAGCACGACTTCGCCGACCTGTCCGCGCTGGACTTCGAGTGGTCGTACCAGGTCGCCGGCGAGACCGTCGAGTCCGGCAGCCTGGCGGTGCCGGCGCTGGCGGCCGGTGAGTCGGCGGAGGTCAAGCTGCCGGAGCCGCCGGTCGCCACCGGCACCGGCGAGACGCAGTGGACGCTGCGGGCGCTGCTGGCGGCCGACACCGCCTGGGGGCCGCGGGGCCATGTGGTGGCCTGGGGTCAGTTCCCGGTGTCGGGACGGCAGTTGCCGTCCTTCGCCGCCTCCGCGGGACCGGTGGTGTCCGACGACGGGACGATCACCCTCGGCCCGGCCGTCTTCGACGCGCGCAGCGGCGCGCTGCGGAGCATCGGCTCGGTGCCGGTGACCGGGCTGCGGCTGGACGTGTGGCGGGCCACGACCGACAACGACGACGGTGCCGCCTGGCAGAGCGACATCCGCTACGGCGCGCTGTGGCGGAAGTTCGGTCTGCACCGCATGCGGCACCGTCTGGACGCGGTGGAGCCGGCCGGCGACACCCTGACCGTGCGCACCCGGGTGGCGCCCGCCGCCTGGGAGTTCGGTCTGGTGACGGTCTACCGCTGGACCACGGACGGCGGCCGCCTGCGGCTCGCCGTGTCCGTGACCCCCGACGGCGACTGGACGGTGCCGCTGCCCCGGCTCGGCGTCCGCCTCGGACTGCCGGCGGCCGACCGTGTGCAGTGGTTCGGCGGCGGGCCGGGCGAGGCGTACCCGGACACCGACACGGCCTCGATGGTGCGCCGTTGGCAGTCGACGGTGGACGGGATGCAGACGCCGTACCTCCGTCCGCAGGAGAACGGCGCCCGGGCGGACGTCCGTTGGGCGGAGCTCGGCGGGCTGCGGATCGAGGGCGACCCGGAGTTCTGGTTCACGGCCCGCCGCTGGACCACCGAGCAGCTGGACGCGGCGGCCCACCGTACCGACCTGGTCGCAGGGGACACTGTGTGGGTCAACCTGGACCACGGCCAGCACGGCATCGGCTCGCAGTCCTGCGGCCCGGGCGTGCTGCCGCAGTACCAACTCCACGCCGGACCGGCCGAGTTCTCCTTCGTGTTCTCGGCCGTCGACTGACCCCTCGGCACGGTCACCCGCCGTGGCCCGGTCCGCAGTGGTACAGCGTGTAGCGGGAGACGTGCACCGGTGCGCAATGGCCGATGGCCCAGCGGACCAGGGCCCGGCCCGGGGTCTTCGCGCCCCGGGCGCGGTGGGTGAGGTCGGCCGCGGAGAGCAGGACGTAGCGGAGCCGGCCGGTGTCGATCAGGTGGTGGAAGGTGCCGGGCGCGGGGTACGGCACATGGGCGGTGAAGCCGCCGAGCGGGAGGATGGCGGCGTTGGCGGAGAGGATGTACGGCGCCGCCATCTGCCAGCGGGGCACGGCGGCCAGGTAGCGGGCGCCGTCGCGGTGGGCGGTGAGGTAGGCGAGGACGCGCTGCTGGGCCGGGGTCAGGGCGGCGGCGCCGTTGCGGGTGGCGATGCTGCCCGGGCCGATCCGGCCGAAGCCGCCGGGCTGGTTGTAGCGCAGGGAGGTCGCCGACACGGACCAGACGGCGGGGATGACCAGGACGGCCGCGAGGGCGACGGCCAGGGCGGCCCTGCGCGGACGTGACCCGCCGACGGCGAAGAGGACCAGCGCCGGCAGGGCCAGGACCGCGGCGACACCGACCGACCAGGTGAAGAAGCGCGGGTAGTACAGGGTGAGGGCCGCGCACCAGCCGACGTTGACGGCGAGGACGGCGCACAGCACGGTCCGGCGCCGCACCCGGGTCACGGCCGTCGCGGCCAGGGCCGACAGGCCGACCGCCACCACACCCATGTAGTAGGTGTGTCCGGTCACGCTGCCGAAGCTGAAGACCAGGAAGAACGTCACCAGCCAGACGCCCCACAGCAGGTACCCGGCCAGGAAGGGATCGGTGCGCCGCGGGCGGCGGCGCCACAGGCCGTACAGCCCGGCGGCCAGGCCGAGCGCCGCGAGCGGGTACAGCCAGCCGGTCTGACTGGCAAGACCGGGGCTGAACATCTTCCAGTCGCTGTCCCCCATCCCGACCGAGGCCCTGCCGTGCGCCCGTTCCGCGACGATGCTCCCGGTGCCGGCCGCGTCGACGCCCAGCGACTGGAAGCGGGTCAGGAAGTTGTAGCCGACGACCAGGGCGACCGGCGAGTTGTCGGTCGTGCCGTCGAGGTAGGGACGGGCGGCGGCCGGGGTGAGGCCGGCGGCCAGCATCCAGGACAGGGAGACCGCCAGCATGACCGCCCCGGACACGGCGAGGTCCCGGATCCGGCGGCGCACCGTGGTCGGCGCGGCCACCAGGTAGGTCACGGCCAGCGCGGGCAGCACCGCCCAGGCCTCCAGCATCTTGCACTGGAAGGCCACCCCGACCCACACGCCCGCCAGGACGAGGGTGCGCAGCCGGGCACGGGCGGTGGCCCGCTGGGTGGCCTCGGCGGCCAGCAGCAACAGCAGCACGAACGGCGCGTCCTCGGTGACCGAACGGCCGAGGCCCACGGTCACCGGGGTGAGCGTGAGGAAGGCGGCGGCCAGCAGCCCTGCCGGTACGCCGGCCCAGCGCCGTACGACCACGTGGAGCAGGACCACCGAGGCCACGCCCTCAAGGGCCTGCGGGACCACCAGGGACCAGGGGTGGAAGCCGAGGACCAGCGCCGACAGGGCCTGCGGCCACAGGAAGCCGGGGAGCTTGTCCAGGGTGATGGAGTTGCCCGGGTCGAAGGAGCCGTAGAGGAAGGCGACCGGGTTGTCGGTCATGCTGCGGACCGCGCTCGCGTAGAAGGCGTGGTACGCGCTGTGCCAGATGCCCCAGAAGAAGAGCAGCGCGGCGACGGTGGCGATGCCGGCGAGGATCGGGCGCTCGTAGCGCTGGGTACGGCTCCGCGCCCGGGTCGGCGGGGGTGGCGGCCCCTCGACACGGACGAGCGGCTCGGCGCTGACAGGGCTCGGCATCGCGGACGGCCTCCAGGACTCCCGGTGTCCAGGGCTTCCAGAACGCCCTGGAGTGCTACGGCCTGTAGGACGAGTGGATTCCGGCGAACGTCACGTCCGGGTTGTCAAGGAACATTCAGGATGTTCGTGAGTATCACCCATGAAAGCTGTAAGAATCCTGAACTCCGCCTGTGCCTCACCGCCCGGCGTGCTGGGCCGCGAGGCGCACCGGGGCGTTCTGGGCGCCGTATCCGCGATACCCGGGATCCCGCTCGACCAGTTCGAAGAACACCCGTCCGACCGTCCGTGTGTAGCAGTGCCGGAAGACACCGCCCGCGTCACGGTCGTAGAGGATGCCCAGGTCGCGGTACGTCTCCAGCTCACCGTCGGCGAACTCGTACCGGGCGGCCAGGTCGTCGTAGTAGTTGGCGGGGATGGGCAGCAGACCACCGCCGGCCGCGCGGAAGGCCCGGGCAGCCGCGACCACGTCTTCGACGGCCAGGGCGATGTGCTGGGCGTGCAGGGTGTCGTCGGCCGGGGCGGCGCCGACCCCGAGGGCGATCCGGACGCTGCCGTCGGCGTTGGTGACGGCCCGGGACCGCAGCAGCCCGTAGGGGTCGGCGACGTCGACGGACTCCTGGGCGTGCAGACCGAGAACGCTGCGGTGGAAGAGGGTTGCCTCGTCGTACTGGTGCCAGGGCTGAGTGAGCGCGAGGTGGTCGATGTGCGCCGGGGCGGTCGGAGGCGTGTCCGGTACCTCCGTGAAGTCGGCCCGCCAGTCCGGGAGTTCGGGGCCGCGGCCGGTGGCGCAGAAGAACAGCTCCGTGCCGTCGGGGGCGGCGACCGCGTCGAGCGGGGCGTCCTCGGGGGCGCGGCGGCGGGGCAGCACAGGGGCGAGCAGGGCCTCGGCGCGGCGGGCGGCGCCCTGCGGGTCCGGTGACTCCAGGCCGATGGCGGCGAGCCCGGTGCCGTCACGGCGGGCGGCCGGGCCGGTGTTCACCAGGATCCGGGCCTCGCCCTGCTCCCACAGGTCGACGGGCTTGCTCCGGTGACGCGCGGTCCGGGCGAAGCCGAGCGCGCCGAGCAGCGCGGAGACGGGTTCGGCGTCCGGCGTGACGAGTTCGGCGAAGGCGACCCCCGTCGGCACCACCGGCGCGGGCAACTCCCCTACCCCTACGGCCTCTTGCAGCACCAGCAGCGAACGCTGCGCGTCGACGGCGGTCGGCCCGGCCTCGGCCTGCCGGAAGACGTCGTTGAAGACCTCGAGGGAGAGCGGCCCGTCGTACCCCGTGCGCAGCACGTGCCCCACGAGCCCGGCGACGTCGAACCCGCCCTGCCCCGGGAAGCACCGGTAGTGCCGGCTCCACTGGAGCACGTCCATGGCGAGCAGCGGGGCGTCGGCCAGCTGGAGGAAGAAGATCTTCTCACCGGGAATGTCCTCGATGCCCTTGGGATCGGATCCCCGGGAGAGGATGTGGAAACTGTCGAGGCAGGTCCCGAGGGCCGGATGCCCGGCCGCCTCGACGATCCCCCAGGCATGGTCATAGGTACTCACATGCCGCCCCCAGGCGAGTGCCTCGTAGGCGACGCGGATGCCGAAATCCTGTGCGAGCGTGGCCAGTCGGGAGAGCTGCTCGGCCGCAAGACCGTCGTCGTCGACCGCGAGCGGGGAGACGGACGAACAGACGAGAACGGTGTCGGCGCCCAGTTCCCGCATGAGCTCGAACTTGTGCCGGGCGCGGCGGAGGTTGCGCGCGAACTCGTCGGCGGGGACGGCTTCGATGTCCCGCATGGGTTGGAAGAGGTCGACGGTGAGCCCCAGATCGGCACACCGAGCCCGTATCTCACGGGGAGACAGCGGACTGGCAAGCAGATCGTTCTCGAAGATCTCCACACCGTCGAACCCGGCCCGGGAGGCCGCGGTGAGCTTTTCGGTGAGTGACCCACTGAGCGAAACGGTAGCAATGGAAGTACGCATGACCTTTTTCCTCACGTGCACTGCACTTACCTAGGGGCGCGGGGAACTGCGCGACCAGCCACAACGGACCCGCACAGGTCACACGACATTCCGCTCCACGAACCCGGCCAACTCCCCGATGTCGGCAAGCATCCGCGCACTGTCCGGCTCCCGCCCCGTGAACAACCGAAAGGCGTCCACGGCCTGGAACACGGCCATCCCGCCCCCGTCGAGCACGGCACACCCCAACGCCCGCGCAGTCCGCACCAGTTCCGTCTCCAGCGGCCGGTACACCACCTCGGCCACCCACAGCTCCGGACGCAGCAACTCCGCGGGCAACGGCAGCCCCGGATGCGCGGCCATCCCCGTCGGTGTCGCGTGCACCAACCCGTCGGCGCCCCTCAGCACCTCCGCCAGCCGGTCCGGCGTCGCAGCGACCGCCCGCCCGTCACCGAAATGCCGGTTCAGCGAGCCCGCAAGATCAGCCGCCCGGTCGGCCACCGCGTCCACGACAGTGACCCGCTCGGCCCCCAGCGTGAGCGTCGCGTGCGCGACCGCGGCCCCGGCGCCCCCGGCACCGAGCTGTACGACCCTCTCCAGCGGAGCGTCCCGCAGGCCCCGCGCGAACGACGCCGCGAACCCGGTCACGTCCGTGTTGTGGCCGACGGCCCTCCCGTCGGCCTCGAAGACCACCGTGTTGACCGCGCCGAGCGCCTCGGCCTGCGGGGAGAGGGCGTCCAGGTGCTCGATGACCAGCTGCTTGCAGGGGTGCGTGATGTTCAGCCCGTCGAAGCCGAGGTCACGCGCCGCCCGCACCAGCTCCCCCACGGCCTCCGGCGGAACGCCGACCACGTCGATGTCGATCAGCCGGTACAAGTACCGCAGCCCCTGCCGGTCGGCCTCGCGCTCGTGCAGGGCGGGGCTGAGCGACGGGCCGATGCCGGAACCGATCAGTCCGACGAGATACGAGTCCTTGGCCACGTGGCCCTCCTGAGCGGCAGCGCTAATGTACGAACTAGTACGTTAGCTATAACACCGGAGGCCACGACAAGGGAAGACCTCGTCGGCAACGGCGGCGGCACGGCCTTCTACAATCTCCGCACCGGCCTGCCCCTCGAAGGAACCCGATAGGAACCCGATGACCAGCGTCGACGAACCGGCACAGACCAACGGACGGCTCCGTGACGCCGCCCGCACCCAGGCCGAGATCCTCGACGTGGCCACGCAGGAGTTCGCCCGGGCGGGCTACGACGGGGCCCGCGTCGACGAGATCGCGGCCCGCACCCGCACCACGAAGCGGATGATCTACTACTACTTCGGCGGCAAGGAGCAGCTGTTCACGGCGGTCCTGGAGCGCGCGTACGGCGTGATCCGCGAGGCCGAGCAGCAGCTGGACGTCGAGCACCTGGACCCGGTCGCGGCAATCCGCCGGCTCGCCGAGCTGACCTTCGACCACCACGAGCAGCACCCGGACTTCATCCGCCTGGTCAGCATCGAGAACATCCACGGCGCCGAGCACATCGCGGCCTCCGCGAAGCTCGGCAGGATCGGCTCGCCGGCGCTCGAGGTGATCCGCCGGATCCTGGCCGCCGGGCAGGAGTCCGGCCTGTTCACGGCCGATGTCGACGCCGTCGACCTGCACGCGCTGATCAGCTCGTTCTGCTTCTTCCGGGTGGCGAACCGGCACACCTTCGGCGCCCTCTTCGGCCGTGACCTGGTGGACCCGGCGCAGCGCGCGCACTACCGGGCCATGCTCGGCGACATGGTGATCGCCTACCTCACCGCGGAGCGCGTGGCGGACTGACCGCGCCGGGCGGCGAACACCCGACGCGGCAGAACGGGGTCGGCACGACCTCTTGACACCGGGGAAACGCGAGCGCAACATCCGTACCCATCGCGACTAACTACCCAGTGGGTTAATTAGCACCCGGCCCCCTGGTCCGCCGACCCCGTCATCCCTGGGATCCGGCCTTCTCCCCCGCCGCTCACTCCGCTTACGTTGGAGTTCCCCGAAGGAGCACCGCCGTGTCCGTCCCCGCCCCGCCCGCCGCCACCGCCGTACCACCCGGTGGCCAGCCGAAGAAGGCCGCCATGGCCGCCTGGATCGGCAGCGCCCTGGAGTACTACGACTTCTTCATCTACGGCAGCGCGGCCGCGCTGGTCTTCCCGAAGGTCTTCTTCGACGACTCGGACCCGGCCACCGCGACCCTGCTCTCGCTGGCCACGTTCGGCGTGGCGTACGCGGCCCGCCCGGTCGGCGCGCTGTTCCTCGGGCACTTCGGGGACCGGGTCGGCCGCAAGAAGATCATGGTCTTCACGCTGCTGCTGATGGGCCTGTCGACGTTCCTGATCGGCTGCCTGCCGACCCGCGCCCAGGTGGGCGGCCTCGCCCCGGTGCTGCTGGTGCTGTGCCGGGTGCTGCAGGGCATCTCGGCCGCCGGTGAGCAGGCCAGCGCCAGCTCGATGAGTCTGGAGCACGCGCCGCCGAACCGGCGCGGCTTCTTCACCAGCTTCACGCTCAGCGGCACCCAGGGCGGCCAGCTGATCGCCACCCTGGTCTTCATCGCGGTCTCCCAGCTGCCCGAGGACCAGCTGATGTCCTGGGGCTGGCGGGTGCCGTTCTGGCTGAGTGTCGCGGTGGCCGTGGCCGGCTGGTTCATCCGGCGCAAGCTCCAGGAGACCCCGGCCTTCGCCGAGCAGGCGGCGGGCGAGGGCGTCGTACGGCTGCCGCTGGTGACGCTGCTGCGGTACCACTGGGCGGATGTGCTGCGGGTGATCGGGGGCGCGCTGATCGCCTCGGTGAGCACGATCTTCACGGTGTGGGCGCTGGCGTACGCGACGAGCGACTCGGTCGGGATGTCCAAGACGTCGATGCTGTGGGTCGGCGCGCTGGCGAACCTGGTGGCGCTGGGCGCGATCCCGGCGTGGGCCACGCTGTCGGACCGGATCGGCCGGCGGCCGGTGTACCTGATCGGCGCGGTGGGCAGCGCGGTGGCGATGTTCGGGTACCTGTGGGCGATCTCCACCGGCTCCTACCCGCTGATCATGCTCCTCGGGGTCGTCGCCTTCGGTGTCGTCTACAGCGCGGCGAACGGTGTCTGGCCGTCCTTCTACGGCGAGATGTTCTCGACCCGGGTGCGGCTGTCGGGCATGGCGATCGGTACCCAGATCGGGTTCGCGGTGGCCGGGTTCGCGGTGACCTTCGCGGCGCAGATCGCGGGTCCGGGCGGCGACGACTGGTCGTCGGTGGCCCTGTTCACGGCGGCGCTGTGCGTGCCGCCGGTGATCGCCGCGCTGTCCGCCCGCGAGACCCACACGGTGGCCACGGAGGACCTCGGGTCACGCACTCCCCGCGAGGCGTCCCGGCCGGAGACCGTGACGGCCTGAGCCGCTCGCGCGAGGAGGAACAGACATACGTCCGCCCGGGCCGGCGCCCGGGCGGACGGCAGCCGTCATCCTTCGGCCGCCTCCCGGATCAGCGGCTCGAACTCCCGCCGTACGTAGGCGTCGAACGGCTCCCGCAACGCCCCGTCGATCACGCGCCGCACCCGGTGTCCCGCGGCCAGCTCCTTGAACGCGGCCCGGGACTCGGGCCCCACGCCCCCGCCGATGATCAGCACCCCGAACTCCCCGGTCTCCAGCAGCTTCCGGGCCTCCTCGTCGGTGCTCACCCCCTCCGCGTCGAAGCCGTCCGTGCGCAGCGTGTCCAGCACGGCCGTCACCCTGGCGGGCGTCCTTCCGAGCACCAGTGTCCTCATGACCGTTCCCCTCCCCTGAATCGGCGTCAGCGGACTCGACTCTAGAACCTCAAGCGCACTTGAGATCAAGCGTTCCCGGGGCCCGGCCGAGGGAGATTTGGTCCCGCGCCGTTCACACCCTGGACATGAGCGATGACCTGCGGGGATGCCGTTCGGTGCGATCGTGGGACGTAGGCCGCCGAGCACTCTCTCCAGCGCAGGCGCATGCCTTCTCCCGGTCGGTCCGGCACCGGGTCCGACACCCTCGAGCAACGGCGGGGAACCGATGAGCCCGAGCACAGCTGACCGTCCTGAACAGGCCGTCACCGAAGGCGACACCGACCTCGCGGCCGGAGCCAAGCCGCTGCTCGACGCCCCGCAGACCGCCGCGGCGGGCATCGCGATGTGGATCTTCGTGATCGGCCCCCTGGTAGGCCTGATGGTCGCGGTGCCGCTGGTGTGGGGGCGGGGCCTGTCCGCGCTGGACGTCGCCATGGCCGTGGTGGCCTACCTGGTCTCCGGCTTCGGCCTCACGGTCGGCTATCACCGCCTCTTCACCCACCGCTCGTTCAAGGCCAGGCGGGGTCTGCGCATCGCCCTGGCCGTCGCGGGCTCGCTGGGGGTGGAGGGCTCGCCGGTGCAGTGGGTGGCGAACCACCGCCGCCACCACGCCTTCGCCGACCGCGAGGGCGACCCGCACTCGCCCTGGCGCTTCGGCACCGACACCCGCGCGCTGCTCAAGGGGCTGCTGCACGCGCACATCGGCTGGATGCTCAAGCGTGAACTGAGCAACCGGGCCCGGTTCGCGCCCGACATCGCCGCCGATCGCGACCTGCGCGTCGTCGGCCGTCTCTTCGGGCCGCTGACCGTCGTCTCGCTGCTGGCCCCCGCACTGGTCGGCGGACTGGTCACGGGCACCTGGACCGGTGCGCTGACCGGGTTCTTCTGGGCGGGCGTGATGCGGATGGCACTGCTGCACCATGTCACCTGGTCGGTGAACTCGGTCTGCCACGTCGCGGGCAGGCGCCCGTTCGCCAGCCGGGACAAGGCCACCAACTTCTGGCCGCTCGCGCTGCTGTCCTTCGGCGAGAGCTGGCACAACTCGCACCACGCCGACCCGACAGGCGCCCGGCACGGTGTGCTGCCCGGCCAGATCGACCCGTCGGCGCGTCTCATCCGGGTGTTCGAGAAGCTGGGCTGGGCCTACGACGTGCGCTGGCCGAGCGCGGACCGGCTCGGCGCCAGGCTGCTGCCCGAGCCGGCCGGCCGGCCGGAGTCAGCAGCCTGACGCCCGGCCTCACTTCAGGTGCCGGCCGAAGAACCGGTTCGCGTCCTCACCCTCGAACCACGGGGTGCCGGTGTGCCCGCCCAGATTGGCGTGCAGCGTCTTCTCCTTGGTCCCGAAGGCCTCGAACAGGTCCAGGGCCCGCTGCCGGGGGTTCCCCTCGTCGTCCCACTGCAGCAGCATCAGCAGCGGCAGGGTGACCTGCCGGGCCTCCTCGCGCTGGGCGCGGGGCACGAACCCGCCGGCGAAGAAGCCGGCGGCGGCGATGCGCGGCTCGGCCACCGCGAGCCGGATACCGAGGGCCATCCACCCCGAGTACCCGACCGGGCCGCCGACCTCGGGCAGCCCGAGGAGGGCGTCCAGGGTGGTCCGCCATTCCGGGGCGGCCTGTTCGACCAGCGGGCCGACGAGGGACTCGAAGATCTCGTCGACCGGCTCGCCGGCCTGCATCGCCCGGCGGAGGCCGGCGCGGGCCTGCTCGTCGGCGACGGAACGGGGCCGGTCGCCGCACCCGGCGGCGTCGATGGTGGCCACCGCGTAGCCGTTCGCCGCGGTGTGCCGGCCCCGGGCCACCAGCCGGGGCTGGCTCTTGGGCAGGCCGTTGTTGTGGGCCATGAGGATCAGCGGGGCGGGTGCGGCGGATCCGGGCGTCCACAGGGTGCCGGGGATCTCGCCGAGGGTGAACTCGCGCTCGATGACGCCGTCGTCGAGGTGCTGTTCGGAAGTGAAGTGCACGGTCGTGCCTTTCGGGAGGGCTCTCAGTGGCGCTCCCGGACGACCTAACGTCCGACCGTGACCCCGGAGGGGAGCACCCATGTCGAAACTGCGTTCACGGGTACCACCTCCTCGTTCTCTCGCACGGCCTCCGGAAAGGTAGCAGCGGTCGCCGCGGTCCGCCAACGGGTTTTTTTCCGATCCGCCAACGGGTTTTCTTTCCGATCCGGACGGGCCCCGCACCTCCTTCGCCCGGGGCCTGCCACGGTGCCGGGTTTTTCAGGCCGACACCAGCAGCTCCGTCCAGTCCCTGGCCACCCGCTCCAGCGAGAACCCCTCCCGTACCTGTGCACGGGCGGTCGCCCCCGCGGACTGCCAGTCCTCCTGCTCGGCGAGTCCGGCGATCGCGTCGGCCATCGCCTGGGGGGTGTCGTGGATCCAGCGCCGGTCGTAGATCTCGTCCGCGCCCGGCCACGGCAGCAGCGCCGGTACGGCGCCGGAGGCCATGCCCTCGGCCGGGGCGAGGTGGAAGCTCTCGTCGTCGCTGGTGGACAGCACATGGCCGATGCGGCGTAGCCAGTTGGGCACGTCGGGGCCGAACTGGTCGAAGACGACGGCCCCTTCGAGCAGCGGCGAGGTCTGCATCCGGCGCAGGATCGCCTCGTAGTGCTCGCGTTCCTCGGGCTTGTTCCAGATCCACCAGTACTCCCACGGCGGCTTGGACTTGACCGAGAGGTGCCAGCGCCGGTCGCGGGCGCGCAGTGCTTCGAGGACGTCGAGGCCGAGGTCCAGGCGTTTGCGGCTGGGCGCGATGCCGATCATGCCGAGCCGGTGGCGGGCGCCGGGCGCCTTGGGCCGGTCGAGCTGGTCGACGTCGACCCAGTTGCCGATCGTGGTGATCTTCGCGGCGGGCCAGCCGGTGCGGTCCCGGGTGGCGCGGGCGTAGTACGGGCTGACGCACACCACCCGGTCGACGTTGTCGATGTCGACCTGGCGCGGGTATCCGGCGTCGAGTTCGAAGCGGTGCAGGCGCACGATCAGCCGGCTGCCGCGCCGCTTGTGGCGGCTGTACCAGATCGCCGCCGGGCCGCACCACTCGACGACCACCACGTCGGCCCAGTCGGCGAGTTCACGGCTGGCGGCCGCGTCGTGCTGGGCGAGCGCGGGCCAGGCGTCGATCCGGACGTCGAGGCCGGGCAGCGCGCGCAGGTGGTCGAGGAGGCGGGTGAGGAACTTCAGGTCGTGGCCGGCCACGCCGACCCGCAGCGGGCGGGCCCGGGTGGCGACGGCGGCGGGCGCGGCGGGGAAGGCGCGGTCGAGGTGACCGCGCCAGCGGGCCGCCGCGGCCTCCATGGTGTACTCCCGGGCGGCCGCCGCGCACCGGTCGGCGGCGAGGTGCCGGGCGGCCGTGTCCCGTACGGCGAGGGAAACGGCGTCCACCGCGTCCACGAGGGTGGCGGTGCCCGGTACGAACAGGGGGTAGTCGGCGCCGAGCAGGGCCTCGTGGGCGGGGGTGCGGTTGAGCACGACGGGCAGGCCGAGGGAGCCGAACTCCAGGACCTTGGTGGAGAGTTCGAGGCTGGCGTCGAGGGAGGCGGCGCGCCAGCCGAGGCCGAGGTCGCAGTCGGCGGCGAGGCGCATGGCCTCCTCGCGCGGCACGCCGCCGTGGTGGACGACCTCGGGGGTGGTGCGCAGCGCCTCGGCCATGGCGCTGTCGAAGCCGGGGTGGGCCGCATCCTTGTGGATCTTGTCGCCGACGGCGTGCAGTTCGGTCCGGATGCCGCGTTCGGCGAGCATCGCGGGCAGCCGGGTCATGGGCAGGGTGTTCCAGCGGGGCGCGAACTTGCCGGTGTAGACGAGGCGTACGGGATCGTGCAGGCCGTTGCGCCCGGGCACCGGGAAGCCCGGTTCGGGCACCGCGGGCGGGCAGAGCACGGACCGGCCGCAGGCCTCCGGCACCCAGGCCTCCAGGAAGCAGCGCAACTCCTCGGTCTGGCAGAGGAGTTGCCGGGAGGCGGTGGCGATGCGGGCGAGGTCGGCGCGGGCCTCCTCGGTCATCTCGGCCGGGGACTGCGGGATGTCGGTGAGGTAGGCCCAGATCCGGCCCTCGAAGGCGCCGTCGCCGACGATCTGCTTCACCAGCCGCCGGCCGCGCAGCACCAGCAGGTCGCAGGGCTCCTCCGCGTCGAGCCGGGCGAGCAGCTGCGAGGCCTGGAAGGGCGAGAGGGGGTGCGCGCCCTGGCCGGGGACGAGGTGTTCCTCGTACGGGCGGACCACGGTGACGCCGGGCAGTCCGGCCAGCGGGTCGGTCAGCCGGCCGGTCTCGACCGGGGCCTTGAGGACGAGGCGGGTGCGGCAGCCCGCGCGGGACAGCGCCTGGACCGTCGACTGGGCCCAGACGGCGGAGCCGTCGATGAGGTTGAGGTCCACGTCGCCGTAGACGAGCGCCCTCAGGGTGCGGGTCATGACGGTTCCTTTCCACGCACGGCGAACAGGCGGTGCCCGGCCCGCGACCAGCTGTCCGGCGGGGTGCCGGAGTCGAGGAGCGACCGGCGCACGAGCAGCGGCTTCAGGGCCGGTACGAAGGCGTAGTCGTCGGCGGCGGGGGTGTGGCCCACCGCGTCGGCGCCCGAGAACTCCTGGGCGCAGAGCAGGTCGAGCAGCAGGGTGTCCGGGCGGTCCTCGGTGAGGTCCGTCCAGTCGGCGACCCAGGGTGCGGTGGGCGGTCCGGCGTGCACGGCGACCGAGGCCGCGGTGAGTTCGTCGAGGGCGAGGCCCGCCGGGTCGGGGACGATCACCTCGGCCGGCCGGTGCAGCTGGCCGAGCGTCTGGGCGACGAGGCGGGCCACGTCGGTGGCGTCCCGGGGCGCGGCGAGGACGGCGATCCGGCGTTCGGCGAGCGGGTCGGGGCCGCCGGTGAGGGCGGCGAGCCGGGCCAGCCGGAGCCGGGTGCTGTCCTGCAGGAAGACGTCCCGGAGCCGGTCCCGGCCGTCGGTGACCGGGTCGAGGCGGCAGAGCGCCGTCCCGGTGTCGCCGTCGAGGACGGTGTCCCAGGGCAGCAGGGACAGGCCAGGGGCGGACGACGCGGGGCCGTCCCGCCACAGCACGGCCGCGCGGCCCAGTCCCCGTGCCTGGTCGACCAGTTCGGCCAGCCGGCGGTCCAGGTCGGGGGCGAGTCCGGTGCCGGTGAGCGACCAGGCGCCGTCCTCGGCCGCGCATGCGCTCAGCTGGACCAGGAAGACGTCCGGGTCGGTGCGCTCGACCAGCAGCCGCCCGTCGTGCGGCAGCACCCGGGCGACCACGGCGTCCGCCGCGAAGTCCCGGGCGGTGCGGTCGGTGAGCACGCCGGTGAGGACCAGCCGGTCGCGGGGCGCCACGGACATGGCCCGGTGGGAGAGGTGGAAGCGGTCGTCGGCCTGCGACTCCGGCGCGGGGGCGACGACGCGGGGACGGGAGCCGGTCGGGCCGCCCTTGGCCTTCCGCTGCCGCCACAGCCCGTACAGCTCCCCCGGCAGCCGGGCCGCGCGGCGCTTCGGGGACCGGGCCGCGGAGACCAGCGCCTTGCCGACCCGCAGCGAGGTGGAGCCCTCCAGCATGGTCACCCGCGCCTCCAGTACACCGGTCCGTTCCCGGGCCCGGCGCAGCGCGGAGGTGAGCTGTTCCTTGTCCCGCACGGCGGCGGCGAGCCGTTCGGCGAGGCCGTCCTCGCGGGCGGTCTCCAGGGCGCGGGCGCTCTCCTCGGCCGCCCGCTCCAGGTCGATCAGGCGGGCCCGCTGGGAGCGGGAGACGAAGTCGGCGAGGACGTACTCGTCGGCGATCCGGAGGGCGGTGGCGAAGCCGTCGGCCGGCAGCGGGTGGCCGAACCAGTCGTGCGGCGGCAGGAGTTCCTCGGTGCACGCGAACACCGCGCCGGCGTGCAGGTGCGTGTAGCCGAGCGAGGCGGCGTGCAGTACCTGGCAGCGGTGTGCCACCAGGGCGTCGAGGAGGCGGTGGTAGGGCAGGTCGGTGCCGGGGTGGCCGAAGACGATCAGGCCGCGGCCGCCGGGCCGCATCCGCTCCAGCGCGGCCAGGCAGTCCGCCTCGTCGCCGTGCAGGGAGGGGTCGGGGCCGTAGCAGAGGAGCATCAGCTCGCCCTGCCCGACAAGCTCTTCGTGCCGGGTCAGGCCGACGCCCGGCGGGAGGTGCAGATAGGGGTCCAGACGCAGGCCGCCGCCGGTCGCGTCCACGACCGAGGTCACGTCGTCCAGGTGCGGGTGGAGCAGATCGGTCAGGCGCATCAGCGGGTCCTCGTGAAGACATGGAAGCCGACCCGGTTCTCGCGGAAGCCGTAGGGCCGGAAGTGGGTGTGGCTCAGTCCCAGCGGTTCGAGTTCCTCGCGGTAGGCGGCGATCGGCCGGTGCAGGATGTAGTCGCCGCGCGGGACGGGCTCGTCGATGTGCTCGTCGGTGACGATCAGGCGGCCGGTGATCCGGACGAGTGAGGCGAGGTTGCGCAGGCTCGCCGCCCACCGCGCGTCGTCCAGGACGTGGAAGAGGACGTCCACGCAGAGCACCACGTCGTAGAGCCAGGGGCTGCGCCACTCGTCGAGGGCGGAGACGGCGTAACGGGGGCCGCCGCCCTCGGCCCGCGCGTGGGTGACGGCCGCCTCGCTGGCGTCGAAGGCGTCCACGTGGTGGCCGCAGCGGGCGAGGGAGCGGGCGAAGTGCCCCTTGCCGCAGCCCGCGTCGAGGACGAAGAGCGGGGACGCGGGGCTGGACAGGTCGCCGATCAGGGTGAGGAGCTGGCCGAGCCGGATGGCGTAGAAGATCTCGTTGCCGGGGCGGTCCAGGCCGATGTGGCCGCCGGAGGCGAGGTCGTCGCGTTCGCGGTGCCGGGTGTCCCAGTAGGTGAGCGGGGCGGCGGTGTGGGTACGGGTGGCGTCAGTCATGGCGCTCCAGCCACTCGGTGGTCGTGGCACTCCAGCCACTCGGTGAGCACGCGGGCGATCCGGGGGCCGGCCTTGCCGTCCCACAGCGGTGGTCCCTCGGGGTCGGCCGCCGGCTGCCCGTCGAGGACCTTGCGCAGGGCGGGCACCAGTTCGCCGTGCCGGACCAGGCGGTTGGTGCCGTGGGTGACGGTGACCGGGCGTTCGGTCGTGGTGCGCAGCGTCAGACAGGGCACGCCGAGCACGGTGGTCTCCTCCTGGACGCCGCCCGAGTCGGTGATCACGACGGCGGCCCCGCGGACCAGGCCCATGAACTCGACGTAGCCGAGCGGGTCGAGGAGGTGGATGCCGGGCGCGTCGGCGAGGCCGGCCCTGCGCAGCGCCTCGCGGCCGCGCGGGTGCAGGGGGACGGCGAGGTCGAGGTGGCCGGCGGCCTCGGTGAGGGCGCGGGCGGCGGCCGCGGCGGCCTCGGGGTCGTCGACGTTGGCCGGCCGGTGCAGGGTGACCACGCCGTACCGCTCGGGCAGCGCGTGGGCGGCGCGGGCGGCGGCCGGGTCGAAATGCTCCAGATGGGTGAGCAGGGTGTCGATCATGGGGTTGCCGACGAAGTGCACCCGGCCCGGGTCCACGCCCTCGCGGGCGAGGTGCCCGACGGCTTCCGGGCTGGTCACGAAGAGCAGCTCGGCCAACTGGTCGACCAGGCGCCGGTTGACCTCCTCCGGCATCGCCATGTCGAAGCTGCGCAGGCCCGCCTCGACATGGGCGACCGGGATGCCCAGCTTGGCGGCGACCAGGGCCGCGGCCAGGGTGGAGTTCACGTCGCCGTAGACGACGACCAGGGCCGGGGCGCGGGCGAGCAGCTCGCCCTCCAGCGCCACCAGCAGGTCGGCGGTCTGCCGGGCGTGGCTGCCGGAGCCGACGCCGAGGTCGGTGTCCGGGGCGGGCAGGCCCAGCTCCCGGAAGAAGATGTGCGACATCCGTTCGTCGTAGTGCTGACCCGTGTGCACCAGGACCTGGTCGTGC
Source organism: Streptomyces sp. NPDC047061 (assembly GCF_040643955.1). Classification (NCBI taxonomy): domain Bacteria; kingdom Bacillati; phylum Actinomycetota; class Actinomycetes; order Kitasatosporales; family Streptomycetaceae; genus Streptomyces; species Streptomyces sp. NPDC047061. The sequence continues at coordinate 80,604 of NZ_JBEYVI010000043.1, forward strand.
CCGGTCGCGCGCAGGGCGGCGACCACGGGCGCGGCCTTCACGAAGTTCGGCCTGGTCCCTACGACATGGAGTACGCGGCCGTTCATGTCGTACGTTCTCCGCTCTGTCGGCCTACCTTGGCGACATGGCCCGACGTCCGTCCCGGCACCTGCCGCGTGGTGTTCATCGCTTCCCCCGTGCAATCAGCTTGGCCGCATCCGTCGCCTGGGGCGAGTTGCGGCACGACCCCGCCCGGGCCGCGCTGCTCGGCGTACGGCTGCTGCCGGGGCGGGTGCGGAGCGGGCTGCAACCCGTCGAGAAACGGCTCGCCGCCCGGGCCCGCGCGGCCGGGCCGACCGCCGGCCCGTCCCCGGCCCGGGTACCGGCGCCCGCCGGGCGGGCGGTACGGCCCACGCCCGGCCGGGTGCTCCATCTGGTCACCAACGGGCTGCCGTTCAAGCACGCCGGCTACACCGTGCGCACCCAGGCCCTCGCCGAGGCCCAGCGGGCCGCCGGGCTCGATCCGCACGTGGTGACCCGTATCGGGTTCCCGGTGGCGCAGGGCGTCCTGGACGCCCGTCCGTTGCAGATCGTGAACGGGGTGCCGCAGCACCGGCTGCTGCCGTACGGGCTGCCGTACGGCCAGGCGGCGGTTCTCGCCCGCAACGCCGAGCTGGCCGGGCGGCTGGTCGAGCGGCTGCGGCCGGCGGTGCTGCACGCGGCCACCGACCACGGGAACGGGCGGGTGGCGCTGGCCCTGCGGGAGACCTACCGGCTGCCGGTCGTGTACGAGGTGCGCGGGTTCCTGGAGGAGACCTGGCTGACCCAGGCGCCCGGCCGCACCGCGGACGACGCGACGTACCGGGCCCGGCGCGCCCTGGAGACGTACTGCATGCGCGGGGCCGATCTGGTGCTGACGCTGGGCACGGCGATGAAGGCCGAGATCGTGGCCCGCGGGGTGCCCGAGGAGCGGGTCCTGATCGTGCCCAACGCGGTGGACGACGCCTTCCTCGCGCCGCCGCCGGACGGGGCGGAACTGCGCACCCGGCTCGGCATCGCGGCGGACGACTACGTGGTGGGCACCGTGAGCAGCCTTACTCCACACGAGGGAATCGGCACATTGCTCCATGCGGGTGCCGAACTGCGCCGCCGGGGTGTCCCGCTGCGGCTGCTGATCGTCGGGGACGGGCCGGAGCGCGGCAGGCTCCAGGCGCTGGCCGAACGGCTCGGGCTCGGGGCCGGCGTCGTCCTGTTCACCGGCCGCGTGCCGCACCGCCAAGTGCGCGCCTACCACGCGGTTCTCGATGTCTTCGCGGTGCCGCGCACGGACGAACGGGTCTGCCATCTGGTCACCCCACTCAAGCCGGTCGAAGCGATGGCGAGCGGTATCCCCGTGGCGGCCAGTGATGTCACAGCCCTACGAGAACTGGTGAAAGACGAAGTGAACGGGCGGCTAATCACGCCTGAATCTCCGCAAGCTTGGGCAGAAGCTCTCGAAGTATTGCTCTACAGTCGAAAACGGCGGCATGAATGGGGAGCATCCGCCCACGCGCTGGTGGCGCGTGAACGCACCTGGAAACGGGTCGCTGCCACGACCCGAGAGGCCTATCGCACTCTTGGATGTGTCTGAGACCCCGCGCCCGGAACCGCTCACCGTCCGGGCTCTTCGGATCCATACGGCATCTGCCGTTGCTGCCGTCGAGGGCGGAGTGAATCCCTATGCAGGTCGAAAAGGCCGTACCGCTCGGGGAATCGAGCGCATCGCTCGGGGATGAGGAACAGCCCGACAGTTTCGAACTGGCCGTCATCGGGCTCGGCTACGTCGGACTCCCGCTCGCGCGGGAGGCGTCGCTGGTCGGCCTGCGCGTGGCCGGGCTCGACCTCGACCCACGGGTCGTGGAGGGCCTCAACGCCGGCCACTCCCATGTCGACGACGTCTCCGACGAGGACGTCGCCCGGATGCGGGCGGCCGGGTTCACCGCGTACACCGACGACAAGTGCCTGGCCCGCGCGCAGACCGTGGTGATCTGCGTGCCGACCCCGCTCAGCGAGGACGGCGGCCCCGATCTGGGCGCGGTGACCTCCGCCGCGCGGGCGGTGGCGGGCCGGCTGCGCCCCGGACGGCTCGTCGTCCTGGAGTCGACCACCTATCCGGGCACCACCGAGGAGGTCGTCAAGCCGCTCCTGGAGGAGTCGGGGCTGCGGGCCGGCGAGGATTTCGCACTGGCTTTCTCGCCGGAGCGCATCGACCCCGGCAACTCCACCCACGGGCTGCGCGAGACACCGAAGGTGGTCGGCGGCTGCACCCCGGCGTGCGCGGCGAAGGCAGCCGCCTTCTACGGCAAGCTCGTCGACACGGTCGTGCAGGCCAAGGGCACCCGCGAGGCCGAGATGGCCAAGCTCCTGGAGAACACCTACCGGCACGTCAACATCGCCCTCGTCAACGAACTGGCCATTCTCTGCCGTGAGTTGCGCGTCGACGTCTGGGACGCCATCCGCTGCGCCGGGACGAAGCCGTTCGGTTTCCAGGCCTTCCGGCCGGGCGCCGGGGTGGGCGGTCACTGCATCCCGATCGACCCCAACTACCTCTCCTACAAGGTGCGTTCGATCGGTTACGAGTTCCGGTTCGTGGAACTCGCCCGGGAGATCAACGCACATATGCCGGAGTACGTCGTCCGGCGCGCCCAGGACCTGCTCAACCACGAGGGCCGTGCGCTGCACGGCTCCCGGGTGCTGCTCCTCGGCGTCACCTACAAGCCGGACGTCGCCGACCAGCGCGAGGCGCCGGCGGTGCCGGTGGCCCGGCTGCTGCGGGAGCGGGAGGCGGAGATCGCCTTCCACGACCCGTTCGTGCAGGCCTGGTTCGTGGACGGGGAGGGCGTGCCGCGGGTCACCGACGTCATGGCCGCCGTGCGCTCGCACGACCTGACGATCCTGCTCCAGGACCACTCCGTGTACGACCTCCCGGCCCTCGGCGACGAGGCCCGCCTGCTCTTCGACACCCGGGGGCGGATCTTCCGGCCCGGCGTCGAGGTGCTGTAACCGGCCGCTGCCGGACCTCTGTGGCAACTCCCCTTCCGCGGACCGGAGTCGAAGGGCTCCGGGCCGCGGAGTCGAAAGGCGCTCAGATGCGGATACTCGTCGTCACCGTCGTCCACCACCCCGAGGACGCGCGCATCCTGCACCGGCAGATCGGCGCGCTGCGGGACCGCGGGCACCACGTGGTCTACGCGGCGCCGTTCTCGGCCCGCGAGGTACGGCCGCGCCCGGACCTGGAGGGCATCGACCTGCCCCGCGCGGTGGGCCGCAGCCGCCGCACGGCGGTGCGGGCGGCCCGGACCCTGCTGGCCCAACGCGGCCACGAGGCGGACCTCGTCCTGCTCCACGACCCGGAACTGCTGCTGACCCTCCCGGGCACCCTGCGCCGCTGGCGGCGGTCCGGCACCGGTCCGGTGGTCGTCTGGGACGTCCACGAGGACACCGCGGCCGCGCTCGCCATGAAACGCTGGGTGCCGGGGCCGCTGCGCCCACCGCTGCGGATCGCCGTCCGCGCGGCCGAACGGCTCGCGGAACGCCATCTGCGGCTGCTGCTCGCCGAGGACGCCTACCAGGAGCGGTTCCGCCGCCCCCACCCCGTGGTGCCGAACTTCACCACCGCCCCGACCGGGGCACCCGAACCACCCGGCACCGAACGGGTGGTCTACGTCGGCCACCTGTCCCGGGCGCGCGGCGCGCTGGACCTGATAGAGACGGCCCGGCACCTGGGCCCCGGCCTGCGCGTCGAGGTGGCCGGCGCGGCCGACCCCGACGTCCGGGACGCGCTCACGGCCGCCGACCGGGACGGGATCCTGCGCTGGCACGGCTTCCTGCCCAACGACCGTGCCCTCGCCCTGTTCCCGGGCGCCCTGGCCGGCCTCTCGCTCCTCCACGACCAGCCCAACTACCGCCATTCCCGGCCCACCAAGGTCGTCGAGTACATGGCCCACGGCGTCCCCGTCATCACCACCCCCACCCCGCTGGCCGCGGACATGGTCGAGCAGCACGGCTGCGGGCTCGTCGTCCCCTACGAGGATCCGCGGGCGGCGGCGGAGGCGATACGCCGGCTGAGCACCGACGCGATCCTGCGCCACACCGCGGCCCAGCGCGGCCGCGAGGCGGCCCTCACCCACTTCAACTGGCCCGACAAGGCGGCGGAGTTCACCCAGTGGCTGGAGACGTGGGTGCGGGAGGACACCGGGACCGGGACTAGGCGCGCGGGTGACGCGGTTCGTACAAGGCGACCTCGCCTCCGCCCGGCAACCGGAAGCCCGTCACCCGGCCCCAGGCCGCGATCTGGACGGGTCGGCTGAACTCGACGCCTTTTCCGGTGAGTTCGATGACCGTCTCGTCCAGGTCGTCGCACATCAGCATCAGTTCGTGCGACGGCTCGCCGTCGGCCGGATGGCAGGCGACCTCGGCCGGCGGCAGCCGGAAGACCAGCCAGCCGTGCCCGGCGTCGACGTGCGGCCAGCCCAGCACGTCCCGCAGGAAGGCGCGGTCCGCCTCGGCGTCGCGCGTGTAGATCACCACATGTGCCCCATTGATCACGCGCGGGAGGCTAGCGACCGGCGGGCCGGGCGGCAAGCACCGCCCGCGTGCCCACGTGTCGGACCGTCCAGGCGCCTACGCGTTGGACCAGCCCCGCTCGCAGAGCACCAGCCGGTACCCGTCCGGGTCCTCGACGGTGACCCCCCACCGGTTCCAGTACGGGTTCGGCGAGGGCACCCGCTTGCCGCCGTGCTCCTCCAGCCGGGCGACCAGGTCCTCCGGCACCGGTCCGTCGACATAGACGACCAGCAGGTCCTCCTCGGTGGGCCGGGGCTCGACGGGCCCGGCGGGCTCGTGCACCAGCTCCAGATGCCAGCCGGCGTCCGGCCAGCCCATCATCAGCAGGTCGTGCTCGCCGGGTTCCGGCCCGGCCTCGGCCCGCCACACCACGCCGAGCCCCAGCCCCCGCACCCAGAAGCGCTCGGCCGCGGCCAGGTCCCGGGAGGGCCGGGCGATCCGGATGTGACTGCGACCGTTGACGGACATCGTGACCTCATTCCCGAGCTGCCGTTTCCTGATCGGCAGCCTAGGTTTCCGGACCACGCGCGGCCATCGGCCGATCGCCCTCGGCCATGGGTCCTAGGGCCCGTCGCCCGGGTGGCCGTCAGGCGCGCGGCACGCCGTACGCCCGCTCCACCCGCAGCCGCAGCACCAGCCGGCGGTCGCGGACCATCGCGGCACGGTAGTCGTCCCAGTCGGGGTGCTCACCGCGGACGTCGCGGTAGAGGCGGACCAGCTCCTCGACGGTCGCGTCGTAGGGGTCCTCGGCGACCGGCGAGAGTTCGGCGGTGCCCTCGGCGACCGTGTAGGCCCAGCGGTCTGGGCTGGTGACGTGGTAGGAGGCACGGGGGTCGCGGCGCAGGTTGCCGGTCTTGGCGCGGCCGTCGGTGACCGAGACGCGCACGGTCCGCTCATCGGGGTAGTACGCGTGGTTGACATTGGACAGCTGGGGGCGTCCGTCGCCCTTGAGGGTGACCAGCACCCCGTCGTGGCCTTCGGCGAGCAGCTTCAGAAGAGCGTCCTGGGTCATGTCCGGTGCAACCCCGCCGCGTCCGTCGCGCATTCCCTCCTCCGCTTCCCCGCCCTCCTCCACCTCCTCCCGGCCCTCGCACGCCGGGGCCGCACCGGCCCGGCCGTGCGCGGAGCGGAGCCGCCGGGCGGCGGTACGATCGCGCCGGGCGCACAAGTCGCCGCGCCGACCGGGGTGTGCCCGGAGTCCGCGCGGGACATCGCGGGCACATACCAGCTGGGGAACCGTCGTGACCCGCCGCACCACTCCGGTCCTCGGCCGCGACGGCGCCGAGCGTCCGCTTTCCGGTGTCTCTTCTATAGCGTCCGTCACACCACACGCGGATGAGCGGGACCGTTCCCCACTTCCTGCGCGACGATGAGGTCCGAGGTCGCACCGCACCGCGGACGACACGACCGGAGGAGAGCGATGGCACAGCTGCGACAGGAAGTCGACCCCAGTGAGGTCGGGCTGGACGTGAAGGCGCTGGACCGCCTCGACCAGCACTTCGCCCACTTCGTCGACGAAGGGCGCCTGCCCGGTTACCTGGTGGCCGTGGCGCGCGGCGGCCGGGTCGCCCACCTCACCACGCAGGGCCACCGCGACCGCGCGGCCGGACTGCCGGTCGAGCCGGACACCATCTGGCGGATCTACTCCATGACCAAGCCGGTCACCGCGGTCGCCGTGCTGCTGCTGGTGGAGGACGGGCTGCTGTCCCTGGACGACCCCGTCGACCGTTTCCTGCCGGAGTTCGCCGCCCCGCGGGTCCATGTGTCCGGTGCGGGCGACGACATGGTGACCCGGCCGGCCGACGGCCCGATCCGGATCCGTCATCTGCTCACCCACACCGCCGGGTTGACCTTCGCGTTCTACCACACGCACCCGGTGGACGCCCGGTACCGCGAGGCGGGCCTGGAGTTCTCGGTGCCGGCCGGCGCGGACCTCGCGGAGACGATGGCGGTGTACGCCCGCATGCCGCTCCAGTTCGAGCCGGGCACCCAGTGGAACTACTCCGTCGGCTTCAACGTGCTCAGCCGCGTCATCGAGGTGGTCTCCGGGCAGCGGCTCGACGAGTTCTTCGCCGACCGGATCTTCCGCCCGCTCGGCATGCCGGACGCCGGCCTGCACATCGTGCCCGAACAGGCCGACCGGCTCTCCGAGTTGTACGGCGAGACGGAGGGCGGCGCCATCGAGGCGATCCCCGGCCTGCCGTTGCGGGGCCGCCCCCGCTTCCTGTCCGGCAGCGGCGGCCTCGCCGCGACGGCGTACGACTACCACCGGTTCATGGAGATGCTGCGCCGCGGCGGCGAACTGGACGGCGTCCGGCTGCTGTCGCCCGCCTCGGTGGGGCTGCTCTCCAGCAACCACCTGCCCGGCGGGGCCGATCTGCGGACCTACGGCGCCCCGGTCCACCGGGAACCCGGCAACGACGGGCTCGGCTTCGGCCTGGGCGTCTCCGTGGTGGTCGACCCGGACCGCACCCTCGCCCCCAGCAGCCCCGGCACCTACGGCTGGACCGGCGCGGCCACCACCGCGTTCTGGGTGGACCCGGCCAACGACCTGACCGTGCAGTTCCACACCCAGGTCCGGCCGAGGACCCTGAAGATCTTCCCGGAGCTGCGCCGGCTGGTCCACGAGTCGATCCTGGACTGAGCGTCCTTCGAACGCGCGCCCGGTCAGACCAGGTTGGCCTCCGGGCGTGGGGCGTCGGCCGCGAACCGGTCGGCGCCGAGCGGGCGGACGTCCAGGAAGGGCGTCCGGCCCAGGTACAGGTCGCGGATCACCTCGCCGACGGCCGGTGCCTGCAGGAAGCCGTGGCCGGAGAACCCGGTGGCGTACAGGAACCGGGAGACCGAACCCGCCTCGCCGATCAGGGCGTTGTGGTCCGGGGTGTTCTCGTACAGGCCCGCCCAGCCGCCGGTGCGGCGCAGGTCGAGCAGGGCCGGCGCCCGGCGCTCCATCGCCGCGTACAGGCGCGGGATCCAGCGGTCATGGGTGTCGGTGGCGAAGCCCGGCCGTTCGTCGGGGTCGGACATGCCGAGCAGCAGGCCGGGGCCACGGCGCGAATTAACTCGATGGTGTGATAGGCGGCGTACAGGCTTGCGCGGGCCTGGTACCGGCACGGTAGCGTCGCTGTGCGATCTGGGACGCCGAGTGCGGTGCCAGCGTGCGGGGCCCCTCCTCCACCAGAGAGATGGTTCAGGGCCTCCCCGTCGCCTCTGGCCGCGCTCACAGGCCAGGTCGTGAGGGACTCCGCCCGCCCGGCTCGGACCACGGACAGGATCCGTGTCGCCGCCCGGGCTGCGAAAGCGGACGACCAGTGCGCTCAACACCGTTCGGAGCGTGCGGCTGACCGGGTTCGCCCTGGTTCGGTCCCAAGGATCGGTGCAGTGGCCGTCGTTCGGTGACAGACCGCAGGCCAGCAGCCCCTCGGCGGGGTCGGAACACGCAGTTCGGCACGCCGAGGGAGTCCTGCCGCCCCACACTCGCCTCGAAGGAGGCGACCTCCTCGGGGGTGGAGAGGAGGAAGAGGTAGCCGACCCGGTGCAGCCCGATGTCGTACCCGATCTCCTCGCCGAAGCGGGCGAAGGCCTCTAAGCTGCGCGCGCCCAGCTGGATGTTGAGCTCGTCCGAGAACTGGGCGCGCACCCCGCCCGCGGCCTTCGAGGTGGATCCGGCGGCGAGTTCGTCGCGTTCGACGAGGACGACGTCACGGACGCCGGCGCTCGCGAGATGGCAGGCGATGCTGGTACCCATCACCCCACCGCCGATGATCACGACCTGGGCCCGAAGATTCACGCGTGTACCTCCTGTCGGTCTCCCCCGATCCTTCCCCCGGAGGCCGCCCGGTACCTCAGGACCAGTGCGCCACCGCGTCCAGGTGGGGCAGCACGTGGTCGAGGCGCTCGCGCTTCGTCCGCAGGTAGGTGATGTTGTTCTCGCACGGCTCGATCAGCAGCGGGACCGTTTCCGCAACCTCGATGCCGTGCCGTACCAGGGACTCGCGCTTGCGCGGGTTGTTGGACATCAGGCGTACCGAACGCACCCCGAGGTCGCTCAGGATGCCGGCGGCGACGCCGTAGTCGCGGGCGTCGACGGGCAGTCCGAGCGCGAGGTTGGCCTCGACCGTGTCCAGGCCCTCGGCCTGCAGGGCCATCGCGCGGAGCTTGCCGAGCAGGCCGATGCCGCGGCCCTCGTGGCCCCGCAGGTAGACGACGATGCCGCTGCCTTCGGCGACGACCGCGCGCAGTGCGGCGGCCAGCTGGTCACCGCACTCGCAGTGCTGGGAGCCGAACGCGTCCCCGGTCAGGCACTCCGAGTGCAGCCGGGTCAGCACCCGGTCGCTGTCGATGTCCCCGTAGACCAGGGCGACCTGCTCGTCTCCGCGGTCGTGGTCCAGGTAGCCGATCGCCTGGAATTTCCCGTAGACGGTGGGCAGCGGTGCATTCACGACGCGTTCCACGCCCGAACGCCGTGGGGACTTGGTGCCGAGTACGCCGATGTTTTCTGTCATGATCTGATTCCTAAGCAGAGACGAAAGGCCGTGAAAAGATGAGTGGTTCGGGCGCGCGTACGTCGGCATACGGCTTGTTGCCGGCGGACACCACGGAAGAGGTACGGACCAGGGGGGCGGGCGTTTCAACACAGGTCGCCGTCCTTCCCGTGGGGAGCTTCGAACAGCACGGCCGCTACCTTCCGCTGGCGACGGACACCCTCGTCGCCTGTGCCGTCGCCCGGGAGATCGCCGCCGCGTACCCGGTGCACCTGCTGCCGCCGGTGACGGTCTCCTGCTCGCACGAGCACGCCGCCTGGCCGGGGACCGTCAGCATCTCCGCGGTGACGCTGCACGCGGTGGTGACCGACATCGCCGCCTCGCTGCGCCGCTCGGGCGTCGAGGCGCTGGTCGTGGTCAACGGCCACGGCGGCAACTACGTGCTGGGCAACGTCGTGCAGGAGGCGTCCGCGCGGGGCGAGCGGCTGGCGCTGTACCCGGCCGCGGAGGACTGGGAGACGGCGCTCGCGAAGGCCGGGGTGGAGACCTCGGCGCTCACCGACATGCATGCCGGAGAAATCGAGACCTCCATTCTGCTGCACGCTCATCCCGAATTGGTCCGCCCTGGTTACGAGTCCGCCGATTTCACCGCTGACGACCGTCGTCATCTCCTCACCCTGGGAATGTCCGCCTATACCGAGTCGGGCGTCATCGGCCGCCCTTCCCTCGGGTCGGCGGAAAAGGGGAAGGAACTCCTGTCGAGCCTCGCGGATTCCTTCGGCGCGGTTTTCGAACTGCTCACCGCCGGGCGGGAGTAGCGCAGTCCGGCGTACCAGCGGACGACCAGGACCACCAGGCCCGGCAGGGCCGCCACGAAGCTGAGGACGCCGTAGACGACCGCGGTGGCGAAGCCGCTGTCCGCCCCGAGGCCGGCCGCGGCGAACGCCCAGGCGGTGACGCCCTCCCGGGGGCCCCAGCCGCCGACGTTCAGCGGCAGGCCCATGGCGACCAGGGCGAGGACGGCGATCGGGACGAGGACCGCCACGGAGGCGGCCGAGCCCGCGACCCGGGCGGCCACCACGAACATCCCGACGTGCCCGGCGAGGATGACCGCCGAGGACAGCGCGACGCCCGGCCCGTTGCGCCGCGACAGCAGCGCGCGGCGGGCCTCGCCGAGGGTGGCGCGCAGGGCACCGCCGCGCTTGCCGGGCGACTTGTTCATGCGGACGGCGAGCACGATCGCGCACGCGCCGGCCACCCCGGCCGCCGCCAGCGGGGCGAAGCTGCGCACGTCGGCGCGGACCGGCGAGGGCAGGATCAGCAGCGCGCCCGCGCCGAACACCGTCAACGCGATCTGTCCGGCGGTGCGTTCGAGGACGACGGCGCGGACACCGCGCCCGATGTCGCCCTCGCTCTGTCCGTGCCTGACCGCCCGGTGCACGTCGCCGAGCACCCCGCCGGGCAGGGCCGCGTTCAGGAACAGCGCCCGGTAGTAGTCGCCGACGGCGGGCCCGAGCGGGAGCCGCAGTCCGAGGCTGCGGGCGACCAACTGCCAGCGCCAGGCGCTCAGTACGGTCGTGACCGCGCCGACCGCCAGGCCGGCGACCAGCGTCGGGGTGTCGATCCTGCGCAGTCCGTCGAGGAAGACTCCGGTGCCGAGCCGCCACAGCAGCACGGCGATGATGGCGGCTCCGCCGAGGGTGCCCAGGTGGGTGCGGAGGGCCCGGAGGTTGAGGCGCCGGGGCACGGCGAGCGGGGCGACGGGCGCGGTCTCCCGGACCAGGGTGGGGGTGCTCATGAGGTGCCTCCGGTCGGCCGGGCGAGCGCGAGCAGGTCACTGTGGTGCACGACGGCCCGCAGTTCGCCGGCCGCGTTGGCGGCGAGCCGCTCGGCCAGGTAGGCGTCGGCGCGCTCGGCCAGTTCGGGGCGCTGCTCGACGGCCGCGCCGACCCAGCCGCGCAGCCACTGCTCGGTGAGCGCCTTCTCGTCCGGGCCGAGCCGCCAAGCGCTGGGGTGCACCTTCACGGTGGCGCCCCGGTCGGCGAAGGCCTCACAGGCGGCGGTGACCGCGTCCGGGCCGAGCAGTCCGCCGCGCCGCTGGTGGGCGTTGAACGCCTCGGCGAGCTCCGCGTCCAGCGGGTGGGAGGGGGTCAGTTCGACCCGTCCGGCCACCGACAGGGTGAGCAGCGCGGGGCAGCCGGCCCCGGCGCAGGCCGCGGCGAGGGTGTCTATCTCCTCCCTGGTGAGCACGTCGAGCAGCGCGGACGCGGTGACCAGGGAGGCGCCGATCAGCGCGTCGGGGGTGAGGCGGGCGACGTCACCGCGCCGGGTCTCCACGGTGACCCGGCTGCCGTCGGCGGCCGCGCGCGGCGAGGCGACGGCGGCGAAGTGCAGCAGGTAGGGGTCGCGGTCGTGCAGGATCCAGTGCTGGGCGCCGTCCAGGCGGGGGGCGAGCCAGCGGCCCATGGAGCCGGTGCCGCAGCCCAGGTCGTGGACGACCACGCCGCCCGCCTTGCCGGGCAGGTTGGCCAGCCGGATCCGCAGCGGGTCCAGCAGGTCGTGCGCCCGGGCGGCCGCGTCCGCGCTCTCCCGCAGCTCCAGCCACTCGGGGGCGTACCGCGGCGGCTCCTCGGGTCCGGTCTCCCGCAGCCGTACGGTGGCCCGCTCGCCCGGGCGGACGACGGGACCGGCTCCGGCGATCACCTCGGAGGGCGCCTGTTCGCGTTCTCGTCCCACTCCCGCATCCGTAACATCCGTCGGCCCGGGCTGCGCGGGGATCGCGCCGACCGGAGTAGTGGTGGTGGTCTCGCTGGTCATGCCGCCCTCCGGGGTTCGTCAGGGAGTCGGAGCAGGACTCCGGCCAGGCTGCGGGCGGTGGTCGCCCAGCCGTCGAGCGCCGCCCGCCGGCCGCGCGCGGCGGCCTTGAGACGGCGGCGTACGTCCGCCTCGCCGAACCAGCCGCGCAGTTCGACGGCGAGGGCGGCGGGGTTCTCCGGCGGTACGAGGATGCCGGGCACCCCGCCGTCGGGGGCGCGGCCGACCGCCTCGGGCAGCCCGCCGACGTCGGTGGCGAGCACCGGGATGCCGCGGGCGAGGGCCTCGGTGACCGCCATGCCGTAGGTCTCGGCGTACGAGGTGAGGACCATCAGGTCGGCGGCCGCGTAGCTGGCGTCGAGGTCGGCGCCGGCGCGGGGGCCCGCGAGGTGCAGCCGGTCGGTCAGCCCGTGGCGGGCGATGAGCGCCCGCAGGTGGGCGACGTACTCGGGGTCCTGGCCGAGGCCGCCGACGCAGGTGCAGGTCCAGGGCAGGTCCCGGACCGCCGCGAGCGCCTCGACCAGCCGGTGCTGGCCCTTGCGCGGGGTGACGGCTGCGACGCACAGCAGGTGCGAGACGCCGTCGGTGCCGCCGGCCAGCGGGGCGATGTCGGCGCCGGGGGCGGCGACATGGACCCGGTCGGGGGCCAGGCCGTGGTGCGAGACCAGCCGTCGTACCGCCCAGTCGCTGGTCGCGATCACGGCCGGTACGGCGCGCAGCACGGCGCGCTCGCGGGCGTCCAGGTCGGCGGCCACCGCCGCGTCGAGGCCGGTCTCGTCGCCGAGCGGCAGGTGCACGAGGACGACGAGCCGCAGCCGTTCCGTCTCCGGTACGACGATCTCCGGGACCCCGCAGGCCACCAGGCCGTCGAGGAGGACGACCGCCCCGTCGGGCAGCTCCCGCAGGGTGCGGGCGAGGGCGTCGCGGGCGTCGGTGCCGGGGCGCGGCCAGGAGCCGTCCACCGTGTGCCGGGTGACCTGCCATCCGAAGCCGGGCAGGTCCAGGCAGATCCGCCGGTCGTAGGCGTTGCCGCCGCTCGGGTTGGCCGGGTCGTCGACGCCGCCCGGCATGACGAAGTGCACGTTGCGCAGGGACATGGGGAGGATCCCGATGCTCGCCGGGGCACTGCTCTCGGAGGCGGCCGCGCGCTGCGCGGGCACATAGGTGAGGGCCGACGGGCGGCCGATGGCCATGTCGGTCACAGGGCACGCTCGTAACTCGCCCAGGCGACGTGCGACTCGTGGAGGGTGACGGTCAGTCCGGCGAGACCCCTGGCGCCCTCGCCCAGCGCACCCTTCTCGATGCGTTCGGCGAGCCGGTCGGCGATGACCTTCGCGAGGAACTCCGTGGAGGTGTTGATCCCGGCGAAGTCGGGCTCGCTGTCCAGGTTTCTGTAGTTCAGCTCGCTGACCACGGCGCCGAGTTCCTGGGTGGCAAGACCGATGTCGACGACGATGTTGTCGTCGTCCAGCTGCTCACGCCGGAAGGTGGCGTCCACGAGGAACGTGGCGCCGTGCAGTCGCTGCGCGGGCCCGAACACCTCGCCGCGGAAGCTGTGGGCGATCATGATGTGATCGCGGACGGTGATGCTGAACAACGGACGACCCTCCAGGTGCGGCGCGTCTGGTCCCCCGGCTGATCCCTGCCGGGGGATGCCCTTAATACGGCTCTTGGCTTCCCCGCGTTCAGTCCACTCTCACTCTTTTCTCAGGTCAGGACCTCTTGGCGGCCCGCACCGGCCGTTATTGGACGTTCCGTCAGCCGTTGTCGCCGTAGCGGACCCGGTGGCAGAGGGCGGGAATCTCCCCGGAGGCGAGTTTCGGGAGCAGCTCCGGCAGCTCCTCGAACGCGCTCTCCCCGGTGATGAGGGCGTCCAGCGCCGGGTCGGCCAGCAGGTCCAGGGCCAGGGCGAGCCGGTCGGCGTACGTGCGGCCGGCGCGGGCGGCCGGGGAGACGGTGCCGACCTGGCTGCTGCGTACGGTGAGCCGGCGGGAGTGGAAGGCCTCGCCGAGCGGGAGGGCGATCCGCCGGTCGCCGTACCAGCTGAGGTCGAGGACCGTGCCCTCCGGTGCGAGGAGTTCCAGCGCGCGGGTGAGGCCCTGTTCGGTGGCGCTGGCGTGCACGACGAGGTCGCAGTCGCCGAGGGCGTCCTCGGGGGCCGCGAAGTCCACGCCGAGCGCCTCGGCCGTCCTGGCCCGGGCCGGGTCGGCGTCGACCAGCTGGAGCCGCAGTCCGGGGAAGCGGGCGAGCAGGGCGGTGACCGAGCAGCCGACCATGCCGCCGCCGATCACCGCGATCCGGTCGCCGACCAGCGGCGCCGCGTCCCAGAGGGCGTTCACGGCGGTCTCGACCGTGCCCGCGAGTACCGCACGTGCCGGTGGTACCGACTCGGGTACCACCGTCACCGCGCTCACCGGAACGACGTAACGCGTCTGATGCGGATACAGACAGAAGACGGTACGTCCGATCAGCCCATCGGGGCCCTGCTCGACCACGCCGACGCTGAGGTAGCCGTACTTGACCGGGCCGGGGAACTCGCCCTCCTGGAACGGCGCCCGCATCACGGCGTGTTGGCTCTCCGGCACCCCGCCCCGGAACACCAGTGTCTCGGTGCCACGGCTGACTCCCGAGTACAGCGCGCGCACCAGGACCTCACCCTCGCCGGGCTCCGCGAGGGTGACGTCGCGCAGCTCTCCGTGGCCCGGGGAGCGGAGCCAGAACGCGCGGGCCGAGGAGTTCATCGGCATCCTCCTGAACGATCGGGAAGTGGTTCACGTACGGAGTTGTGCACAGCGAGAAGTGCACAGGCCGCGCACAGTACGCGGCGTTGATCGACTCTGTCATTCGGCCGGAGGACGTGCGGTGGCCCTGAACAACACTTACGAAGCCAGGCTGGTCCAGCAGGAGACCGCTGTGGGAGCGGGCGTGCAGATCCTGTTGCTGGCCCTGCTCGGGACGGCGATCGGCATGGGGCCGGCCGGCTGGCTGACGGGTCTCGCGTTCGCGATAGCCACCTGGGCGGTCCTCTCCCGGGCCCTGCACCGCACCCGCCCCCGCTCCTTCGGCCCCGCCAACCGGGTGACCCTCGGCCGCGCGATCCTGGTCGGCGGCGTGACCGCCCTGGTCGCCGACTCCTTCGAGAGCTCCCCGCCGGTCACCCTCCTGGTCGGCCTGACGGCCGTGGCCCTCATCCTCGACGGGGTGGACGGCAAGGTGGCCCGCAAGACGGGTACGTCGACCGCGCTGGGCGCGCGCTTCGACATGGAGGTCGACGCGTTCCTGATCCTGGTGCTGAGCGTGTACGTCTCGACGCAGCTCGGGCCGTGGGTCCTCCTCATCGGCGGGATGCGCTACGCGTTCGTCGCGGCCGCGAAGGCGGCACCCTGGCTGAACGCCCCGCTGCCGCACTCCATGGCCCGCAAGACGGTCGCCGCGATGCAGGGCATCTGCCTGCTGCTGGCCGGCGCGGACCTGCTGCCCTACGCGGCCAACCTGGGCGTGGTGCTGCTGGCGCTCGGCTCCCTGGTGTGGTCGTTCGGGCGGGACGTGCTGTGGCTGTCGCGCAACGCACGGACGGCGGTGCCGGCGCCGGTGCTGGAGGTGCCGGCGGAGGCCGCGTCCATGGAGTCTTCGGAGATTTCCGTCGAGGGCATCGAGTTCCTGGAACTGGCGATGCGCTGACCCGGCGACGCCGGCCGCCCCGTGGCACCGTCGCACTGGCACTGCCCTTACTGCTTACCGCCCTCGGCTGCCGCGCCCGTCGTCACCCTGCCCGACCCACAGATGGATCGGCCCGCGGAGCACGGGGCTGCGCCGGTACGGGGGCGGGTCGGCGACCAGGGTGGGATGGTCGAGGCGGCGTACCAGCTCGCCGAGTGCGATCTGGGCCTCCCGTCGGGCCAGCGGGCCGCCGAAGCACAGGTGGATGCCGCTGCCGAAGCCCAGGTGCTGGTTGTCGCGCCGGTCGGGGTCGAAACGGTCCGGATCGTGGAAGCGGTCCGGGTCGCGGCTGCCCGAGGCCAGCATCAGCATGACCTGCGAGCCCCCGGGGATGACGGTGTCGGCGACGGTGACGTCGCTGTACGCGGCCCGCCAGGGAATGATGTGCACCGGCGGCTCGTAGCGCAGCAGTTCCTCGACCAGCGGCACCACCAGGTCCGGTTCGCCGCGCAGCCGTTCCAGGATCTGCGGGTGGCGCAGCAGCGTCAGCATTCCGTTGGTGATGAGGTTGGCCGTGGTCTCGTGGCCGGCGATGAGGAGCAGCCTCGCAGTCGCGACGACATCGGCGTCGGTCATCCGCCCGTCCGGTCCGTCGTCGTTGGCCAGCCGTGCGAGCAGGCCGTCTCCCGGTCGGCCGTGACTCCGCTCCACCAGCCCGCCGAGGCACTGGTACAGGTCCTCGCGGGCCTGCACTCCCTTGTCCAGTCTCTCCTTCGGGTCGGTCGCCGGGTCGTAGTCGATCGAGCTCATGATGTCGTTCACCCAGAGGTGGAACCTCGGCTCGTCCTCCCGGGGCACGCCGAGCAGGTGGCAGGTCACGGTCACGGGGAGCGGGACGGCGAAGTCGTCGACGACGTCGATCCGCTCCTTGCCCGCCAGGTCGTCGATCAGGTCGCCGACGGTGGCGGTCAGGAAGCCTTCGAGCCCGGTCACCAGCCCCGGGGTGTGCGGGGGGCCGAACTGACGTGTCGCCATCCGCCGCAGCCGGTCGTGCTCGGGCGAGTCCATGTGGATGAACGACGACGGGGGTTCTCCGTCGTCCGAGGGCATCGGGCGCGACAGGTTGCGCACGTCAGAACTCAGGTGCGGGTCGTTCAGCACGTCCGTGATCTCGCGGTACGTGCTGATGACGTAGCTGCCGTCCTCCTGTCGGGCCACCGGCGTCCTGCGCAACTCGGCATACAGCGGGTAGGGGTCGGCCCGGGCGGACTGGTCGAAGATCCGTTGCAGCGTGTCGGCCGTCCCGGGCGTGGCCGTCCGGCGCGCCTCCCGCTCCCTGCGATGCCGGTGTACGGCGGTGACGCGGGGCTCACCGGGGGCATCGCCCGTGACGACCGCCGTGGCGCCCCGTGCGAGCAGGGCGGGGTCGGGGAGGTCGACGGGGACCGGTTTCCCGTCGGGCGGCCGGTCTGGCGTGGGGCAGGGCGGCGGGAAGGGCGCGGCCGTCTCGATCAACCGCCGGTAGTGGTCCAGCCGCTTGCCGTAGTCGAAGCTCACGGCGGCCGTGACGCGGCCCCGGTAGCCATACGCGGTGACGAAACGGAGGTCGCCCAGCGATCCCTGGACGACGGCCGTCTCGTCGGCGAGGGTCGGCACGCCGACGGACTTGATGTTGACGCCGAACTGGATCGACCAGAACCGCGGGACGCAGACGTGGGAGCGGCGGTCCGCCGGGGCGCTGACCATGTTGTGGGCGGCGACCTCCGCCTGCTCCACGGCGTCGGCCCAGTGCTCCAGCGAGATGAGCCGGGATCCGTAGTGGGGGTTCGGGCAGAGTGCCACGTCTCCCGCGGCGAAGACGTCGTCGGTGACGCGGCCGTCGACGTCGAGGGCGCGGCAGCCCGTGTCACAGGTGACTCCCCACACGCCCGCCGCCAGTCCGGAGCCCTGCAGCCACTCGGTGTTGCGGATGCTTCCGAGTGCCACCACCGCCACGTCGGCGTCGACCGTGGAGCCGTCATCGAAGTGGGCCCGGCGCAGCCGTCCCCGCGCGTCGCCCTCCAGCGAGGTGACCTCGACCCCGCACCGCAGGTCGACCCCGTGGGCGCGCTGCATGTCGGCCGCCACCTCGCCGATCATCGCGCCGAGCGCCCCGACCAGCGGGTACGGCG
>NZ_JBEYVI010000044.1:0-98061 GCF_040643955.1 Streptomyces sp. NPDC047061
TCGTCGACGGCCTTGCGGCCCTCGGCGGGGGCGAGGTCGAAGAGGTAGGGCGGGTTGGCGGTGGCCTCGACGAAGGCCTGAGCGGCGGGCTCCAGAACGGGGCGGGCGGGCGTGGTGTCGGTCATGACGGCCTCCTCGGTTCGGGTGTCGCGCACAGGGCGGCCGGCGGTCTTCGCCGGGGTGGCGGCACGAGAAGAATAGTAGCGCGCGATTAAGTCGTGCGCTACTTATTCTTGGGTGATCTATTTGTGTCCGATATGATCGGATGCGAAGTGTTTGGGCTCCACAGGGTCGAGGGGACCGGAAAGCTAAGGTGGTGAACGGCGCTGAACGCCACAGCAATCACCGGAACCATCGGAACCGCCGGAATCAGGAGTCGCCCCGTGGACCGCACCGCTGCCGAGCCGGCCGAGGGCTCGCTCCTCCTCGACGACCAGCTCTGCTTCGCGCTGTACGCCGCCTCCCGCGCGGTGACCGCGCGCTACCGGCCGCTCCTGGACGAACTGGGGCTGACCTATCCGCAGTACCTGGTGATGCTCCTCCTCTGGGACCAGGACTCGGTGTCCGTGCGCGAGCTCGGCGCCGCGCTGCAGCTGGAGTCGAGCACGCTCTCCCCGCTGCTGAAACGCCTGGAGGCGAACGGCCTGGTCACCCGGGAACGGCGCCCCGACGACGAGCGGTCCGTCGAGATCCGGCTGACCGGGGACGGCGCCCGGCTCCGGGACCGCGCCCGGTCCGTCCCCGTCGCCATCGGGGACGCCATGGGCCTGACGCCCGAACAGGACGCGACGGCGAAGCAGTTGCTGCGCCTGCTCACCGCGAACGTCTCCGAAGGCTGACGGCCCCTCTCGCCGGGCGCGGGTCACCGGGCGAGGGTGCCCCCGGACGGCTCGACGCGGGGCCCGAACCGGTCCCCCGTCCCCTGTTCCGGCCGCCGTGCAGTGCCGGTGATCCTCACCCTCCGCACCGCACGACGACCAGGAGTTGCGACGATGACGCAAGCGACCGGAAGCCTCGGTGCCCCGAAGTACGGCTTCGTCGGGCTCGGGGTTATGGGGCAGCCCATGGCGCTCAACCTGGCCCGGTCCGGCACCCCGCTCGTCGTGTGGAACCGGACGCCCGGGCGTGCGGAGGCACTGCGTGCGGCCGGGGCGCGGGTGGCGGAGAGTGTCGAGGAGGTCTTCGCCCGTGCCCGGGTCGTCATCGTCATGCTGCTCGATGAGACGGTGACGGACGCGGTCCTCGGCCGGGGTGGCCCGGGGTTCGCCAAACTGGTCGCCGACCGGGTGGTCGTGTCGATGGGCTCGACGGCACCCGCGTACGCGCGGGGACTCGCCGCCGACGTCGAGGCCGCCGGCGGCCGCTTCGTCGAGGCGCCGGTCTCCGGGTCGCGCAAGCCGGCCGAGGCGGGTGAACTGGTCGCGATGCTCGGCGGCGCCCCGGACGCGGTCGCGGAGGTGCGGCCGCTGCTCGCCCCGATGTGCCGGGAGATTGTCCACTGCGGTCCGGCCGGGTCCGGGGTCCTGATGAAACTGGCCGTCAACCTCTACCTGGACACGACGCTCGCGGCGCTCGCCGAGGCCGTGCACTTCGCCCAGCGGCAGGGCCTGGACCTGGGGACCTTCCGTGCCGTCGTCGACTCCGGCCAGCTGGGCAGCGGCATCACCCGGGTCAAGGTCCCGATGCTCGCGGCCCACGACTTCACGGTGCAGGCCGCCACCGCCGACGCCTACGCCAACACCCGGCTCATCGCCGACGCGGCTCGCGCGGCCGGGATCGCCACGCCCCTGCTCGACCTCAGCAGCGAGCTCTACGGCGAGAGCGTGGGGCTGGGCAACGCCCGTCTCGACATGTCCTCGGTCCTCACCGCCATCGAGGCCCGCACGGACACCGCACCGCAGCCGTCCGCCGACTAGGCTCCGGGGCATGCGGATCTCCGTCTCCTCCGACATGGACGAACCCGTCGCCCGCCTCCTCGTCGAGGAGCTGCGCCGCCGCGGCCACCAGGTGCGCACGTACGGTGCGCTGGAACCCGGCGCCGACCCGCAGTGGGCCGTCTGCTCGGAGGCGGCCGCCCGGGACGTCGCCGACGGCGCCGCCGACCAGGCGGTGGTGTGCTGCTGGACCGGCACCGGCGCCTCGATCGCCGCCAACAAGGTGCCCGGGGTCCGCGCCGCGCTGTGCGTCGACGCCTACACCGCCGACGGCGCCCGCCGCTGGAACGACGCCAACGTCCTCGCCCTCGGCCTGCGGCTGACCTCGCAGCCGGTGCTCAAGGAGATCCTCGACGCCTGGTTCACGGCCACGCCGAGCCGGGACGCCGAGGACCTCGGGAACGTGGCCCACGTCGGGCGGCTCGACGCGGGCCGGGGAACTGTCTAGGTACCGGCCGGAGGGCAGCGCGGTGGGCCGCCCGGGGGTCAGTGGGCGCCGAGCCCGCCACCGCCGAACGAGCCGCTGGAGCCCGGACTCCAGCGCGGCCGGTCCTTCGACGCGCTCGGCCTGGTCTGCTGGTTGCTGAGTTCGTACGGGGTGAGCGGACGGCCGCCCTTGGGGATCTGGGGGATCTCCTCGGACTCGCGGTTCTCCCGGACCTCGCGCACCGCGCCCTCCGGTGGCAGTTTCGGCTGCTCCTCGGGGCGTGGCCGAGGCGACTCGCGGTACTTGACCCGGTTGCCCAGCCAGAAACCCCCGGCGAGCATCGCCAGCACGGCCACGGCCACCAGGAAGAGCGCGAGACTGAAAAGGCCGCTGGGGGCGGCCAGCTGCATCGGTTCCGTACTCATAGCAGAGGAATACCCCACCCAGAACGGCACGAACCGGACGCATTCGGTGGCTGATCGCACACAGCGGGCGACCGTGAGGGCCGCCGCGGCCGTGAGCGACCGCGGCGGCGGGCAGCCGGCCGGGCGTCAGTGCGGATCGTCGCGCACGGAGACCGGGCAGAGGCGGCAGTGCACGTCGACCACTCCCTCCACGGCGCGGGCCAGCCGTTCGGCGACCGGCGCCGGTTCCGGGCTGTCGATCCAGCCGGTCAGCGTGACGACCCCCTCGGTGACCTCGACCCGGATGTGGTCGGCGGAAAGCGGGAACAGGCGGTCGACGACCTGCCGGCGCACCTCCTCGGTCAGCTCCTCGTCCGCACGCAGGAACACCTTCAGCAGGTCCGCCCGGCTGACGATGCCCTGGAGCACGCCCCCGCCGTCGACGACGGGCAGCCGCCTGACCCCGCGCCGGGCCATGATGCGCGCGGCCTCCGCCAGGGTGGCGTCGGCGTGCACGGTCACCGCGGGCGCGTTCATCAGCTCCCCGGCGGTCACCCCGCCCGCCTTGGCCACGTCGGCCGGCCGCGCCCGCTCGACGAACCGGTCCGGGTCGCGGTCCCGGAACTCCTCCTTGAACAGCAGGTCGGCCTCGGACACGACGCCGACCACCCTGCCCTCGCCCTCCAGCACGGGAAGGGCACCGACCTTCCACCGGTCCATCAGCGTGACGACGTCCTTGAACGGGGTGTCACGGCCGACGGACACGGGGGTGCGGGTCATCACGTCGCCGACGGTGTGCGGGCTGCCGTGCATGGTTGCCTCCTCGGATCCCGCCGATCACGAGAGGGCGGGAAGGACGCCATCCACTTCTCGCGGATCCTGATTGCGCGGTGCGCGGCCGTGGCCGACCGCTTCTCCGCGTCACTGCGGGTCCTTCCCGTCACCTCCAGCACACCACGGGAACGCCCACTCCACCAGGGCCGACCGGCCCGGAATTCGCAGTGCCCGCAAGTGCGTCGGCCGACGGGCCCCGTCATGCCGCCGGGCGCACTTCTCTGGCGGTGCGGCCGCCGGTCGCGCAGCGTGGAGGAGGGGGCCGGCCGAACGCCCGAGGAGAGGTGCAACGGATGGACAGGGATGTCACCGAGCGACGGGTCGTGGTCGGCGTCGACGGCTCGCCGTCCTCCTACGCGGCCCTGCGCTGGGCCCTGCGGTACGCCGGTCTCGTCGACGGCGTCGTCGAGGCGGTCGCCGTGTGGGAGCTGCCGGGACTGTACGGATGGTCGGGGCCCGCCGTGGACATGGACGTCGACGCGGAGGAGGCCCGGGACCGGATGCGGCAGGAGCTGACCGACGTGCTCGGCGCGGACCAGGCGGACTCGGTCCGTTCCCACCTGGTGCACGGCAACACCACCGACGTGCTGCTGCGGGCCGCGGAGGGCGCCGAGGCCCTGGTCGTCGGCAGCCGCGGGCGGGGCGGGTTCGCCCGCGCCCTGCTCGGTTCCGTCAGCCAGCAGGTGTCCCAGCACGCCAGCTGCCCGGTCGTGATCGTCCGCGCGGAACAGGACTGATCCGCGACCCGTACGGTGCGGCGTTTGCCGGCCCGCGTACCGGTTACCCGGCCCGTATGACGTGGACGTCTTCTCAGCAGGACGTGTACCGGTTCCTCGAGGACCGGTTCGCGTGCGCGCAGGCCTGCGCGGAGTGCGCCCGGATGTGTGTGCTGCGGACCGCCGTGCTGGATCCGGCCGGGACCGCCGAGGCGGAGCGGTACCGCCGCACCGGCACCATGTGCGCCGAGGTGTGCGACGCCACCTGCCGGGCGCTGACCGAGGACACCGGCCAGGACCCGGCCGGTCTGCGCGTCCAGCTGGAGTGGTGTCGCACGGTCTGCCTCGACGGCGCGCGGGCCTTCGACGCCCGGCCCGGCGCGGAACCGAGCGCGGCCGCCTGCCGGGTGTGCGCCGCGGCCTGCGCGGACTTCACGGCGGCGCTCGGCTGACACCGGGACCCCGGAAGTCGGGCCGCTGACGAGCGGCCGGCAGTCCCGAGCGGGGGACCGGGGCTGCCCCCGGAACGGGGGACTGCCCAGTGATCCACGGCCGGAACTACCGTCGGAGCGTGCGCGGGTGGCCGCTCTCCGGCGGCCGTCGGCCGTCACCGGCGCGCTCCGTGGCCCGTCCTCGTCGGCTTTCGCTAGGAGTCCATCGCCGTGAACAGCGGTCTTCTCACCATGCCCGCGGTCCGTGCCGGTGCCGCCGCACCCCGACCTCCCGAAGCAGCACTGACCTGGACCGACCCCGTCACGGGACGCCAGGGCTTCCTCGTCGTCGACCGGCTCGTCAGGGGCCTGGCCAGCGGCGGCCTGCGGATGCGCGAGGGCTGCCGTTACGAGGAGGTCAGGGAGCTCGCGGCGGCGATGAGCGTGAAGGAGGCACTGCACTACGACCCCGCGGGCCGCTACCTCCCGATGGGCGGTGCCAAGGGCGGGATCGACTGCGACCCGCTCAGCGGCGAGGCCCGCGGCGTGCTCTCCCGCTTCCTCGCGTTCATCCGGCCCTACGTGGCGAACCACTGGGCGACCGGAGACGATCTCGGCACCACCACCGAGCTCATCGACGAGGTGCTCGGCGAACTGGGCGTGGACGGCTGCATCGCCCCGGTGGTGCGCACCCTCGACGACCCGGCGGCCGCACGGAGACGGTTCGCCGACGCGTTCGCCGTCGAGGTCGACGGCATCGGGCTCGCCGAACTCGTCGGCGGCTGCGGGGTCGCGGAGGCCGCCCTCACGGTCCTGGACCGGGACGGGATCCCCCGCTCGTCCGCCACCGCCGTCGTCCAGGGCTTCGGGGCCATGGGCGGGGCCACCGCCCGGTACCTGCACGCGGCCGGCGTCCGGGTGGTCGGCGTCTCCGACGTCCACGGCACCGTCGCCAACCCCCGCGGCCTCGCCGTCGAGGACATGCTGCGCCACCGCCGGGCGTTCGGAGCCGTCGACCGCGGTCGGCTCGGTCCCGACGACGTCCTCCTGGAACGCGACGCCTGCCTGGCGCTCGAAGCCGACGTGCTGGTCCCGGCCGCGACCTCCTACAGCATCGACGGCGCCAACCAGGACCGGATCGCCGCCCGGTACATCGTGGAGGCGGCCAACCTCCCCGTGACACCGGACGCGGAGGAACGCCTGCTGCGGCGCGGCTGCGTCGTCGTACCCGACGTCGTCGCCAACTCCGGTACCAACGCCTGGTGGTGGGTGCTGTACGGCGACGTCGCACCGGACGCGGCGGCCTTCCTGGCCAAGGTACGGGCGGCGCTGCGCGCCCTGGTGACCGAGACCCTGCGGTTCGCCGAGAACGCGGTGTGCACGCCCCGCCAGGCCGCCCGCCACCTCGCCGACGCCAGGCGCGACGTCCTCCTGAGCCGGCCGGGTGCCCGGCCGGCACGAACCGCTGACCCGATGGCTGGCATCGCCGATGCGCGTTTCCGCCGCACCGCCGGGCTGCCTAGCGTGACAGGAGCACCGCCCCGTCCCCAGCCTCCCGTGCGCCGTAAGAGGAGTGCCCCCATGAGCCAGCCGCCCCGCCGGATCGTCACCGGTCACGACGAGACGGGCACCTCCGTGTTCCTCTCCGACGGCGAGCCGCCCGTCATCCGCACCGCACCCGACGGCGCCGCCTTCTACGAGATGTGGAACACCGACTCCGTACCGGCACCCGTGGCGGCGGACGAGCCCGAGCCCACGGAGCGCGACCTGACCGTGCCGCCGGCCCCGGGCGGCACCAAGATCCGGGTCAACGAGTTCCCGCCGGGCTGCGTCTCCCCGACGCACCGGACCCAGACCGTGGACTACGGCATCGTCCTGGACGGTGAGGTCGTCCTCGTCCTGGACGACTCCGAGCGCGTGCTGCGCGCCGGGGACGTGGTGATCCAGCGCGGCACCGACCACCGCTGGGAGAACCGCACGGACACGGCGGCCCGGATGGTGTTCGTCCTCGTGGACGGCGTCTTCACCGAGCCGCTGCTGAAGGTCCTGGGCACCGGGGTGCTCGACTCGCTGCACGGCAGCCCGCTGGCGCCCGGCGAGTCCTGAACCCGGTCGCGACGGTCCGCCGCCATTCCCAATTTCTGGAACACGTTCTACGGTGTGCGCCGTCAGGACCGCCCTTGGGGAGCCTGGAGGCGCCGTGCACCTCGACCACACGCCCGAGCAGCAGCGGCTGCGCACCGAACTGCGCGCCTACTTCGCCTGCCTGGTGCCGGAGAACGCCTACGCACGCTACGCCGACCCGGCCGCGCAGAAACGCTTCTACCGGGAGACCGTCCGCCGGCTGGGCACCGACGGCTGGCTCGGCGTGGGCTGGCCGAAGGAGTACGGCGGCCGCGGCCTGACCGCGATGGAACAGTTCATCTTCTTCGACGAGGCCGCCCAGGCCGGTGTACCGCTCCCGCTGATGGCGCTGAACACCGTCGGCCCGACGATCATGCAGTACGGCACCGACGAGCAGAAGTCGTACTTCCTGCCCCGCATCCTCTCCGGCGAGATCGACTTCGCCATCGGCTACAGCGAGCCCGACGCCGGCACCGACCTGGCCGCCCTGAAGACCAGGGCCGTACGGGACGGCGACGACTACGTGGTCAACGGGCAGAAGATCTGGACGACGAACGGCGACACCGCCGACTGGGTCTGGCTCGCCACCCGCACCGACCCCGGGGCCCCGCCGCACAAGGGCATCACCATGCTCCTGGTCCCGACCACCGACCCCGGCTACTCCTGCACCGTCATCAACACCCTCGCCTCGCACGACACTACGGCCAGCTACTACGAGAACATCCGCGTCCCCGTCTCCCGGCGGGTCGGCGAGGAGAACCACGGCTGGCGGCTGATCACCAACCAGCTCAACCACGAGCGCGTCACCCTCGCCGCCCACGGCACCATGGCCATCCGCGCCCTGCGCGACGTGCAGCGCTGGGCCATGGAGACCAAGCTCACCGACGGCCGCCGGGTGGTCGACCTGCCCTGGGTGCGCCGCCGCCTCGCGCAGACCCACACCCGCCTGGACGCCATGAAGCTCCTCAACTGGCAGATGGTGACCGCGGTCCAGGAGGGCACCCTCACCCCGCAGGACGCCTCCGCCGTCAAGGTCTACGGCTCCGAGGCGCGCCGCGACGCCTACGCCTGGCTGATGGAGGTCGCCGGCGCGGCCGGACCGCTCAAGGAAGGCTCGGCGGGCGCGGTCCTCCACGGCGACCTGGAACGCGGCTACCGCTCCGCGGTCATCTTCACCTTCGGCGGCGGCAACAACGAGATCCAGCGGGAGATCATCTCGTGGATCGGACTGGGGATGCCACGGGTACGGCGTTAGCCTGCCGGTATGGACGGTGACGCCGGGCTCTTCACCCCCGACTCCGTGACCTGGCACCTGCACGGCGACCCGATCATGTGGATCGCCGGCGTCCGGGCGCTCTGGCTCCAGGCGCTGCACCCGCGCGCGGTGCGCGGCGTCATGGAGAACTCCGACTTCCGCAGCGACGCCTGGGGCCGTCTGATGCGCACGGCGAACTACGTGCGCACCACCATCTACGGCACCACCGAGGACGCCGAGCGGGCCGGGGCCCGGGTACGGAAGATCCACAGCATGCTGGGCGCCACCGACCCCGACACCGGCGAACGCTACGGCGTGGACGAACCCGACCTGCTGCTCTGGGTGCACTGCGCCGAGATCGACTCGTACCTGCACGTCGGCCGCCGCTCCGGTATCCCGCTCACCGACGCCCAGGCCGACCGGTACGTCGCCGAACAGCGCGCCCGCGCCCGCCTGGTGGGCCTCGACGCCGACGCCGTGCCCGGCGACCGGGCGGCACTGGCCGCGTACTTCGCGTCGGTACGGCCCGTGCTCGCCGTCGGAGCCGACGCACGCGCGGTGGACGAGTTCCTGCTCCGGCCGTCGACGCACCCCCTCCTGATACCGGCGCGCGAGGTGCTGTGGCGGCGCGTGGCCCACCTCGCGTACGCCTCTCTGCCGCCGTACGCCCACGCGCTGTACGGCAGACCTGCCCCGGAACCCGCGGTCGTCACCCGCCGACTGCGCGCCACCGGCACCCTGCTGCGCTGTGTTCCCGCACGTCTGCGCTGGCAACTCCCGCCGAAACACATCCTGGACGCCATCGCGAGGCTCGGCCCGGACGCGCGCCCCGCACCGTACAAAGTCGGGCAATAGACAGCCATACTGGGCGAGCAGGAGGGGGTGTCACGGACCGCGACGGGGGGGCGACGGCGCGCGATGGCTGACAGCAGGCTGGTCCAGGGGAGGTACCGGCTGCTCGACCTGATCGGGCGGGGCGGGATGGGCGAGGTGTGGCGGGCCCGCGACGAGTCACTCGGCCGGCAGGTCGCCGTGAAGTGCCTCAAACCGCTCGGCCCGCACCACGACCAGGCCTTCACCCGCGTCCTGCGGGAGCGGTTCCGGCGCGAGGCGAGAGTGGCCGCGGCGCTCTCCCACCGCGGGGTCACCGTCGTCCACGACTTCGGCGAGCACGACGGCATCCTCTACCTGGTGATGGAGCTGCTGGACGGCCGCAACCTCAGCCAGCTCATGGAGGACAACAAACACCACCCGCTGCCCGTCGGCGACGTCGTCGACATCGCCGAGCAGGTCTCCGCCGCCCTCGCCTACACCCACCAGCAGGGCATCGTGCACCGGGACCTGAAACCGGCGAACATCATGCGGCTCACCGACGGCACGGCGAAACTCTGCGACTTCGGCATCGCCCGCCTCGGCCAGGACATCGGCCTGACCTCCCGCCTCACCGGTACCGGCATCGCCATGGGCACCCCGCACTACATGTCCCCGGAGCAGATCGGCGGCACCGAGGTCGACCAGCGCAGCGACCTGTACTCCCTGGGCTGCGTGCTGTACGAGATCGCCACCGGGGCACCGCCGTTCGACCTCGACGACGCCTGGGCGATCCTCGTCGGCCACCGCGACACCCTGCCCGCCCCGCCGCGCAGCCACCGCCCCGAACTGCCCGGCTGGTTCGAGCAGGTCGTCCTCGACCTGCTGGCCAAACGGCCGGAGCAACGACCGTACGACGCCCGGGAACTGGGCCGCCGGATCACCTCCGGGCGGACGACACCCACGTACGTCCCCACCGTCGTCACCGCGCAGCCCGCGCTCCGGCTGCCCGAACCGGCCGCGCGCGAGCCCCGGCTGCCGTCCTGGACCCGGGGCATGACCACCGGCCACAAGGCGACCGGCGCGGCCCTCGGCACCACCCCGCCCGACCCCGGTGCCGGACTCACCGGCGAGTGGATCGCCCGCCCCGCCACCGGCGTCGCGGAACCGCTCCCGGCGGTCCCCGCCCCCGCCCCGGAGGCCCTGGCCGCCCTCGCCGGCCGGCACAACGCCGGGCTCAGCCTGGGGCGGCTCGGCCGCTGGGCCGAGGCCGGCGAGGTGCACCGCGCCGTCGCCGCCGAACGCACCCACCTCCTCGGCCCCGACCACCCCGACACCCTCGCAAGCCGCTACGAGATCGCCTTCACCCTCAGCCGCACCGGCCGCGCCGCCGACGCGCTGCGCGAGTACACCGAGGTCGCCGCCGCCCGGGAGCGCGTCCTGGGCGCCGACCACCCGGACACCCTCGCCGCCCGTCAGGAAACGGCCTACGTGCTGGGCCAGTTGGGCCGCCACTTCGACGCCCACCAGGTGTACACGGCCGTCCTCGGCGCCCGGCAGCGGCTGACGGGCCCCGACCATCCGGACACCCTGCGCTGCCGCCACAACCTCGCCTTCAACCTCAGCAGGCTGGGCCGCCTGGAGGACTCGTACCGCATGGCCCACGACGTGGCCGCGGCCCGCGCCCGGGTGCTCGGCCCGCAGCACCCCGACACCCTGGTCACCCGCTACGAAGTCGCCTACGCACTGGGCCAGTTGGGCCGCTGGGAGGAGGCCCTGCAGACCTACCGCGAGGTCGCCGAGGCCCGCGCCCGCGCCCTCGGCCCCGACCACCCCGACACCCTCGCCGCCCGCTACGAGGTCGGCATCAGCCTCGGCCGCCTGGGCCGCAGCGCCGACGCGCTCACCCTCTACCGCGCCCTCATCGACGACCGCACCCGCGTCCAGGGCCCCGCCCACCCCGAGAACCTGCGCGCCCGCCACGGCCTCGGCGTCAACCTCGGCCGCCTCGGCCGCTGGGAGGAGGCCCTCGCGGAATCACGCGACGTCTGCGCGATCCGCGAACGGGTCCTGGGCCCGGACCACCTGGACACCCTGGTCAGCCGCCGCGAGGTGGCGGTGAGCCTGGGCTGGCTGGGCCGCTGGTCGGACGCGCTCACCGAGTACGGCCGCGTCGCCGCCGCCCGGGAACGCGTCCTCGGCTCCGACCACCCCGACACCCTGGCCAGCCGCAACGACGAGGCCCACTGCCTGGAACAGTTGGGGCGGGGCGCGGAGGCGGTGGAGCTGTACCGACGCGTCGCGGTACTGCGCCAACAGCGCGCATCAGGCGGACGGCTCTGAAACGCGCCCCACCACGCGCCCCACCCGCGCCCCATAGGGGCGCGGGGCTGTGACATATGCGGCTCCGCCGCGTGGGCGCGACCAGCCACATCCGGCCCGCACGTTCGAACCATGCGTACCCCCGCACACGCCGATATCGGCCCCTCCCCAGCGGAGCGCCCGGCACGCCTCTTACCCACCTAGATCATCATGTGTTACGAAGAACCATGCCCGCTGCCATGGAACCCTCCCGCTCCTACGACGCCATCATCGTCGGCGGCGGCCACAACGGCCTCGTCGCGGCCGCCTACCTCGCCCGGGCCGGCCGCTCCGTCCTGGTGCTGGAGCGGCTCGGCCGCACCGGCGGCGCCGCCGTCTCCACCCGCCCCTTCGCCGGCGTCGACGCGCGGCTGTCCCGCTACTCCTACCTGGTCAGCCTGTTGCCGAGGAAGATCGTCCGCGATCTCGGCCTGGACTTCCGCGTCCGCGGCCGCACCGTCTCCTCCTACACGCCCGTGGAGCGCGACGGGCGCCCGACCGGCCTGCTGGTCGGCGGCGGCGAGCGCCGGATCCGCGAGGCGTTCGAACGGCTGACCGGCGGCAAGACCGAGTACCAGGCCTGGCAGCGGTTCTACGCCATGACCGGCCGGGTCGCCGAACGCGTCTTCCCGACACTCACCGAGCCGCTGCCCGCGCGCGAGGAACTGCGCCGCCGGATCGACGACGAAACGGCCTGGCGCGCGCTGTTCGAGGAGCCGATCGGGGTGGCGATCGAGGAGAACTTCACGGACGACCTGGTCCGCGGGGTCGTCCTCACCGACGCGCTGATCGGCACCTTCGCCGACGCCCACGACGCCTCGCTGCGCCAGAACCGCTGCTTCCTCTACCACGTCATCGGCGGTGGCACCGGCGCCTGGGACGTGCCGGTCGGCGGCATGGGCGCCCTCACCGACGCGCTGGCCGCCGCCGCGCGCTCGGCGGGCGCGGTGCTCGCCACCGGGCACGAGGCGGTACGGATCGAGACGGACGGCCGGGCCGCCGAGGTCGCCTACCGCACCGCCGACGGGGAGGGCGTGGCCGCCGCCCGGCACGTCCTGGTGGGCGCCTCCCCGCAGGAACTCGCCCACCTCACCGGCGACCCGGCCCCGGAGCCCGCCGAGGGCGCCCAGCTCAAGGTCAACATGCTGCTCAAGCGGCTGCCCAGGCTGCGCGACACCGCCGTCGACCCGCGCGAGGCGTTCTCCGGCACCTTCCACATCGCCGAGGGCTACGGGCAACTCGCCGCCGCCCGTGCCCAGGCGGCGGCCGGCCGGCTCCCCGCCGCCCCGCCCTCGGAGATCTACTGCCACTCCCTGACCGACCCCACCATCCTCGGCCGCGAACTGGCCGAACGCGGCTACCAGACGCTCACCCTCTTCGGCCTGCACACCCCGGCCCGGCTCTTCGCCGCCGACAACGACGCCGTACGCGACGAACTCCTCAAGGCCACCCTCGCCCAGCTGGACACCCACCTCGCCGAGCCGATCACCGACTGCCTGGCCCTGGACGCCGACGGCCGCCCCTGCATCGAGGCGAAGACCCCCCTGGACCTCGAACGCGACCTGCGCCTCCCCGGCGGCAACATCTTCCACCGCGACCTCTCCTGGCCCTACGCCCAGGACGGCACCGGCCGCTGGGGCGTGGAGACCCGGCACGCCAACGTCATGCTCTGCGGGGCTGGCGCGGTGCGCGGGGGAGGGGTGAGCGGGGTGCCGGGGCACAACGCGGCGATGGCGGTGCTGGAACAGACCTGACCGAGCGGTGCGTTCGGAATCCGGTCGACCGCGGGCGTCCCGCCGAGCGCCGAAGTAATCTGACGGAGCATCAGAAAACCTCTTCCGTCGGCCGCACGACTGCGGCATCCTGCGCCCATGCAGACGGAGCTGAGCAAGACCCTGGGAGTCGAGCACGCCGTCTTCGGCTTCACGCCGTTCCCCGCCGTGGCCGCGGCCATCAGCCGGGCCGGCGGCTTCGGAGTGCTCGGCGCGGTCCGCTACACCGCCCCCGACGACCTCAAACGCGACCTCGACTGGATCGAGGCGCACGTCGACGGGAAACCGTACGGGCTCGATGTCGTCATGCCCGCCAAGAAGGTGGAAGGCGTCAGCGAGGCCGACGTCGAGGCGATGATCCCGGAGGGGCACCGGCAGTTCGTCAGGGACACCCTCGCCAAGTACGGCGTGCCCGAGCTGGCCGACGGCGAGGCGTCCGGCTGGCGCATCACCGGGTGGATGGAACAGGTCGCCCGCACCCAGCTCGACGTCGCCTTCGACTACCCGATCCGGCTGCTCGCCAACGCCCTCGGCTCACCGCCCGCCGACGTCGTCGACCGCGCCCACGACCAGGACGTCCTCGTCGCCGCGCTGGCCGGCAGCGCCCGGCACGCGATCAAGCACAAGGACGCGGGCATCGACATCGTCGTGGCCCAGGGCTACGAGGCCGGCGGCCACACCGGTGAGATCGCCACCATGGTGCTCACCCCGGAGGTCGTCGACGCCGTCGCGCCACTGCCGGTGCTGGCGGCAGGCGGCATCGGCAGCGGCCGACAGGTGGCCGCCGCGCTCAGCCTCGGCGCTCAAGGAGTGTGGCTGGGCTCCATGTGGCTGACCGTCACGGAAGCCGACCTCTCCTCGCCGGCCGTGACCCGCAAACTGCTCGCCGCAGGCTCCGGCGACACCGTCCGCTCCCGCGCGCTGACCGGCAAACCGGCCCGGCAGCTGCGCACCGAGTGGACCGACGCCTGGGACGACCCGGACGGCCCCGGCACCCTCCCCATGCCCCTGCAGGGCCTGCTCGTCGCCGAGGCCCTCACCCGCATCCAGAAGTACGAGGTCGAGCCCCTGCTCGGCACCCCCGTCGGCCAGATCGTCGGCCGGATGACCGGCGAACGCAGCGTCCAGGCCGTCTTCGACGACCTCACCCGGGGCTTCGAGCAGGCCGTCGACCGCATCAACCGCATCGCCGGAAGGAGCGGCACGTGACCAGTACGCCCCCCGCCGGATTCTGGGCCCAGGCCACCACGGACCCCGACCGCACGGTCCTCGTCGCACCCGACGGCGAGGAATGGACCGCCGGCCGCCTGCACGCGGCCACCAACCAGCTCGTCCACGGACTCCGGGCCGCGGGCCTCGAACGCGGCGACGCGTTCGCGGTCGTCCTGCCCAACGGGCCCGAGTTCTTCACCGCCTACCTGGCCGCCAGCCAGGCCGGTCTCTACCTCGTCCCGATCAACCACCACTTCGTCGGCCCGGAGATCGCCTGGATCGTCGCCGACTCCGGCGCCAAGGTGCTCCTCGCCCACGAGCGGTTCGCCGGACCGGCTCGCCACGCCGCCGACGAGGCCGGCCTCCCGGCCACCCACCGGTACGCGGTCGGCGCGGTCGAGGGCTTCCGGCCGTACGCCGAACTCCTCGACGGACAGCCGGAGTCGGCACCCGCGGACCGCGAACTCGGCTGGGTCATGAACTACACCTCGGGCACGACGGGCCGCCCCCGCGGCATCCGGCGCCCGCTGCCCGGCAGGCTCCCCGAGGAGGCCTACCTCGGCGGCTTCCTCGGCATCTTCGGCATCCGCCCCTTCGGCGACGACGTCCACCTGGTCTGCTCGCCGCTCTACCACACGGCCGTACTCCAGTTCGCCGGCGCGTCCCTCCACATAGGCCACCGTCTCGTCCTCATGGACAAGTGGACCCCCGAGGAGATGCTCCGCCTGATCGACGCACACAAGTGCACCGACACCCATATGGTTCCCACCCAGTTCCACCGCCTGCTCGCCCTCCCCGCGGAGGTGCGCGCCCGCTACGACGTCTCCTCCATGCGGCACGCCATCCACGGCGCCGCCCCCTGCCCGGACCACGTCAAGCGGGCCATGCTCGACTGGTGGGGGCCCAGCGTGGAGGAGTACTACGCGGCCAGCGAGGGCGGCGGCGCCTTCGCCACCGCCGAGGACTGGCTGAAGAAGCCCGGCACGGTCGGCAAGGCCTGGCCCATCAGCGAACTCGCGGTCTTCGACGACGACGGCAACCGGCTCCCGCCCGGCGAACTCGGCACCGTCTACATGAAGATGAACACCGGCGGCTTCGCCTACCACAAGGACCAGGCCAAGACGGAGAAGAACCGCATCGGCGACTTCTTCACCGTCGGCGACCTCGGCTACCTCGACGAGGACGGCTACCTGTTCCTCCGCGACCGCAAGATCGACATGATCATCTCCGGCGGGGTCAACATCTACCCCGCCGAGATCGAGTCCGTGCTCCTCTCCCACCCCGCCGTCGCCGACGCCGCCGCCTTCGGCATTCCGCACGACGACTGGGGGGAGGAGGTCAAGGCCGTCGTCGAACCCGCCCCCGGACACGAGCCCGGCCCCGACCTCGCCGCCGACCTGCTCGCCCACTGCGCCGGACAGCTCGCCGGCTACAAGTGCCCCAAGACCGTCGACTTCATCGCCGAGATGCCCCGCGACCCCAACGGAAAGCTGTACAAGCGGCGGCTCCGGGACCCGTATTGGGAGGGCCGCACCCGGCCGGTGTGACGACAGCGCCCGGCGCCTCAGGGGCGCGGACGGTGCCGGGCCTCCAGGAACCCGGCGAGCCCCGCGGCGTCGGTGCCGAGCTTGCGGTAGACGCGGGACAGCAACTGCCGCACGCCCTGCTCGGTGAGGCGCAGCTCCTTGGCGACCACGGCCACGGGCTGTCCCTGGACGGTCAGCCGGGCGGTGCGCAGCTCCTGCGCGGTCAGCGTGTCCGCCTGCGGGTAGCGCAACGGCAGCGGCCGCAGCCCGGCCGCCGAGAGCTCCTCCCTGGCCCGGGCGGCGAGCGCCTCGGCCCCGCAGTGGACGGCTCCTTCCAGCCCCTGGTAGAGCCGGTCGGCGGCCTCCTGGAGCCGGCCGCCCCGGGACAGCGCGGCGCCGTGGCCGATCTGGGCGCGGGCCAGTTCGTAGGCGGCGGGCGACTGCTCCAGGTGGTCGACGGCCTGCGCGTACAGGCCGACCGCCGCCGGTCCGGCGGTCACCTCGGCGAGGGTGTGCAGGGCCTGCCCGACGGCGGAGGCGGCGCCGAACTCCCGGGCCCGGCGGACGGCCTCCTCGGCGTGGGCGACCGCCTCCTCGGGGGCGGCGGGGGCGAGCGCGGACGCGAGCCGCAGCTGCCACGGGCACCAGGCCGGGTTGCGCCAGCCCCGCCCGTCCAGCCACTCCCCGACCGCGGACAGCAGTCGCGCCGCCTCGGCGTGCCGGCCCTCGGCGAGGAGCAGTTCGGCGTAGACGGTACGGGGGTCGGGGTAGATGACGGCGTTGACCGGTGTCTCGCCGAAGTGGTGCCCGTCGGCGAACGCGCGCGCCTCCGAGACGCGCCCGCGGGCCAGCAGGGTCTTGATCAGGATGCTCACGCCGAACCACTGGGCGGCCACCACCCCGTCCACCTTGTCGGCGATCCGCAGCCCCTCCCGTACCGTGTTCTCGGCCTCGGCCAGGCAACCGCGCCGGTAGCGGATGTATCCGGCGATGGTCTGGCCGAACGCCAGATGGGAGCCGTGCCAGCCCTTGGCCAGGCATTCGGCGATCCCCTTGGCGAACAGCTCCTCGGCCCGGCGCGGCTGGTCGCCGTACATGAAGACCAGGGCGACGGAGAGGGGCACCTCGAAACCCCGGTTCTCGTCGGTCCAGCTCATGCCGCCGTGCAGGGCCTTGTCGGCGTACGCGAGGGAGGTCTCCCGCGGTTCGCCGCGCATGGCCGCGTCCCAGGCGCGCAGTCCCAGGATGTAGCGCTCCTCCAGGCTGCGGCCGGGCAGCTGCTCGGCCAGGCGCGCCAGCGTCCGGGAGCGGGTGGGCGAGTCGTGGTCGTCCGGACGCACCATGCTCCAGACGAACTGGTCGGCCTGCATGCGCAGTTTGACGCGCGGATTCGTGGCCTGCCGTGCCTCCTCGGCGGCCACGTCCACCGCCTCGGCCAGCTGGTCGGTGTGGGCCATGGCCGTCGTCAGCCGGTAGACGATGGAGGCCCGCAGATCGGGGTCGACATGGGGCTGGGCCAGCGCCTGGCGCAGATGCCGCACCGTCGCGGTGGGCTCGATCAGGAAGGTGGCGCAGGCGAGTTCGTGCAGGACGGCGGCGCGGTCCTCGGGCAGGGGAGGTTCCTGCAGCGCGCGGGTCAGCAGGCGCCGGGCCGCCTCGGTGGCACCGGCCCGGAGGTACTCGCGGGCGGCCTCACGCAGACACGCGACGGTCTCGGGACGGTCCTCGCAGGGGACCTCCAGCAGATGCCGGGCGGCCTTGGCGGGGCCGTACCCCGCGGCGAGGACGGCCTGTGCCGCGGTGTTGTGCAGACCGGTCCGGAAGCCGGTGCGGATGGACCGGTAGATCGTCGTGGCGATCAGCGGGTGGACGAACTCGAGCTCGCCCTCGTGACCGTGGCCGTCGGCCAGGATCCGGGCCGCGCGCAGCTTCTCGGTCGCCTCGCCGACGGCCTCGTCGCCGAGCACGGCGATGGTCCCGGCGAGCTCCGGCGAGAAGGGCGAACCCAGCACGGCCGCGGTCTGCGCGAAGCGTACCGTCGTCGTGCCGAGCCGCTCCAGGCGTTCGATCAGTCCCGGGCCCTTGATCGCCGCCGCCAGCTCACGCATCGCGGGCAGGTCGTCGTCGGTGCCGCCCAGGTTCCGCTCCGCGAGCCCCATGGCGAGTTCCACCGCCTCGAAGGGGCTTCCGCCGGTGGCCGACCAGCACTCCTTGCAGAACCCGTCCCCGGCCGCCGCCCCGACCTCGCTCCTGACGATCCGCGTCACCCCCTCGGGAGTGAGCACCGCCAGGTTGTGCGGGCGGTTCCCGTGGTCTCCCACGAGGGCGCGGAGTCCGCCTGCCTCGGGCGGCAGTTCGTCGGGCCGGTAGGCGACGACGATCAGCAGCGGGAGGTCGTCGACCCGTGGCGCGAAGGAGGTGAGCCAGCTCAGCGACTCGGGGTCGGTCCAGTGGAGGTCGTCCAGGAGCAGGACGACGGGATCCTTCTTGACCGTGAGGCGTGTCATGACCCAGTCGAGCCCTTCGCGGACTCCGGTCGGGTCCGGCGCCGGGGCGGGTCCCGTCGCCTCGAGACCGAGCACGGCGGCGACCGTGTCGTACCAGCTGCCCAGGAAGACGCGGAGTTCCCTCTCGTCCATCCTCGCCAGTGAGGGCTGCATCAACTGGCGTACCACCCGGAACGCCGCGCCCTGTTCCGTCTCGCTGCCCCTGCCGGACAGCACGGTGAACTTGTGTGCCATGGCCCGGGCGCGCGCCTCCGTGAGGAGCGCCGTCTTGCCCAGTCCGGCCGACCCGGTGAAGGCGAGCAGCCCTTTGCGTCTCGTTCGTGGCACGCCGCCCGTGGTGCGCCGCAACTCCCGGAACGCCGCGTCGACGGCCTGAAGTTCCCGTCGGCGTTCGATCAGGGTCTCCTGGTCCGTGACCGGTTGCCGCGGCTCCGTCGCCATATGCCGTACCGCTTTCTTTCGTTCGGCTTCTTTTGTTCGGCCCGGGGAGAGCCGAGCGTACGCCTTGTCGCGGTGCGGGCAGGCCGGACTGAGTACTATCGGGTGAATCATGAACTGCAGAAGGGATAATGTCCGCGGTCCGGGTAAGAGGCCCTGATAGCCGCCACCCGGAAACGCGGACTCCGGAATTCGTCCGGCGCCTATGGCACGGCGGGCACCGACGCCACGTCCGCATACCGCGGTACGGTCCGGGACCAGTGGTAACACCCGCCGATCCAGCCGGTCATGCCCTCCACGTATCGGACGCCCGCCGGGCTCAGCTCCGGTTCCACCTCCGCGAGCACCCGCTGGAACTCGCGGATCGTGCCGTTGATCTGCCGGACGGCCAGGAGGACGGCGGCCTGCAGGGAGCAGTGGTGTTCGCGCTGCCGGGCCAGGGCGAGGTTGATCACCTCGCCCGCGCGCTGTTCCTTGACGGCGGAGAACAGGTCGGCCGTCCAGACCGCCGCGTCGGCCGAGAGCCGGGCGAGCCGCCGCAGGGCCGGACGGTGGAGTTCTTCGGGGGAGAGTTCGTCCGGCGCCGAGGCCTCGTACAGCGGGTGGAACGGCTCGACGCCCGCGGTCAGCGACCGTATCGAGGTGCAGTCCCCGGTGTGCAGGGCGACGGGGTGGGCCTGGGCCACCGCCTCGTACAGCAGCCCGTGCACGTATTCGCGGCTCTGCCAGGCCCACCGTGCGGCCTGCCCGGGTGTGCACCGCTCCCGGACCTGCCGGTGGAGGTCGGTCAGTGCCGCTCCGAGCGGTGTGGTGGGCGCCCGGTCGTCCCGCAGGATCTCGATGCTCTCGCAGAGCATGGGCACGAGCCCCGCCGGGGAGCGCCGGCCGACGACCTCCGCCCGGTCGTCGAAGACGAACTGATAGGCGATCTGGTGGGCGACGATGCGCAGCAGCCCGGGATCGACGGCGGGGCTGGTGAACGACGCGAGCTGGGCTGGGCGGGTCCGGGCGATCATCGCCGCCACCCCTGGCTCGGCGGTCAGCCCCCAGGTACTCAGCCAGGACTCCACACTGGCCGTGGCCTCGGGTTCGTGGGGGTTGCGGCGGAACGGGAAGGGCATGTGCAGACGGATGTCGATGAGGTCCTTGAGGCTGGCCGCCGGCTGTCCGCCCGGTACGTCGAACCTGACTTCCTCATGTGTTGTCGACACTGTGGTCACCTGCCGATCGGGATTGCGGTGCCTGGCGGGTGCACACCGCGCGGCGGGGCAGCGGGGCGCGGGACGACGACGCGTCCGACGGCCCGTGCGGACGCGCCTCGCAGGCCATGACGAGCGAGCGCGGCCCCAGGGTGATCGCGGGGCGCGGTGTCCGTGCGACGTACCCGGGGAGATGGCGCAGGCGCACCCGGCCGGCGATGGTCGCGAGCGCCACGGTGACCTCCACCATGGCGAACTCGTCGCCGAGGCACTTGCGGTTGCCCGCGGCGAACGGCATCGTCGCGCGCCGCTGTCCGGCGGTGGGCCGCCCCGGCAGCCAGCGGTCGGGGTCGAAGCGCTCGGGGTCGGGGAACGACGACGGGTCGTGGTGCAGGAGGTAGGGGCTGTAGAGCACGGTGGCTCCCGCGGGCAGCCGGCGTCCGGCGAGTTCCGTCTCCCGGGTGGTGACGCGGGTGAAGAGCCAGCCCGGGGACGAGTGGCGCAGCGTCTCGGAGACGACGCACCGGGTGCGGACGAGGTCCGGCAGGTCGCCGGGGCCGGGCCGACGGCCGCCCGGGAGGACGGCGTCGAGCTCGGCGTGCAGGCGCCGTTCGGCCTCCGGGTGGCCGGCCAGCAGGCTGAAGGCCGCGGCCAGGGTCAGGGCCGAGGTCTCCGCGCCCGTGAGCAGCAGCGTGATCAGGTGGTCGTGGATCTCCTGGTCGCCGAGGGCCGCCGCGCCGTCGTCGCGGGTGGCCGCCAGCAGGCTGCCCAGGACGTCGTCGCGGGCGGGGCCCCGGCGGCGCTCGGCGATCACGGTGTCGATGACGGCGTGCAGACGGGCGAGGGCGCGCCGGTAGCGGCGGTTCGCGGGGGCCGGGAGCCGGAACAGGGCGTCGACCGGGACGACCGTGCGGACGAAGAGGCCGCGGACGATGTCGGCGAGACAGTCCCGCACCTGGGCGGCGGCCGTGTCGTCCAGTGAGCCGGAGAAGAGGACCCGGCTGATCACCCGGGTCGTGAGGGTCATCGCCGCCTCGGTGACGGGAACCGTCCCGCCCGCCTGCCACCCCTCGCACACCGACTCGGCCTCCTCGGCGACGAGTTCCGTGTACGCGGCGGCGTGGGACGGCCGGAAAGGGGGCTGCAGCAGCCTGCGTTTGTCCCGGTGCGCCGGCTGACGGCAGGTCACCAGTCCGTCCCCCATCAGGTTTCCGAGGCGGTCGTAGAGCGGGCCCCCCTTGTCGAAGGTGTGCGGGTCCATGAGCACCTCGTGGGCCAGCTCCGGGTGGCACACCATCCAGGCGCGCTGGGGGCCCAGGCGTATCTCGACCAGATCCCCGTGCGCGGGCAAAGAATTCAGAAACGCCAGCGGCCGGCGGTATAGGGAGATAGCGTGACCGAGGAGTGGGAATATGCCGGGAGCAGTACCTGTAGTCCACGTTCGTTTTTGTTCAGGCACGGCACCGTTCATGAAAACCTCCTGCCCAGTACGACACGTGAAATGAGCGAACCTGTTCAGGGTCTGACAACCCGAGACAAGTCCTGCCCAGTTCAACCGTGCCCGGGTTTCCGGAAACCTTTCTCCAAAGGGGCGCACGGGGGCACGTTGAAGCAAACAACACCGGGCGTGAACACCTCTTGATGCATGATGCATCGACTGTGATTCCAGGTGGCACTCCAGCCCGGTCCCGCCCCGGTCGCTTGACCTGTCCGGGCGACGGGCCGAGGATCATGAGTCATGACGCAGGGACAGGGCAGCACGGTGGACGGGGTGCTGCGGCGCAGCGCCCGGCGCACTCCCGCGCGGGTGGCGGTGCGGTACGGCGAGCGGCGGTGGACGTACGAGGAACTCGACGACGCCGTCTCGCGGGCGGCGAGCGTCCTGCTCGGCCAGGGCCTCGACCGCGGTGACCGGGTCGGCACCTACGGACACAACTCCGACGCCTACCTGATCGCGTTCCTCGCCTGCGCCCGCGCCGGCCTGGTCCACGTCCCGGTCAACCAGAACCTCACCGGCGACGACCTCGCGTACATCGTCGGCCAGTCGGGCAGCTCCCTGGTCCTCGCCGACCCCGACCTCGCGGGCCGGCTCCCCGACGGCGTACGGGCGCTGCCGCTGCGGGACGCCGACGGCTCGCTGCTCGCCCGGCTCGCGGACGCGGCGCCGTACGACGGGCCCGAACCGCGCACCGAGGACCTGGTGCAGCTGCTGTACACCTCCGGGACCACGGCGCTGCCCAAGGGCGCGATGATGACCCACCGGGCGCTGGTCCACGAGTACCTGAGCGCGATCGCCGCCCTCGACCTCAGCGCCGGGGACCGGCCCGCGCACGCGCTGCCCCTCTACCACTCCGCCCAGCTGCACGTGTTCCTGCTGCCCTACCTGGCGGTGGGCGCGACCAACGTCATCCTCGACGGGCCGGACGGCGACACCCTGTTCGACCTGATCGAGAGCGGGGACGTGGACAGCCTGTTCGCGCCGCCCACCGTGTGGATCGGACTGTCCAACCGGCCCGACTTCGCCACCCGCGACCTCGGCGGACTGCGCAAGGCCTACTACGGCGCGTCGGTCATGCCGGTGCCCGTCCTGGAGCGGCTGCGCGAACGCCTCCCGAAACTCGCCCTGTTCAACTGCTTCGGACAGAGCGAGATCGGGCCGCTCGCCACCGTCCTCGCGCCCGAGGAGCACAAGGGCCGGCTGGACTCCTGCGGCCGCACCGTCCTGTTCGTCGAGGCACGCGTGGTCGGCGAGGACGGCAAGGACGCGCCCGACGGCACACCCGGCGAGATCGTCTACCGCTCACCGCAGCTCTGCGAGGGCTACTGGGAGAAGCCCGAGGAGACCGAGGAGGCCTTCCGGGACGGCTGGTTCCACTCCGGCGACCTCGCGGTGCGCGACGCCGACGGCTACTACACGATCGTCGACCGGGTGAAGGACGTCATCAACTCCGGTGGCGTGCTGGTCGCCTCGCGGCAGGTCGAGGACGCCCTCTACAGCCACGAGGCGGTCGCCGAGGCCGCCGTGATCGGTCTGCCCGACGAGCGGTGGATCGAGGCGGTCACGGCGGTCGTCGTACCGCGCGGCGAGATCGACGAGGCCGGGCTGATCGCCCACGTGAAGGAGAGGCTGCCCGCCTTCAAGGCGCCCAAGCGGGTCCTGTTCGTGGACGCGCTGCCCCGCAACGCCAGCGGGAAGATCCTGAAGCGAGAGCTGCGGGACCGGTTCGGCCCCGCCTCGTGACGACCGCCTCGTGAGGATCAGGGAGGCGGTTCTCGCGAGGCCCCGGGACGTGAGTGTCGGCACAACGCCCGCCCAGGACCCAAGAAGTCTGGTTCCATACCGTGTGCGGCTTCCGACACCTCGTCCGCCGTTCACCGCCGGCGTGCACATCACCCACATGTCCTGCTGCCTCCCCGTCCCCCTCGGCGCACTCGCGGGCATCCCCGGCCCGCGCGAGATACTGCGCTCCGGCCTCCTCCTCGCGCCCGCCCTGCTCCGGTCCGCCACCGCACCCCGCCCCCGGCACCCCGGCCCGCTCGCCGCCGTCCACCTGGAACTCGTCACCCTCACCGAGGACCGCGCCGTCATCACCTGGCACACCGCCCTGCCCGGCACCGACGACGGCACCGGCCGGATGCTGCCCGCCGTCACCGAGGGCGAGGTCGTCTACGGCACCCACCCGGCCCGCCTCAACCGCACCGCGGGCGAGGACCGTCCCACCGCACACCACCACGTCGAACTCACCGGCCTGGAACCCGGGCAGACGTACTACTACCAGGCCCGCTCCCAAGGCGTGCCCGCCACACCCACCGCGCTGCACCTGGTGCGCGGCAACGCGGCCGGCACCTCCCGGCACGGTCTCGGCACACCCGGCGGCCCCTACTCCTTCACCACCCCGCAGCCTCCGCCCGGCCGCCACCTGCTCTCCCTCGCCCTCTGCAACGACCTCCACATCGGCGAGACCGTCGCCGGCCTGGTGGCAGGAGTCCCCCTGCTGCGCGGAGTGGCCCAGCGGACCGGGCAGACCCCCTACCCCGAGCTCATGAGCCGCGCCGTGGTGGACGAGGCCCGCCGCCGCGGGGCCCAGCTGCTGCTGGCCGCCGGTGACATCTCCGCCGGCGGCGGACCGCGCGACCTGGCGGAGGCCAGACGGATCCTGGACGGCTTCGGCACCCACCGGCGGGACTACCTCGTCGTCCGGGGCAACCACGACCGCGGCGCGGGCGGGGGCGACGCCTTCCACCAGGTGTTCGGCGGACCCGACCGGCCCGGCTGGTTCGAACACGACGTGGGCGGGCTGCGGATCATCGGCCTCGACACCTACGACAAGCGCGGGAACGGCGGTGACACGGGCGGCCTCGGCGCCGAGCAACTGTCCTGGTTCCGGCGCCGGCTGCGGGCCCACAGGGAACAGCCCACCGTCGTCTTCGGCCACCATCCGCTGACCGTACGGGAGGCCCTCTTCCCGGTGAGCCCGGCGCAGCGCCTCGGCCGTCGCCAGGCCCGCGCGATCCTCCGCGCCTACGCCGCCGCCCCGGGTGTGTTCC
The DNA here is from genome assembly GCF_040643955.1 of Streptomyces sp. NPDC047061. NCBI lineage: Bacteria > Bacillati > Actinomycetota > Actinomycetes > Kitasatosporales > Streptomycetaceae > Streptomyces > Streptomyces sp. NPDC047061. The sequence continues at coordinate 24,499 of NZ_JBEYVI010000044.1, forward strand.
TCCACCATGTGGGCCACACCCACCGCAACAAGCGCACCCATGTGCCCCTCGCCCCGCAGGTGACACTGCAGGAGGTCGGCGCCGCCAAGGAGTACCCCGGCGGTTTCTTCCTGCTGCGGATCCACAGCGGCGGCTACGCGCTCAACTTCTTCCGGGCCCGTGCCGCCGAGGCACTGGAGTGGAACGAGCACAGCCGCCGGCAGGCCGGGGGACTGTGGCCGTACCACGCGCTCGGCCGTACGGTCGCCGACCGCAACAGCGTGACCGTCCGCGACCTGTCCGGCATCGGCCGGCCGGTGCCGCCGTCCGCGCAGCCGCATTCCTCCCAAGGGATGACGGCCGTCCCGAACCCCCGCCTGGATGTGGCCTAGCGAAGGGCACCTCCGTAGCGTGGGGACATGTCGACCCTGTGGGAACTCATGCGCGACTGCATCCCCGACGACCACGCCCGCCAGGTCACCTCCCGCTACTACCTCGACGAGGCCATGCGCTCGCCGCGGGCACCGGACCGGGTGGTGGACCTCGGCTGCGGGCGGGGTACGTCGGCCGAGCTCTTCCGCAAGCACGACTCCCGCGTCCGCTGGGTGGGGGTCGACATCCGCGACTCGCCGGAGGCCGCCCAGCGCACGCCCGGCGGCGACAGCGTGGTGTACTTCGACGGCGTCAACCTGCCGTTCCGCTCCGACACTGTGCCGCTCGTCTACTCGCACCAGGTCTTCGAACACGTCGCCAGACCCCGGGAACTGCTCGCGGAGGTGAGCCGGGTGCTGCGCCCGGGCGGCCTGTTCATCGGCAGTACCTCCCAGTTCGAGCCCTACCACTCCTTCAGCCTCTGGAACTACACGCCCTACGGATTCCGGGTGCTGGTCGAGGAGGCCGGGCTCGCCCTGGAGGAGATCCGGCCCTCGCTCGACGGCGTGACCCTGATCATGCGCACCTACCACGCTTCGCGGAAGAAGGAGTACGGCCGCTTCTGGCAGACGGAGTCGCCGCTCAACACGGAGATCGACACCTGGGCTCGCAAGAGCAAGCGGGGCACCGCCCTGGTGAACCTCCGCAAGCTCACGTTCTGCGGGCAGTTCGCGTTCCGGGTGAGCAAGCCGGCCCGGGGCTGACAGCGCGGCCGCCCGCCCGAAATCCGTTGCCACGGCGCGCCGCCGTCCCCGAGGATCGGCGCCATGCCCACCTTCACCGCAGCGGACGGCACCCGCCTCGCCTACCACGTCAGAGGCGAGGGCGAACCGCTCGTCGTACTCCCCGGTGGGCCCATGCGGGCCTCCGCCTACCTCGGGGACCTGGGCGGGCTGGCCGCGCATCGCCGGCTGATCCTGCTCGACCTGCGGGGGACCGGCGACTCCGCGGTGCCCGCCGACCCGGCGTCGTACCGCTGCGACCGACTGGTCGACGACGTGGAGATGTTGCGTGCCCACATGGGGCTCGACCACATGGACCTACTGGCGCACTCGGCCGGTGCGAGCCTGGCGATCCTGTACGCGGCGGCCCGTCCGCAGCGCGTGCGGCGGCTCGCGTTGATCACCGGCAACCCCTCGGCCCTCGGCCTGCGGGCCACCCCCGAGGACCGGCTGGCGGCGGCCCGGCTGCGCGCCGGGGAGCCCTGGTTCGAGGGGGCGTTCCCCGCGCTGGAGACGTGGCTGACCGGCTCCGGGGACTTCGACGAGGCGTTCATGCCGTTCTTCTACGGCCGCTGGGACGACGCCGCCCGCGCGCACGACGCGGCCGCCGAGGAGCAGACCAACGACGGGGCGGGCGACCGCTACTTCGCCGAGGGCGCCTTCACCCCGGACGCCACCCGGACCGCCCTGCGCGCCCTCGCCGCCCCCGTCCTGGTGTACGCCGGTGGGCTCGACGGCGGCCCCAGCCCGGCCCTGGCCCGGCGCGCCGCCACGGCCTTCCGGACCGCCGAACTCGCCGTGCAGCCAGGCGCCGGCCACTACCCCTGGCTCGACGACCCCGAGTGGTTCGTCCGCCGTACCGTCGCCTTCCTGGACGCCTGAGCCGGACTGGGGCGCTGCGGTCCGAACGCCGTCAGGAAGCGGTTACGGAACTTGTTCATCGCCCAGATCGGCGCGTCGGGGGCGGGCTTGAGACCCGGCGTCCAGCCCCAGCCGGCGACCCGGTCCAGGACCGCCGGGTCGTGGGCGACGATCGTGATCGGGACGTCCCGGCGCGGGCTGCCCGCGACGACCTCCGGGCGGGGCTGGTGGTCGCCGAGGAAGACCAGGACCGTGTTCCGGTGGGCGTAGCGCCGCATGAACCCGAACAGGCTGCGCAGCGAGTACTCGATCGAGGCCCGGTACTCGGCGCGCACGCTCTCCGTGTCCTTCCAGACCTCCGCCGGGTCCTTGCCCGCCCGCCGGATCGGCCCGAACACCGAGCCGTCACCGAGGTCCTTCCAGCCGATCATGCGGGGCAGCGGCGCCCAGGGCTGGTGGCTGGAGGCGAGGATGATCTCCGCCATCAGCGGACGCCGGTTCTTCCTCCCGTACTCCAGGCGGTCGAAGGCCTCCAGCGTGAACTGGTCGGGGACGGGCGTCCAGCTGAAGTACGGGCCGCGGTAGCCGAGACGCGTGGAGTCGTAGGCGCGGTCGAGACCGAAGAACCGGGCCTCCGGCCAGGCGCGGCGGACCCCCGGGACGACACCGACCGTGCGCCACGCGCCGGTCCTCCGGAAGTACTGGTTGAGGGTCGCCCGGTCACCGGAGACCAGATTGCGGTAGCGCTGCTGGTTGTTGATCCACAGTCCGGACAGCAGCGTGGCGTGGCACATCCAGCTGCCCGCCCCGAGGACCGGGGAGCGCAGCCAGCCGCTGCGGGCGTCGAAACCCGCCGCCTTGAGCGAGGCGGTGCCCTCCTGGAGGACCGCGCCGACCTGTCGCGCCATCGCCGGATCCTCGATCGCCGTACGGCCGTAGCTCTCCACGAACGTGAACAGCACGTCCTTGCCGCGCAGACCCGTCAGCAGCCGGTCCGGCGGCGTGTTCTCGAAGGCGTCGACGGTGGCCTCCGCCGCGAAGACCCGCGCGTCCGCCAGACCGGCCCGGACCGCCCGCACCCGGTCGTCCACCAACTGGGCGTCGAGCGTCGCGGCGACGGGCGCGCCACCGGCCTGGAGGCCGAAGACGGCACAGGTGACCCAGGCGACGGCCAGCACCAGCGTGGTACGGCCCGCAGGCCGGCGGCGGCGCGCCAGCCGGTCGGCGAGCCGCACCAGGGCGAGGACGGTCACGGCCGGCACGGTCACGGCGAGCAGCACGGCCCCGGCGATCGCGAGCAGCTCACTGGTCCGGCCGAACGACTCCCGTACGTAGTCCGCCGCGTCGTCCAGCAGAACCCAGTCGAGCACCAGGTCGAACGGGCGTTGCAGCGCCGAGTAGAAGCCCATGTCCAGGCACTTCACCAGCGTCAGCGCCCCCAGCGCCGCGCCCGCCAGCACCGCCGTGACGCGCCGCGCCCGGGCGGGCAGCACCAGCAGGACGGCGGCCAGCGCGATCCCCTCGGCCGGGAGGCGCAGGAACGCGCCCGGCCTCAGGTGGTCGAGCTGGTTCGGCAGCAGCAGTGCCGTCAGGAGCAGGGCGGCGGCCAGGAGCGTCGTCCCCACCGTGACGGTCCTGGCGACACCCGGATGTCTCCGCAGCCGGCCGCCGTCATCGCTCGCACCGGTCGGCGCGCCTTCGGTGTCCGGCAACTGAGCAGGCGTGGGGTGCGACACCGGAGGTCCTTCCGAACGGTCGTCGTGACGCTGCGTGCTTGATCGATGCCATATCGTGCGCACACAGTACGACCCCGGGACCGCCCCGCCACGCAGGCGGGCTCAGCTCTGCGGCCCGAACGCCTTCAGGAAGCGGTCCCGGAACTGGTTCATCGCCCACTCCGGTGCGTTGTCCGCCGGCTTGAGCCCGTCCGTCCAGCCCCAACCGGAGACCCGGTCCAGGACCTTCGGGTCGCGGGCGACGATGGTGACCGGCACGTCCCGGTTGGTGCTGCCGCCCGTGACCGTCGGCACGGGCTGGTGGTCGCCGAGGAAGACGAGGACGGTGTTGTCGTCGCCGTAGCGCTGCATCCACTGGGTCAGGCTGTCCAGGGAGTACTGGATCGCCTTGCGGTACTCGGTGCGTACGCTCTTCGCGCTCTTCCAGACCTCCGTGGGGTTCGTGCCCTCCTTCTTGATCTTGTAGAAGATCCTGCCGTCCCCGAGGTCCTTCCAGTCGATGATGTGAGCGATGGGGGACCAGGGGTTGTGGCTGGAGGCCAGGATGATCTCCGCCATGATCGGGTCGCGGTTCTTCTTGCCGTGCTCCAGCTTCTGGAAGGCCTCCAGGCTGAACTGGTCCGGCACCGGCGTCCAGCTGAAGTACGGGCCGTAGTAACCGAGGTGCGTGGAGTCGTAGATGTGGTCGAGGCCGAAGTACTTGCCCTCGGGCCAGGACTTGCGCACGCCCGGCACGATACCGACCGTGCGCCAGGCCCCGGTCTTCTGGAAGTAGCTGGTGAGGGTTGCGTGGTCACCGGTGGTCAGGGTCCGGTACCGCTGCTGGTTCTTGATCCACAGACCGGACAGGAACGTCGAGTGGGCGAGCCAGCTGCCGGCGCCCGTCACGGGGGACCTGAGCCAGCCGCTCTGCGCCGCGAAACCGGCCGACTTGAGCCTGTCGTTCCCCTCGTTGAGAGTCGCGTCGATCTCCGGAGCCATCGCCGGATCGTCGATCGCCACCCGGCCGTAGCTCTCGATGAAGGTGAACAGCACGTCCTTGCCGCGCAGTCCGGTCAGCAGCTGGTCGGACGGGGTGTCGGCGTAGGCGTCGACGGCGAGTTCCTTCTTGAAGACGTCGGCGTCCCCCAGTCCGTCGCGGACGTACTGCACACGGTTGGCGAGGAACTGGCTGTAGCCCTTGGTGGCGAACGGGATGCCGGCGAACTGCACGCCCAGGGAGAAACAGGTGATCCACACGGTGCCGAGGACGAGCGTGGTGCTCACGGCCGCGGAGCGGTGCCGGTCCAGGACGTTCGCCAGCCGCACCATCGCGAGCGCGCTCAGCACGAGCACGACGACGAGCAGGACGATCACCCCGATCACCGCGAGCACCTCGCCCGTGTGACCGAACGAGTCCTTCACCCAGTCCGCCGCGTCGGTCAGCAGGACCCAGTCGAAGACCAGGTCGAACGGCCTGGCCAGGGTCTGGTAGAAGCCCATGTCGAGGCACTTCAGGACGGTGGACAGGCCGAGGAACGTCCCCGTGACGACGGCCGCGATCCGCCGCGCCTTCGACGGCAGCACGAGCAGGACGACCGAGAGGTACACCACCTCGACGGGGAGGCGGAGGAAGGTCTGGAAGGAGAACCGGTCGAGGCGGTCCGGCACGAGGATCGCGCCGAGCACGAAGGCGGCCGCCAGGACACTCGTGCCCAGCCGTACGGAGGTGGCGACGCGGGGGTGGCGGCGGATTCGGCCGAACCGGCCGAACCGGCTGCGTGGGGCGGATCCGGCGGCCTGCGACGCGGGTTCGGTCTCGTCCCCGGCCGTGGCGGGGGCCGGATGCGACTCGGCGCCCTCGGGATCGTGTTCGCCGTCGTCGGCGGGCAGCGAGGTATCGGCCTCCTCGGCTGCCTCGCCGCGCTCCTCGTCGCCGGTCGCCTCGGTTGTCTCGGTTGCCTCGGCTGTCTCGTCCGCCTTGTCTGCCTCGTCCGCCTCGACCCGAGTGCCGGCTTCGGCCTCGGCCCCGTCGTCTGTCGGGTGCTCGGCCGACGGGGAGTCCGGCTCGGCCTCGGTCTGCGCCGGCTCGGCCGGCGTCCCCGCCGCCGGGTCCGGGGCCGACGCGTCCGCGTCCAGCAGTTGGCGAGGGGGCGTGAGGTGCGACACCCGTAAGTCCTTCCGTGCGAAGCCCGGTGATGGCACGGCGGACCGGGCCCGCAGGTCAGGAACCGCCAACCTCGCGTACGGCCTGACGTTACCCGGTGTTCAAACATCCGGGTCAATCGCGTGCAAAGAGCGCGCTCGACGGGCCCCTGCCCCGCTGCCTGCGAGGCCTGCAGGTCGGCCCGCGCGGCCTACCGGTCGGCCGCCGCCGCCACCTCCCGCGCCCACCGGTAGTCCGCCTTGCCGCTCGGCGACCGCTGGATGGCGTCGGCGATCACCAGCTGACGGGGGACCTTGTACCCGGCCAGATGGGTACGGCAGTGGGCCTGGATGTCCGTGAGCGAGGGCGGCTCCGCGCCCTCGCGCAGCTGCACCACCGCCGCCACATGGTTGCCCCAGGTGGCGTCAGGTACCCCGGCGACGAGCGCGTCGTACACGTCCGGGTGCGACTTCAGCGCCTGTTCGACCTCCTCCGGGTACACCTTCTCGCCCCCGGTGTTGATGCACTGCGAGCCCCTGCCGAGCACGTTCACGACGCCGTCCTCGTCGACCGTCGCCATGTCGCCCAGGAGCACCCACCTCCGGCCGTCCTTCTCGAAGAACGTCTCGGCGGTCTTCGCCGGGTCGTTGTAGTAGCCGAGCGGCACGTGACCGCTCTGCGCGACCCGGCCGATCTCGCCCACCGCCACCGGCTCGTGGTCGGCCGGATCGACCACCTGGGTACGGGAGTTGACGCGGACCCGGAAGCCGCTGCCGGCCCCGGAGTCGTTGGTCGCGGTGCCGTTGAAGCCGGACTCGGAGGACCCGAAGTTGTTCAGCAGCACGGCGTTCGGGACGAGTTCGCTGAACTGCCGGCGCACGGTCTCGGAGAGGATCGCACCGGAGGAGGAGACGCTGAACAGGGCCGAGCAGTCGGTGCCCTTCATCGGCCCGTTGAGGGCGTCGATCAGCGGGCGCAGCATCGCGTCACCGACCAGCGACATGCTGGTGACCTTCTCCTTCTCGACGGTCCGCAGCACCTCCTCGGGCACGAACTTGCGGTGGATCACGACCCGTTGCCCGAAGTTGAAGCCGATGAAGGTGGTGAGCGTGGACGTGCCGTGCATCAGCGGGGGAGTGGGGAAGAAGGTGATGCCCGTCCCGCCCGCCGCGACCCGTTCGGCCAGCTCCTGAGGCCGCTTCACCGGCTCACCGGTCGGCGCGCCACCGCCCAGCCCGGCGAAGAACAGGTCCTCCTGACGCCACATCACGCCCTTGGGCATACCGGTCGTGCCGCCGGTGTAGATGATGAACTGGTCGTCCGCCGAGCGCGCGGGGAACCCCCGCCCGGGCGACCCGGCGGCCTCGGCCTCCGCGAAGGCGAGAGCCTTGAGGCCCGTGTCCACCGGTTCGCCCACCCGCACCAGATGCCGCAGCTTCGGCGCCCGGGGCAGCGCCGCCGCCACCCGGCCGTCGAACTCCGCGTCGAAGACCAGCGCGACGAGATCCGCGTCCCGGTAGAGGTACACCAACTCCTCTTCGACGTACCGGTAGTTGACATTGACCGGCACGACCCGCGCCTTCAGGCAGCCGAGCACCGTCTGCAGGTACTCGACCCCGTTGTAGAGGTGCAGGCCGAGATGTTCGCCCGGGCGGATGCCGCTGTCGATCAGATGGTGGCCGATGCGGTTGGCGGCGGCGTCCAGCTCGGCGTAGGTCAGCCGGCGTTCCGCCCCCGTGCCGGGGTGGTCGAGGTAGACGAGCGCCTCGCGGTCCGTGGCCACGTCCACGACCGACTCGAACAGATCGGCAAGGTTGTACTCCACCGCTCCTCCTGACCCCGGCGACCGTGACGAAGAAAGGCGCACCTGTCCGTTCGCCGGTCATCAGAGCAAAGGGCGCGGCAAGTGTGAAGGGCTCGCGCGAAGAAATCTGACTGTCTGTCAGAAAACCCTTGAAGTGCCTCCCCGGCTACTGCAACCTGTTCTCGTTCTGGTGGAGGGGAGACGATCCCTTTCGGAGGGGAGACGGTCCATGGGTGGGACGGAACACCTCACCGTGCGGCGCGAGGGCGCCACACTCGTGCTCACGCTCAACCGGCCCGAGGCGAAGAACGCGCTCTCGATCGCCATGCTCGTCGGCCTGTACGACGGCTGGCTCGAGGCCGACGAGGACGACGGCGTCCGCTCGATCGTGCTCACCGGGGCCGGGGGCGCCTTCTGCGCCGGGATGGACCTCAAGGCGCTGGCCGGACAGGGGATGGCGGGCGAGCACCTGCGCGACCGGCTGAAGGCCGACCCCGACCTGCACTGGAAGGCGATGCTCCGTCACCATCGCCCGCGCAAACCGGTGATCGCCGCGGTCGAGGGGTACTGCGTCGCGGGCGGCACGGAGATCCTCCAGGGGACCGACATCCGGGTCGCGGGCGAGTCCGCGACGTTCGGCCTCTTCGAGGTCCGGCGGGGGCTCTTTCCGATCGGCGGGTCCACGGTGCGGCTCCAGCGGCAGATTCCGCGCACGCACGCCCTGGAGATGCTGCTCACCGGGCGCGCTTACAGCGCCCGTGAAGCCGCGGACATCGGGCTCGTCGGGCACGTCGTCCCGGACGGCACCGCGCTCGACAAGGCGCTGGAGATCGCCGAACAGATCAACGCGTGCGGACCGTTGGCGGTCGAGGCGGTCAAGGCGTCGGTGTACGAGACCGCGGAGATGACGGAGGCGGACGGGCTGGCCGCGGAGCTGAAGCGGGGGTGGCCGGTCTTCGATACGGCCGATGCGAAGGAAGGGGCCCGTGCCTTTGCGGAGAAGCGAGCGGCCGTCTACAAGCGCAAGTGATGCCTGGGGTGCGTCGGACGCTGCGGGCCGTATGCGGCTGGTCGCGCCCACGCGGCGGAGCCGCATATGTCCACGTCCCGCGCCCCCGAAAGAAGGGGCGTCACCCGCACCGACCTAAAGGAGGCAAGCCCCCTATGCCCGAAGTCCTCAAAGCCCCCCTCGTCGTCGAGTTCCCCTTCACCCGGTCCCTCGGGCCCGTGCAGAGTGCCTTTCTCACCGGGCTGCGGGAACGCCTCGTCCTCGGGGTGAAGGCCGGCGACGGCCGGGTCCTCGTGCCGCCCGTCGAGTACGACCCCGTCACCGCCGAGGAGATCCGCGACCTGGTCGAGGTCGCGCCCACCGGGATCGTCACCACCTGGGCCTGGAACCACGAGCCCCGCCGCGGGCAGCCGCTCGATACCCCCTTCGCCTGGGTCCTGGTCCGGCTCGACGGCGCCGACACCGCCCTGCTGCACGCCCTCGACGCCCCCGGCCCCGACGCCGTCCGCACCGGGATGCGGGTCCGGATCCGCTGGGCCGAGGAGCGCTCCGGCGCCATCACCGACATCGCCTGCTTCGAGCCGTACGACGGTGAGGACACCTTCGGCACCGTCCGTGCGGGCGAGTTCGAGGATCCGGTGCACGGGATCATCGCGCACGCCCGCCTCGACTACACCTACTCGCCCGGCCGCGCCCAGTCCGCCTTCATCGAGGCCCTCGCGTCCCGGCGGACCTTCGGCGAGCGCTGTCCCTCCTGCCGGAAGGTGTACGTCCCGCCGAGGGGTGCCTGCCCCACATGTGGGGTGGCCACATCGGAACAGGTCGAGGTGGGTCCCGGCGGCACGGTCACCACCTTCTGCATCGTCAACATCAAGGCGAAGAACCTCGACATCGAGGTGCCGTACGTCTATGCCCACATCGCCCTCGACGGCGCCGGCCTCGCCCTGCACGGCCGGATCGGCGGGATCCCCTACGACCAGGTGCGGATGGGGCTCAGGGTCGAGCCGGTGTGGACCGAGGGGTCCCGCTTCCCCGATCACTACCGGCCCAGCGGTGAGCCGGACGCGGACTACGAGACGTACAAGGAGCTGCTGTGATGCGTGACATAGCACTGGTCGCCTTCGCGCAGACCGACCACCGCCGCACCAGCGAGGATCTCTCCGAGGTCGAGATGCTCATGCCGGTGCTGCACGACGTGCTCGGACAGACCGGCCTGAAGACCGCCGACATCGGCTTCACCTGCTCCGGTTCCAGCGACTACCTGGCCGGCCGCGCCTTCTCCTTCACCCTCGCCCTCGACGGCGTCGGGGCCTGGCCGCCGATCTCCGAGTCGCACGTCGAGATGGACGGCGCCTGGGCCCTGTACGAGGCCTGGACCAAGCTGCTCACCGGAGACGCGGACACCGCGCTCGTCTACTCGTACGGCAAGTCCTCGCCCGGCTCCGTGCGGGACGTCCTGACCCGGCAGCTGGACCCCTATTACGTGGCCCCTCTCTGGCCGGACTCCGTCGCCCTCGCCGCCCTCCAGGCCCAGGCCCTCATCGACGCGGGCGAGACCGACGAGCCCGCGCTGGCGGCGGTCGGCGCTCGCAGCAGGGCGGATGCGGTCGCCAACTCCCATGCCCAGCTGCGGGGTTCGGTGCCCCAGGGGGAGTACCTCGTGCGGCCCCTGCGTACCGGCGACTGCCCGCCCATCGGAGACGGGGCCGCGGCCGTGATCCTCGCGGCCGGGGAGCGGGCCCGGGAGCTGTGCGCCAGGCCCGCCTGGATCCGGGGCATCGACCACCGCATCGAGGCGCACGGCCTGGGCGTCCGGGACCTGACCGACTCGCCGTCCGCCCGGCTCGCCGCAGAGAAGGCCGGCGCCTTCGAACGGCCCGTGGACACCGCCGAGCTGCACGCGCCGTTCAGCTCCCAGGAGGTCGTGCTGCGCAAGGCGCTGCGGCTCGGCGACGACGTGCGCGTGAACCCGTCCGGCGGGGCCCTCGCGGCCAACCCGATCATGGCCGCCGGGCTGATCCGCATCGGCGAGGCCGCCGCCCGCATCCACCGCGGCGAGTCCGACCGCGCCCTCGCCCACGCCACCTCCGGGCCCTGTCTGCAGCAGAACCTGGTCGCCGTACTCGAAGGGGATCCGCGATGAGCAAGGAGCCCGTGGCCGTCGTAGGGATCGGCCAGACCAAGCACGTGGCGGCCCGGCGGGACGTGTCGATCGCGGGGCTCGTCCGCGAGGCCGCGCGACGCGCCCTCGACGACGCCGAGTTGGACTGGGCGGACATCGACGCCGTCGTCATCGGCAAGGCGCCCGACTTCTTCGAGGGCGTGATGATGCCGGAGCTGTACCTGGCGGACGCGCTGGGGGCGGTCGGCAAACCCATGTTGCGGGTCCACACGGCGGGTTCGGTGGGCGGCTCGACCGCGCTCGTCGCGACCAACCTCGTCGCCGCCCGTGTCCACTCCACCGTGCTGACCCTCGCCTTCGAAAAGCAGTCCGAGTCCAACGCCATGTGGGGGCTCTCCCTGCCGATCCCCTTCCAGCAGCCCCTGCTGGCGGGCGCGGGCGGCTTCTTCGCGCCCCACGTGCGGGCCTACATGCGGCGCAGCGGCGCCCCGGACACCGTCGGCTCGCTGGTCGCCTACAAGGACCGGCGCAACGCGCTCAAGAACCCCTACGCACACCTCCACGAGCACGACATCACCCTGGAGAAGGTCCAGGCGTCCCCCATGTTGTGGGACCCCATCCGTTACTCGGAGACCTGCCCCTCCTCCGACGGAGCCTGCGCCATGGTCCTCACCGACCGTGCCGGAGCAGCCCGTTCCACGAAGCCGCCGGCCTGGATGCTCGGCGGGGCCATGCGGAGCGAGCCGACCCTGTTCGCCGGCAAGGACGCGGTGTCGCCGCAGGCCGGGAAGGACTGCGCCGCCGACGTCTACCGGCAGGCGGGGATCGCCGACCCGCGCCGGGACATCGACGCCGTCGAGATGTACGTGCCGTTCTCCTGGTACGAGCCCATGTGGCTGGAGAACCTCGGTTTCGCCGAGGAGGGCGAGGGCTGGAAACTCACCGAATCGGGGGTCACAGAACTCGACGGTGACCTCCCCGTCAACATGTCGGGCGGTGTCCTCTCCACCAATCCGATCGGCGCCTCCGGGATGATCCGGTTCGCCGAGGCCGCCCTCCAGGTGCGCGGCCAGGCCGGAGAACACCAGGTGGACGGTGCCCGGAAGGTACTCGGGCACGCCTACGGCGGCGGTTCCCAGTTCTTCTCCATGTGGCTCGTCGGCGCCTCGGCCCCCGACAGCTGAAAGGACCCGTTCACGTGGCCTGTTGAGTGCCGGAACCGGAAGCTAGGCTGGCCGCGGACGACGAATTCGGGAGGAGCACGGACGTGGCCGAGAGCACCATCCAGCAGCAGCCGGTACTGGGCTGGGACAAGCCGGAGCTGGACCTCAGCGGGGCCGATTGGCAGTCCAGCAGCCGGGGCCTGGGGGATGTCCAGATCGCCTTTGTCGAGGGATTCATCGCGATGCGCAACAGCGGCCGGGTGGAGAGCCCTTCCCTGATCTTCACCCCCGCCGAGTGGGGTGCCTTCGTGTCGGGGGCCCGGGAGGGCGAGTTCGACCTCACCTGAGCGTCTCCTCCCCCCGGTTCCGCCGCTGCGGCAGAGAGGTGAACCGGGGGGTGTTCCGCAAGGATTTCCGGACACGTGACCAGCAGCGCCCTTCCGGGGCCGCCGCCTGAGACAGGCTGGCCCCGGACGGGGAAGGTCGTATTCCGGAGGTGAGGAACGATGAGCACTGCGCCGGTCATCGCCGCGGCGGACGGTTCGGACGACAGTCTGCGCGCCCTGGACTGGGCCGTGCGGGCGGCCCGGCAACGGGGCGCACCGCTACGGGTGGTGCACGTCCGCCAGTACGCCGCGTGGGGGCAGCCCGACGTGCTGGTCGCCGGCGAGCCGGACGCGGCCGGCGACCCCGTGCTCGACGAGGTCCGGGACCGGCTGCGCACCGCTGCCGCGGGGCTGACCGTCGAGTACGTCGCCCTGGAGGGTGCCCCGAGCGCGCTGCTGCCCGAACTGGGCGCCGACGCACAGCTGTTGGTGCTCGGCTCCCGGGGGCGCGGCGGCTTCGCCAGCCTGCTGCTCGGCTCCAACGGCATGGCCGCCGCCCGCGACGCCGCGTGCCCGGTGGTCGTCGTCCCCCGGCCGGGGCGCGAGGTCCACGAGGAACTGCCCGCCGAGCCCGGGCCCCGGGTCGTCGTCGGCCTGGACGTGGACAGCCCCGACGACGCCACCCTCGCCTTCGCCCTCGCCGAGGGTGCCCGGCACGGCGCCCGGCTCCAGGTGATCGCCGCCTACCCGTGGCCGCTGCAGAGCTGGGTCGCGGCCGGGGAGATCGTCCCGCCGGCCGTCGACCGGGACGAGGTCGAACAGGAGACCCGCACCCTCGCCGAGGGCTTCCTCGCCCCGCACCTGAAGGACCGCCCCGGTCTGCGCGCCGACGTCCTTGCGCTGCCCGGCGACGCGGCCGGCCTGCTGGTGGCCGCCTCGAAGGACGCCACCCTGGTCGTCGTCGGGCGCCACCGCCGACGGCTGCTCGCCCCGGCCCGCATGATCGGCTCGGTCACCCAGGCCGTGCTGCTGCACGCGGCCGCCCCGATCGCGGTGGTCCCGCCGTCGCCACCGCAGCGGTGATGTCAAGTCCCTTCGCCCAGTTACCGTCAGTAGGGAGCGGATCACCGTAGTCGGGCGTACGCTGAGCTGCCTGCAAGCCACGGTGCGCGCCCGCTCCCCGCGCTCGCGTACCACCGTGGCGGGGGGTGGTCATGGGACAGCGGGTCCTGCGGAACCGACGGACGCTCTACGAGCGTGAGGGCGAACTCTCCGCCGTCGACGAGGCGTTGGCCGAACTCACCGGCCTGGGCACGGACGGCGCGGCACCGGGCGACCGGTCGCTCGGCGCCCTCCTCGCCTTCGCCGGCCGGGCCGGCATAGGCAAGACCACCCTGCTCGCCGAGGTCCGCCGCCGCGCCGCCGCCCGGGGCTGCACCGTGCTCACCGCGCGGGGCGGCGAGCAGGAACAGCGCGTCGCCTTCCACGTCGCCCGCCAGCTCCTGCAACCCCGGCTCGCCGGCGCCCCGGAGGCCGAACTCCGCGCCTCGCTGGGCAGTTGGTACGACATCGTCGGCCCCGCCCTCGGCCTGTGCGCCCCGACCGAGGGCGCCCCGCCCGACCAGCAGGGCCTGCGCGACGGCCTCGACTGGGTACTCACCCACCTCGCCGTGCGCCAGGCCCCGATGGTCCTCGTCCTCGACGACGCCCACTGGGCCGACCCCGAATCCCTGGGCTGGCTCGCCGCGTTCGCGCCGCGCGCCGAGCAACTCCCGCTGCTCGTCGTCGTCGCGTACCGGCCCGACGAACTCCCCGAGCACGCCGACGCGTTCCGCGGCCTGCCCGGACGGGCCGGCGGCCGTCCGCACGGCCTCGAACCGCTCAGCGCCGACGCCGTCGCCGGCCTGGTCCGTGAGAGCCTCGGCGACCACGCCGACGACGCCTTCTGCCACGAGTGCTGGGCCGTCACCGCCGGCAACCCCTTCGAGGCCGTCGAACTGACCGCCAAGGTCTCCGACCGGGGCCTCGACCCCACCGAGGCAGGCGCGCCCCTGCTGCGCGACCTCGCCGCCGCCGTCAAGGGCAGCGGCCTGATCGCCCGCCTCGAACGCCTGGGCCCCTCAGCGGTCCGGTTCGCCTGGGCCTGCGCCGTCCTCGGCACCGAGATCCATCCGGCGCTCGCCGCCGCCGTCGCCGGCCTCGGCCACGAGGAGGCCGCCGACGCCGCCGACGCCCTGCGCGGCGCCCGCGTCCTCACCGGCGTCGAGACCCTGGAGTTCGTCCACCCGCTGATCGCCACCGCCGTCTACCGGGCCATCCCGCCCGCCACCCGGGTTGCCCTGCACGGCCAGGCCGCCTGGTGCGTGACCGACGACGGCCAGGGCGCCACCGCCGCCGCCCGCCACCTCCTGGAGACCCACCCCGAGGGCGACACCTGGGTCGTACGGCAGCTGCGCGCCGCCGCCGGCGAGACCCTCCGGGCCGGCGCCCCCGACACGGCCCGCGCCTACCTCGCCCGCGCCCTGCGCGAACCCCCGCCCGCCAAGGAGCGCGCCGCCGTCCTCCACGAACTGGGCAGCGCCTCCCTCCTCACCGAACCCGCCACCACCGTCAACCACCTGCGCGCGGCTCTCCAGGAGCCCATCGCCGAGCCCGCCCTGCGCCACCACATCGTCTACCGCCTCTCCCAGGTCCTCGCCCACAGCGACCGCCTCGCCGAGGCCTCCGAGACCCTCGCCCGCGAGATCCACGTGACCGGCGACGCCCGCGTCCGGCTCCGCATGCTCTCCGAACAGTTCATGTGGGACGCCTTCCGCGCCGACGAACCCGACCACCCCTCCCGCTCCCGCCGCCTGACCCGGCTCGCCGACCGCATAAAGGGCCGCGACCTCACCGAGCGGTACGTCATCGGGCTGCGCACCTGGGACGCGATCCAGCGCGGCGAGCCTGCCGAGGTGGCCCTCCAGCACGCCGAGCGTGCCCTGGCCGGCGGCCTCGGCTGGGCGGAGGCCGACCGCGGGTTCGAGGTCCCCGTCCTCGTCGCCCTCGCCTTCATGTACGCCGACCGGCCCGAGCGCACGGAGGAGCTCTTCGCCGCCGGGATCGCCGACTTCGAACGCCAGGGCTGGCGCGGCGCCCACCTCTCCTTCGCCTACACGCTCCTCGGCTACGTCCGCTACCGCCGCGGCCGCCTCGCCGAGGCCGAGGAGCACGCCCGCTCCGGCCTGCGCCTCGCCGAACGCGTCGGACCCGGCACCCCGGCCCACTGGTACGCCGTCGGCATCCTCATCCAGACCCTCATCGCCCGCGGCCGCACCGAGGAGGCCGCCCGACTCGCCGAGGACCACGCCTTCCGGGAGCCCTTCCCGGCGGCCGTGGTCTTCCCCGACGCCCAGACGGTCTACGGCGAACTGCTCCTCGCCCGCGGCCTCACGAAGGACGCGGCGGCCGAGCTCTCCGCAGCCGGCCGCCGCCTCGAACCCCGCGGCATCCGCAACCCCTCATGGTGCCCCTGGCAGCTCCACCTGGCCCGCGCCGAAGCCCACGACACCCCGGAACGCGCTCTGACGACGGCCCTCGACGCGCTGACCCGCGCCCGCCGCTTCGGCGCCCCCTCGGCCATCGGCCAGGCCCTGCGCACGGCAGCGGAGGTCTCGACCGGCGAGTCCCGCGTGGCGTACCTGCGCGAGTCGGTGGCGTACCTGGAGCGCTCTCCCGCCGCTTACGAGTTGGCCTGCGCGCTGGTGGCCCTCGGCACGGAGCGCCGCGACGCCGATCACCTGCGCAGGGGGCTCGCAACGGCCTCGCAGTGCGGGGCGGACGGCTTGGCGGACACGGCACGGGCCGAACTGGCGGCGATGGGAAGGGCTGCTTTGTAGCGGGCGTCGACACCGACACCCCCAGGGGCGCTGGGGGTACCCCCGGCCGAAGGCTGGGGGAGGAACTGCGCGACCAGCCACGACGGCGCCGCACCCGCCGAAGGACCGCCACCCACCACGGCGAACCCCGACGCCCGGCACGGCACCGCCGAACACCACCGCCGTGGCTGAGCGCCGTTGCGGCGGATCAAGAATGCCTGCAGAGGAGGGCGCCGACACAGCAAGGGGGCCCGACGGAGGGAGGTGGCGGCTGAGCAGGGGGGCCGGCGGAGGGAAGCGGTGGCAGATTAGGCAGATTAGGGGGGCGGCGGAGGAAGGTGGCAGCTGAGCAGGAGGGGTGGCAGCTCGGGAGGGTGGCCGAGCAGAAGGGGTGGCAGCTCGGGAGGGTCGGCTGAGCTGGGGAGGTGGCTGAGCAGGCAGGAGGGCCGGCAGAGTCGGAGAGGTGGCACAGTGGAGTGGCCGTCGGAGGCAGGGGTGTCCGTGGAGGGAGCTCGGCCGGCTGAAGGGAACGGTGGCGCAGAACGTTCCGGCCCTCCGGAAAGCGCCGCCCCCGTACGAAGGTCGGCAAAACCGCACCCGGTACTGATCCCCGCCCCACAACCCGGGCCCCGTACCATGGAGCGCATGTCGTTCCTCCGTCGCCGCAGCGCCACTCCCGCCGGCCCCGAATTCGACGTACTGGCCATGGACCCGGGTGACTGGCCCGGCAACCTCGGAGCCGGGCTGCTGCCCGCCCCCGACGGCACCTGCCAGGGCGTCTTCCTGCGCTACGACCTCTTCGGCGGCCGCGGCCCCGCGATGATCATCGGGAACCTCCCCGAGGGCTCCCCGGCCCGCGAGGTGGAGGAGGACGAGGTCCCCTTCGAGGTCGGCCAGCTCCTCCTCGCCCTGGAGAACGACGAGGACGTCACCGTCGTCGGCACCGAGGACATGCCGGTCCTGCAGGGCGACAACCTGCTGATCGTGCGCCGTCTCAAGCTCTCCGAGAGCCGGATCTCCTGTGTCCAGTTCGACCGCAGCGACGGCGTCCTCGTGACCATCGCCGCCTGGGACCGGCCGATCACCGACGACCTGTACGCCCTGCTGAAGCCGCTCCCGGCGGAGCTTTTCCAGCAGGGCTGAGGCAGACCCCTCCGTCGGCTACTTCCCGTGGCCGTGGCCGTGGCCGTGGTGCCGTCCGGTCTTCGCGGCCGGCACCACGTCCACGTCGGCTGCGCGGACGAACTCGACCCGGTGGACGTACTGGATCTCGTAGTACAGGTCCTTGCCCACCACGACCTTGTGGGAGTCGGTGCTGAAGGTGACGGCGTAGTAGTACTCGCCCGGCACCTCGTCACCGGCCACGTACTTCTGGCCCGCCGGGATCGTGTACGGCAGCGGGGAGACCGACTGGGCGGGTACCCCGGAGGGGTACGCGGACGCCTCCGGATAGGCACGGCCGTACACCGGGATGCTGGTCCGGCCCGCCTTCGGCGTGATCACGAGCCCGGTCGCGGCGACCGCCGTCGGCGCGCTCGCCGGGTTCTCGAACCACGCCTTCTGCCCGAGGTACCAGATCGCCGTCCAGTCGCCCCAGGTGTCCGCCACCGTGTACTGCTGGCCGGTGGCGGCCCGTGAGGAGAGGTCGTTGACGTCGGTCGTCGGTGTCGTACCGAGGCCGATGTCCTTGATCAGGGCCGCGCTCTCGTCGTGGTCGGAGTACAGCCGTACCGCGCTGGAACCGTGCGCGGCACAGGGCTGGCCCTTGGTGACGCAGCCGGTGTACGTCGGCTGGTTCGTGGCGTAGTCCGGCAGGATCGTCACCACACCGCCCGTCACCACCCGGTGCTTCTTGCCCGCCTTCTGCTTGAAGGGGTGGTCAAGGAGCTCGAAGTAGTGCCGCCAGTCCCAGTAGGGGCCGGGGTCGGTGTGCATCCCGGGGATCGTGGACGTGGTCGGGCCGGGCACGGTGTCGTGGCCGAGGATGTGCTGCCGGTCCAGCGGGATGCCGTACTGCTCGGAGAGGTACTTCACCAGCCGGGCCGAGGAGCGGTACATCGCCTCCGTGTACCAGGCGTCGGGCGAGGCGAGGAAGCCCTCGTGCTCGATGCCGATCGACTTGGCGTTGATGTACCAGTTGCCCGCGTGCCAGGCCACGTCCTTCGCCTTGACGTGCTGGGCGATCAGACCGTCGGTGGAGCGGATGGTGTAGTTCCAGGACACATAGGTCGGGTCCTGGACCAGCTTGATGGTGGTGTCCCAGGAGCCCTCGGTGTCATGGATGACGATGTACTTGATGCTCTGCGAGGCCGGCCGGTCGGCGAGGTCGTGGTTGCCGTAGTCGTTGTCGCCGAACTGGGAGTAGGGCGCCGGGATCCACTGGCACGACACCGTTGTCGGGCACTCCGTCTCGCCGTCCGCCGCCGTCGTGCGCAGCCCGGTCAGCTTCAGCTGCGCGGTGTCGGGCGCCAGGTCGGGTTGGGCGGCGAGGGCGACGAACTGTCCCGCGTCGGTGGTGCGCTCCTCGCCCGTGTGGAGGACGTCGAACACGTCGTTGGCGTAGGCCGCCGCGGTCGCCGTGTCGTCGGCTCCGGAGAAGCGGGCGATCGCGCCGTACCAGTCCGCAGGGTCGGCGCTGAGCGGCTGGTGGAGGTCCTGCTGGGTGGCGGCGAGCAGGGCGGCGCCGCCGGCCACGTTGGCCGCCGCGTCGGTGCGCAGGTCGGCGGCCGGGATCCCGGTGAGCGCGGCGGCCTTGGGGAGGGTCTTGAGGCGGTCCGGGAGCGCGGAGTTCTGCGGGACCTGCACGCTCGGGTGCAGGGCGGGGCGGGCGCTGTCGCCGCGGGCGTCCTCGGTGCCGTCGGCGAAGTGCTCGGTGGCCGTCGCCAGCGCGGTGTGCGCGTCGGTGAGGTGCATGGGGCCGTAGCCGCCGGTCACGCTGGGCGCGCCGGCGTGCATGTCCCAGCGGGACTGGAGGTAGGAGACGGCGAGCAGCACGCTCTGCGGCACGTGGTACTCGTCGGCGGCGGACGCGAACGCCCGCTGGAGCAGTCCGGCGGACGACTCGCCGGTGTCCGGTGGGGGTGCCGCGCCCAGCAACGGCAGCAGCAGAGCCGCGGCGGCGACGGCTCCGGCCGTCCTGCGCGTACGTCTGCCGCTGTGCGGGGGTGCGGGCTCGATGACGGATCCTCGCAATGCAGCCTCCTGGGGCGATGGGGCGCGACGGGGCGTGCGGGGCTGAGCGTGGCTCAGTGGTACCGGCTTGCCGACGATCCGTCAATCATGCCCAGAGAGGCAGGAATTCCCATGTCATGCGATGATCGTGGGAGTTTCGCGGTGGTGGGCCACAGGCCTGCGGGGCGTCAGTGGCGTACACCAGTGGGCGCCGGGGACACTCCCGAAAACACCCCGCACATGCGAGGATCCGCGGCGCGCAGTTGCCCTGAGCGCACCGCGGATCCTCGTCCCCGTCAGCGAGTGCCGACCGCCGCGCGTACGGCCCGGCGGGCCAGCTGGCAGTCGTCGTGCAGCCGCCGGAGCAGCAGCCGTTGTTCCTCGCCGGTCGGCGCGGCACCCTGGTGGGCCGTACCCGGTGCCGCCGGGGTCGCGTCGTGCATCGAACGCTGCACGGCGGTCTCGTAGGTCCGGATCTCCCGGGTGAGGACCAGCATCAGGTTCACCAGGAAGGCGTCCCTGGAGGCGGGCCCGGCCGACTGGGCGATCTGGCTGATCTGACGGCGCGCCACCGGTGCGTCCCCGAGCACCGACCAGAGCGTCGCCAGGTCGTACCCCGGCAGATACCAGCCCGCGTGCTCCCAGTCCACCAGCACTGGACCGGCCGGGGACAGCAGGATGTTCGAGAGCAGGGCGTCGCCGTGACAGAACTGGCCCATTCCCTGGCGGCCGGCCGCGACCGCGATGCCGTGCAGCAGCTTCTGCAGGTCACCCATGTCCCGGTCGGTGAGCAGCCCCAGCTCGTGGTACCGGGCGATGCGGGCCGGGTAGTCCACCGGGGCGTCGAAGGTGCCCGCCGGGGGCCGCCACGCGTTCAGCCGGCAGATCGCGCCCAGCGCGGCCCGGATGTCCGCCCGGGGCGGGGCCTCCGCCGGGTGGCGGTGGACCGCCGCCACCCGGCCGGGCATCCGCTCGATCACCAGCGTGCAGTTGTCCGGATCCGCCGCGATCAGCCTCGGCACCCGGATCGGCGGCCGGTGCCGGACGAACGAACGGTATGCCGCTATTTCGTGGCGGCTGCGCTCCGCCCAGGCGGGGGAGTGGTCCAGTAGACACTTCGCCACGGCCGTGCTGCGCCCCGTCGTCCCGACGAGGATCACGGACCGCCCGGTGCGGCGCAGCACCTGCACGGGAGAGAACTCCGGGCAGATCCGGTGCACCGACGCGATCGCGGTGCGCAGTTGCGCACCCTGGGGGCCGGACAGGTCGAGTCTGCCGCTGAGGGGCTGGGTGCCCAGACCCGTGGCGCGCCGTTGCCGGCCCACGACCGGTACTGCGGCCCCTGGACGCGCGGGGTCGAGATAGGGTCCGCCGCCCGCCGGGCGGGGGCGCAGTGACCGGGGCGGAGCGGACACGGAGGACGATGCTGCGTACATGGGCGATACAGATCCCTTCGTGTACCTGCGGTGCCTGCCTGAGAAGTCCTGTGAGGGGTTCTCGCGCCCAACCCGTCCCGGCCGCCCGGGCACACCCTGGGGAGTGTGCCCGTCGAGTGGCGACCGGGTCGGGGTGGCGCGTTCCTACCTGACACCCGTTGCCCAGTGGCACACCATCTGGCGCACCCTGGCGAACCGTGGCGAATAGTCGCCCGGCAACCGGCACGGGGCTACTGTCAACTCAGCCGAGAACCTGGGGGCTTGACGTGACCGGAGAACCCAACACCCGCCTGTCGGACCTGTTCGGCCTGGCCGGCTGGTCCAAGGGTGAACTCGCGAGGCTGGTCAACCGGCAGGCGGCGGCCATGGGCCACCCCCAGCTGGCGACCGACACCTCCCGGGTGCGGCGGTGGATCGACATGGGAGAGATCCCGCGCGATCCGGTGCCGCGGGTGCTGGCGACTCTGTTCACCGAGCGTCTCGGCCGTGTCGTGACCATCGAGGACCTCGGTCTGGTACGGCACGGGCGTACGGGAAAACGGCCGGACGACGGGAACGTGGAACATCCCGACGGCATGCCGTGGGCGCCCGAACGAACCGCCGCGGTCCTCACCGAATTCACGGGAATGGACCTCATGCTCAACCGACGCGGCTTGGTGGGCGCGGGTGCCGCGCTCACCGCGGGATCCGTACTCAGCAGCGCCATGTACGAGTGGCTGCACACCGACCCCACACTCAAGGCCGACGCCCCCGTCCTCGACGACCCTCTGCACGCCGACCCCGCTGGGTTCGACCGCTACGAGGCCGCCCCCATCGGGTCCGAGGAGATCGAGGAACTGGAGCGCTCCGTCGAGGTGTTCCGTGCCTGGGACGCGGCCCGCGGCGGCGGGCTGCAGCGCAAGGCCGTCGTGGGACAGCTCAACGAGGTGGGCGGCATGCTCGCCTACCGCCACCCCGAGCATCTCCAGCGGCGCCTGTGGGGCGTCGCCGCCAACCTCGCCGTCCTCGCGGGCTGGATGTCGCACGACGTCGGCCTCGAGCCCACGGCCCAGAAGTACTTCGTCATCGCCGCCCACGCGGCCCGTGAGGGCGGCGACCGGCCGCGTGCCGGGGAGGCGCTCTCCAGAGCGGCTCGCCAGATGGTGCACCTCGGCCGGCCCGACGACGCACTGGACCTGATGAAGCTCGCCAAGTCCGGCTCGGGCGACGAGGTGCTGCCGCGCACCCGGGCGATGCTCTACACCATCGAGGCCTGGGCACAGGCGTCGATGGGCAAGGGCCAGGCGATGCGCCGCACCCTCGGCCAGGCGGAGGACCTCTTCGTCTCCGACCGGGGCGATGTGCCGCCGCCGAGCTGGATGCAGATGTTCAGGGAGGAGGACCTGTACGGCATGCAGGCCCTCGCCTACCGCACGCTGGCCGAGCACGACCCGGCCGCGGCCGTGCACGCCCAGCAGTACGCGGAGAAGGCCCTGACACTGCGGATCGACGGCCGGCAGCGGTCGAAGATCTTCGACTTCCTCTCCATGGCCTCCGCCTGCTTCATCGCGGACGACCCCGAGCAGGCGGACCGGTACGCCCGGCTGGCCCTGATGTCGATGGGATCCAACTCCTCCCACCGCACCTGGGACCGGCTGCGCCAGATGTACCGGCTCACCGCCGAGTACGCCGGCTATCCGAAGATCCAGGAACTGCGGGAGGAGATCAAGCTGGCCCTGCCCAGGGCCAGGAGCAAGGGGAACAACAGCAGCGCACAGGCATAGGGGGCCTGCGCGCTCGACACGAGCCGGCTGAGCGCCGACTCGCACACCACCTCGGCTACTCCCACACCGCGGTCGGTTACTCCCACACCGCGGTTACTCACTCACCCTGGCGACGAGCACGCAGGCCTCGTCCTCACGCTCGCTCTCGCCGAACTCCTCGACGACGGCCCTGACACAGTCCTGGGCGGTGTGCGCCGCCCCGAACCGGGGGGCCAGGCCGAGGAGAGCGTCCAGAGAGTCCGTTCCGCTGTGCCCGGGCACCACCCCGTCGGTGTGCAGCAGGAGCAGATCGCCTGGTTCCAGGGTCACTTCGGCCTGCCCGTAACCGGCTCCCGAGGTGACGCCGAGCAGCACGCCGTCCGGCGCGCTGAGTGCACACCCCGTTCCGCCGCGGAACAGCAGCGGGGCGGGGTGTCCTGCCTGTGCCCAGGTCAGGGTGCGGGTGGCGGGCCGATAGCGGCAGCACACGGCGCTGCCCAGCGCGGGTTGCACGGTGGCGTCGAGTAACTGGTTGAGCAGGGACATGAGTTGCCCGGGGCGGGTGCCGGCCATCGCCATCCCGCGTACGGCGCCCAGCAGCATCGTCATGCCCGAGGCGACGGCGACGCCGTGCCCGGTGAGGTCGCCGACGCTCAGCAGGGTGTCGCCGTCGGACAGCTCCAGCGCGTCGTACCAGTCGCCGCCCAGCAGGGTGGTGGCCCCGGACGGCAGGTGGTGGGCGGCGACTTCGAGCGTGCCCGGCCCCCGGCGCGGGAGCCGCAGCGCGCCGCGCCCCGAGGGCAGCACGGCCTCCTGGAGTTCGACGGCGAGCCGCTGTTCGGTCTCGGCCTGCCGGCGGTGGAGCTGCATCGTGTCCCGCGTCTCGCGCACCGTGCGCTGGTTGCGCCGCAGTTCGCTGACGTCCCGCAGCACGGCCCACATCGAGGCGGTGCTGCCGCCGCCGTCGAGCACCGGTTCGCCCATCATGTGGACGGTCCGGACCTTCCCGTCGGGTCGCAGGACACGGAACTCGCCGTCGATGGGCCGGGCGTCGACCAGGCAGTCGGTGACCATCGCGGTCAGCCGGGAACGGTCCTCGTCCAGTACCAGGGAGGGGAGTTCGTCGAGGGTGAGCGCGGGCGCGGCCGGGTCCAGGCCGAGGATCTGGAAGAGCTCGCCCGACCAACTGGCCTCGTCCGTCAGGAGGTTCCACTCTGCGCTGCCGACCCGGCTGAGCAGCGAGCCCGGAGCGGGCGAGGAGCGTCGGGCGGGCGGCGCCACCACCCCGGCCGGCAGGGGTGTCGGACCGTCCCGCAGCTGGGCCAGGTGCTCGTCCAGGTCGTTGAGTTGATGGAGCGCCAGGTCGTACAGGGCGCGCTGCCAGCGCTCCTCGGGGTGTGAACCGGAGTTCTGGGTGTCCCGCCGGACCGCGTCCACGTCGCCCTTGAGCCGCCGCGTCTGCGATATCAACGCCTCGACCGAGCCGCGCCCGGGCGGCTGGGCGGCGGGGCGGTCCGCGGAGACATGGGACGGCATGACGCACTCCGATGCGGGGACTGTACGGCCAAGGCGGACGGTGGGACCGGTTACGACTGTTGCACAGCCTGCGACGCCCTGTAAGGGATTTGGCAACACACGATACGGTGGTGCTTCTGGCATATGCCAGAGTCTTCATGGGCTGGTCGACCCCCATGAAAGGCGTACGCGACCGGCTGGGGCAAGTCGTAGTCGGACTACGTGACTTGGCGGACTTCGCGGGGTCTCCGTGTCGCGCTCGGGCGATTGTTCGACACCTCTGTGTTCACAGTGTCGCGGTCTCGGCCAACCGCGGCAACTCTGTCCGGATTTCGCGTCATGCAAGAGGCCTTCTCGGAGTCCTACAGGCATGGACATCACTTTCGAGCAACCCGCCCGCGCCCGGCTGATCACGGCCGAGGACGAGGAGGTTCCGGTGCCCGCCACGCTCCGGTACACCTCCGGTGATCCCCTGGCCGTCTTCGTCGACTTCCCGGCCGAGGTCACCCTCGGCGGCGAGGAGGTCACCTGGACCTTCGCGCGCTCGCTCCTCGACCAGGGGCTCACCGCCCCGGCCGGACGCGGGGACGTCCACATCTGGCCCTGCGGCCCGGGCCGGACGGCCGTGGAGTTCCACTCGCCGCACGGCCTCGCCCTGCTCCAGTTCGACACCCAGGCGCTGTTCCGGTTCCTGCTGCGCACCCACGAGGTGGTGGCCCCGGGGCAGGAGGACCTCGAGGCGGTCGTGGAGCGGGGCCTGAGCACGCTGTTCGGAGGCGTGTGAGGCGCCTGAGGCGCTACCGACCCGTACTTTGACTTTTGTTCACTCCCGCCTCACCGATCCGGTCCATGCCCTGCCGATCGCCTCGTGCACCCTTGCGCGCGGTGTGCCGCCCGGGCGCACCGGTGACGAGGACGGGGCGAATGACACCGATCAGCCGAAGAGGCTTCGTGGGACTGGGCGCTTCCGTGGCGGCGGGCATGGCGGCGGGCGCCGTCGGCCCACGTGCCGCGGCCGCCGCCCGGAGCGCGGCGACCGGCACGATCTCGGACGTCAAGCACGTGGTGATCCTCATGCAGGAGAACCGCAGCTTCGACCACTACTTCGGACGCCTCAAGGGCGTCCGCGGCTTCGCGGACCGCAGCGGCATCACGCTCAGCGGCGGCTATCCGGTCCTCAACCAGCCGAACGGCTCCGGCCGCCAGTACCCGTGGAAGCTCAGCGCCACCCCCGACGCGGGCGGCAAGGACGGCGAGACGCTCGCCCAGTGCAACGGCGACCTCCCGCACTCCTGGTCCTCCCAGCACTCCGCGTGGAACAAGGGCCGCCTCGACAACTGGGTCGCGGGAGTCGGCAACGTCCGCTCCCTCGGCTACCTGGACCGCTCCGACATCCCCTTCCACTACGCGCTCGCCGACAACTACACGATCTGCGACGCCTACTTCTGCTCCACCCTCAGCGCCACCGGCCCCAACCGCACCTACCTGTGGAGCGGCAAGGTCGACTCCACCAGCTACGACGGCGGTGACGAGTCCGGCCTGACCTGGCAGAACTACGCCGAGGCCCTGCAGAGTGCCGGAGTGACCTGGAAGGTCTACCAGAACGCCCAGGACAACTACGGTGACAACGGCTGCGCCTACTTCAAGAACTTCGCGAACGCCAAGGCGGGCAACCCCCTCCACGACCGGGGCATGTCCTCGGTCCCCGCGGTGACCGGCTCCACCCCCGACGACATCGCCGCCGCCATCAAGGCCGACGTGCTCGCGGGCACCCTCCCGCAGGTCTCCTGGGTGGTCGCCAACCAGGCGTTCTCCGAGCACCCCTACGCCCCGCCCGGCGACGGCGCCCACTTCGTCAACCTGGTCTACCAGGCTCTCGCCGCCGACGCGGACGTCTTCGACTCGACCGTCCTGTTCCTCAACTACGACGAGAACGACGGCTGCTTCGACCACGTCCCGCCCCCGGCCCCGCCCGCCGGCACGGCGGGCGAGTTCCTGAACGGCGTGCCGTACGGCTTCGGTTTCCGGGTCCCGATGATCGTCATCTCGCCCTGGACCCGCGGTGGCTGGGTCTCCTCCGAGGTCTTCGAGCACACCTCGGTGCTGCGCTTCCTGGAGACCTGGACCGCGGCCCTCGGCAAGCCCGCGAACTGCCCGAACATCAGCGCCTGGCGGCGCTCGGTGAGCGGCGACCTGACCGGCGTCTTCGACTTCGCCAACCCCGTCCACGGCGCCGTCTCCCTGCCCGCGACCGGCGTCATCGGCTACGCCACCTGCGGGCCGCTGCCCAACCCGGTGCCCACCACCAACGCCCTGCCCACCCAGGAGTCCGGCACCCGCCCGGCCCGCGCGCTGCCCTACCAGCCGGGCGGCTATCTGGACCACCTGGAGTTCGGGACGGGCGGCAGCATCCGCGCCTGGTTCACCATGGCCAACCAGGGCACCCCGGCGACCCGGGCGGCCCATTTCGCCATCCACCCGAACGCCTACCGGGACACCACGCCCTGGCAGTACACGGTCGCCGCCGGGGGCACCGCCTCCGACTACTTCAACATCGGCACCGGATACGGCGCCGGCAAGTACGACCTGACCATGACCGGCCCCAACCGCTTCCTGCGCCGCTTCCTGGGCGACGCCAACCAGGCGGGCAAGTCCGCCGAGGTGAGCACCCGTTACGCCGTGGAACCCGGCACCGGCAAGCTCGCCGTCTGGTTCAAGATGGCCAACTCGGGCTCGTCGGCGGTGAAGTTCACCATCACCTCGAACAACTACCGTACCGACGGCCCCTGGACGTACACGGTCGCCGCCGGATCCTCGACCGAGGACTACTTCAACGCCGTCGCGTACCAGAACGGCTGGTACGACTTCACGATCACGGTGGACTCCGACGCGACCTGGTCGCGCCGGTTCACCGGCCACCTGGAGACGGGCGCCGCGAGCGTCAGCGGCTGAGGCCCGCGTACAGGTCCGGGCGCGGGGCGAGGTCGACGGTCGTACGGCCGCCGCTCTCCAGCGCCCGGACCCCGGCCTCGGCGACCACGGAGGAGGCGTAGCCGTCCCAGGCGCTCGGTCCGGTGACCCGGCCCTGCCGGGTGGCGTCCACCCAGGCCTGCAGTTCGCGGTCGTAGGCGTCGGCGAACCGCACCAGGTAGTCCTGGGCCACCTCCTCGCGGGCGCCGCCGGCCGAGGTGACCAGCATGGTGTGGTCCTCGCCGATCCGGGCGCTGCCCTGCTCGCAGACGGCCTCGCAGCGCACCTGGTAGCCGAAGCCGCAGTTGACGAAGACCTCGACGTCGACGAGGGCGCCCCCGTCGGTCTCGAAGAGCACCAACTGCGGGTCGAGCAGCCCCTCGGGGGCGCCCGAGGAGGGCCGCGGCCGGAGCACGGTCACCGCGGTCAGCTCCTGGCCGAGCAGCCAGCGGGCCGCGTCGATCTCGTGCGACACCGAGCTGTCGATCAGCATCGCGCTGGTGAAGCCGGGGGGAGAGGACACATTGCGGTGGACGCAGTGCAGCATCAGCGGGCGGCCCAGACGGCCCCCGTCCAGCAGGGACTTCAGACGCCGGTACTCGGCGTCGTAGCGGCGCATGAACCCGATCTGCGCCAGCCTGCGCCCGAGCTCCGCCTCGGCCTCCACCACCCGCAGCGCGCCGGTGGAGTCCGGCACCATGGGCTTCTCGCACAGCACCGGGAGTCCGCGCTCGAAGGCCGCGAGCAGCGGTTCCTCGTGCGCCGGGCCGGGCGAGGCGATCAGCACGGCCTCCACACCCGGCGCGTCAAGGGCGGCCAGCGGGTCCGCGTGCACGGTGACGCCGTCCAGCCCGGCCGCCGCCTCCTTGGCACGGTCGGGGTCGGGGTCGGCGACCGCCGCCACCCTCGCACCGCTCACCACCTGGTCGAGTCGGCGTATGTGGTCGGCTCCCATGTGTCCGGCACCCAGTACCGCGACGCCCAGCAACTCAGCCACGCCCACACACTCCCTCTCGGCCGACGATCACGTTCCAGAGCCTACGTCGGCCGGTCGGGGGGCTCGTCAGTAGCGCAGCACGCCGGCGATGCCGCTCTCGTCGCCCAGGGTGCCGTCCGGCACGAAACGGACGGCGGCGCCGGTCTCCAGGCACTGCTCGACGATCTCGTCCACGATGTCGTCGCGGGCGTCGAGGTCGCCGCTCGCGGCCGGGACCAGGTGGTCGCCGTCGTCGCGGACCGTGGTGCGGTAGTTCTCCTCGACGGCGAGCAGCCGCACGCGGCCCTCGCGGGCGTTCTGCCAGACCTCGTCGACGCCGGCCGCGAACGTCTTGTGACCGCGCGCCGACTCGAGTTCGCGGGTCACCGAAGCGGTGCTCCTGCGGGACTCCGCCTGCAGCAGCGGGGTGATCGCCTGCCACACGGCCTCCGGGCCGGCGTGCGCGAGTCCGCCGTGCTGCACGGAGATGCTGTGCCTCGCCACGTTGCCGAGCTCGTCCCACAGGGAGAGGGCGGCCTGTTCACCGGTGACGTAGAGCGGCCGCGGATCGTTGCGCAGCAGCGCGGCCATCGCCGTGTCCGCGTCCCGCAGGAAGTGCTTGGTGCCCTCGTCGCGGAAGGTGCTGGGCGTGTCGCCTATCTGCTCCTGGCGCTCGGCGTCGAAGTTCACCGTCGGGCGGGTCAGCGGGAAACCGCCGGACCGGCTCTCGGTGACCCGGTCGATCCCGCCGTTCCACAGCGTGATCCGGTCGGCCGAGATCGACAGCACCCAGAACGGGCGCTCGGCGGCGTGCGCCGAGACCAGGTTGCGGGTCAGGAAAGTGTCCGAGAGCACCACGCGCTCGGGCACGCTCCGGGCCAGCGACCACACCTGGTGCTCACCCGGCGCGGCGAAGATCACCAGACCGTCCTCGCTGTAGGTCAGGTCGACCTCGGCGAGCGCCTGTTCGAGCTGCCTGACGACGTCGGAGCGGCGGTCCCGGGTGATCGCGGGATCGGATTCCAGCTGCTTCTTCGCCTCGGCCACGACATTGCGCAGCCGGACGGAGTCCTGGGTGTTGTCGGGCTCACGACGGTGTGTCGGCGTCAGCACCGAGACGGCCGGATAGGGGCGCGGGCGGCGCAGCTCGGCAAGGGTCGAAGGACTGAGTGCGTGCTCCATATCAGCACCATAGGACCGATTCGCCATTGCGGCATTTGGGGTAATTCATCGACACCTTCGGGTCCGGGGCGAGCCGTGACCGGGTTGAGGCCCGCGGGCCGGTGACGGAGGGCGGGGCGGCCGGTTACCGTACCCGGCAGTAACCGGATCACGCCCCAGGAGGCCCCCATGCCGCAGCTCGAAGTCGACGGAGCGGCGCTGACGTACGACGACGAGGGCCCCCGTGACGGCGGTGCCGCACCGCTGGTGTTCATCCACGGCTGGACCGCGAACCGGCACCGCTGGGACCACCAGATGGCGCACTTCGCCGGGCAGCGCCGGGTGATCCGGCTCGACCTGCGCGGCCACGGCGAGAGCACCGGGGCCGGGGTGAAGACCATTGTCGAACTGGCCCAGGACGTCACCGCCCTCCTCGACCACCTGGAGGTCGACCGCTTCGTCCCCGTCGGTCACTCCATGGGCGGCATGATCTCCCAGACCCTCGCGCTGGCCCACCCCGAGCGGGTCGAGCGGATGGTCCTGGTCGACTCCATCGGCCGGATGGCGTACAGCCGCGGCCGCGGGCTGCTGATGGCGGCCTCGACCCTGGTGCCGTTCAAGCTGTTCGTCGCCGCCAACATCCAGCGGGCCTTCGCCCCCGGCTACCCGCGCGAGCAGATCCGGGAGTACGTCCGCGCGTCCGCGGACACCCCGCGCGAGGTCGTCATGACGCTGTACGGCGCCATGCGGGCCTTCGACGTCCTGGACCGGGTCGGCGAGATCGCCGCGCCCACCCTGATGGTGCACGGCTACCACGACATCCAGCTGCCGGTGGGGCAGATGCTGCGGATGGCCAAGGCCTACCCGGACGCGGAGGTCCGGATCATCGACGCGGGCCACGAGCTGCCGGTGGAGCGGCCGGCCGAGCTGACGGCGACGCTGGACCGCTTCCTGACGCCGGCCGCATAGCGCGAGCCCCCGACTGCACCAGGTGACCGGCGCCCGGCGAAAGCCGCGGCGCCGACCCGTTTGGGGAACTTTTTGCGCTTGGCCGGTTCCGGGCCGAGGGAGCCCGAAGCGAGGCGGGTTCGCGGCCCCCGCGCGGGCAAAGCGCGTCCGAAACCGAGGGTGGGGTACTCCGTTCGTGTTACGTCCAGGTTGACCGGCGGGGATCCCGGGCGCACGCTCGTCATATAGGTGCTGAATACAAGTGGTTCGCTCGGGCAATCGCCTCCGCCGCGAAACCGCAGGTGGCGCGCATGGCCCGGCTGACCGACAGCAGGAGGTAGCACATGTGTGGCATCACCGGCTGGGTCTCCTTCGACCGCGACCTCACCACCGAGACGCGCGCATTGGATGCAATGACGGAGACCATGGCCTGCCGCGGTCCCGACGACCGGGGCACCTGGAGCGAGGGTCCCGCCGCCCTGGGCCACCGCCGGCTCGCGATCATCGACCTGCCCGGCGGCCGTCAGCCGATGACCGTCCGCACCCCGGACGGCACCGTCGCGATGGTCTACTCCGGGGAGGCCTACAACTTCACCGAGCTGCGCCGCGAACTCACCGCCCGGGGCCACGAGTTCACCACCGACTCGGACACCGAGGTCGTGCTCCGCGGCTATGTGGAGTGGGGCGACACCGTCGCCGAGCGGCTCAACGGCATGTACGCCTTCGCCGTCTGGGACGGCCGCCACGACAAGCTCGTGATGATCCGCGACCGCATGGGCATCAAGCCCTTCTACCTGTACCCGACCCCGGACGGCGTGCTGTTCGGCTCCGAGCCCAAGGCGATCCTGGCCAACCCGCTGGTCCGCCCCCGGGTCGGCCTGGACGGGCTGCGCGAGCTCTTCACCATGGTCAAGACCCCCGGGCACGCCGTCTGGGAGGGCATGCGCGAGGTGGAGCCCGGCACCGTCGTCACCGTCGACCGCGACGGCCTGCGCACCCGGGCCTACTGGCGCCTGGAGACCCGCCCGCACCCCGACGACCGCGACACCACCGTCGCCACCGTCCGTGAACTCCTCGACGACATCGTGCGCCGCCAGCTGGTCGCCGACGTGCCCCGCTGCACCCTGCTCTCCGGCGGCCTGGACTCCTCCGCCATGACCGCCCTCGCCGCCCGGCAGCTCGCCGTGCACGGCGAGAAGGTCCGCAGCTTCGCCGTCGACTTCGTCGGCCGGACCGACAACTTCGTCGCCGACGAGCTCCGCTCCACCCCCGACACGCCCTTCGTGCACGACGTGGCCCGGCTCGCCCGCACCGACCACCAGGACATCGTCCTCGACGTCGCGAGCCTCGCCGACCCCGCGGTCCGCGAACGGGTGATCCGGGCCCGCGACCTGCCGGCCGGGTTCGGCGACATGGACACCTCGCTCCTGCTGCTGTTCCGCGCCGTCCGCGACCAGTCCACCGTCGCCCTGTCCGGGGAGTCCGCCGACGAGGTGTTCGGCGGCTACCTGCAGTTCTTCGACGAGGGAGCCCGCACCGCGGACACCTTCCCCTGGCTCTTCCAGTTCGCCCGGCACTTCGGCGACGACTCCGACGTGCTGCGCCCGGACCTCGCCAAGGCCCTCGACCTGGAGCACTACGTCGCCGACGCCTACCACTCCGCCGTCACCGGCATCCAGCGCCTCGACGGCGAGAGCGACTTCGAGTACCGCATGCGCCGCATGAGCTACCTGCACCTCACCCGCTTCGTCCGCGCCCTGCTCGACCGCAAGGACCGGATGAGCATGGCCGTCGGCCTGGAGGTCCGGGTGCCGTTCTGCGACCACCGGCTCGTCGAGTACGTCTACAACGCGCCCTGGGCCCTCAAGTCCTTCGACGGCCGAGAGAAGACCCTGCTGCGCGAGGCCACCCGGGACGTTCTCCCGCAGTCCGTGTACGACAGGGTCAAGAGCCCCTACCCGTCCACCCAGGACCCGGAGTACGGCCGCGCCCTCCAGGACCAGGTCAAGGACCTGCTGGCCCGGCCCGACCACCGGGTCTTCGACCTTGTCGACCGGGAGAGGGCGGACCAGGCGGCCCGCCGCACCGAACTGAGCACCCAGGCCGACCGGCGCGGCCTGGAACGCACCCTCGACCTGGCCCAGTGGCTCGACCTCTACGACCCGGAGCTCACCCTCGGCTGAGCCTCAGCCCGACGAGCCGGTGACGGCGCTGCCGTCACCGTCCGCCGGACAGGAGCTGCCGTCGGCCGGCAGCGTGCCGTACAGCAGGAAGTCGTCGACCTTGCCGCGCACACACCTGGACGACGTGTACCCGGTGTGGCCGTCGCCCCTGTTGTCCAGCACCACCGCCGACGGACCGAGCCGTTTCGCCGTCTGGACCGCCCAGCTGTACGGCGTCGCCGGGTCACCGCGCGTGCCCACCAGGAGCATCGGCGCGGAGGGCACGTCCTTCACCTCGTCGCGGATGAAGTCCGTACCGCGCGGCCGGCCGTAGCAGAGCATCACCTGCGTCAGCCGGAACCGGCCGAACACCGGGGACGCCTGCTCGTACTCCTTGCGCAGCCGGGCGACGTCCGCGGTGAGCCGCTCGGCGCTCGGCCGGTCCGGGTCGTCGGCGCAGTTGATCGCCATCAGCGCGGCCGACAGGTTGTCCACGGGGATGTCCGAGCTGTTCACCAGCCCCCCGTTGGGCCCCCGCCCGACCGGCAGCGCGGAGCCGCCGGACGCGAAGTTCTGCACCCCCCGGGTGTCCCCGTCGTC
Source organism: Streptomyces sp. NPDC047061 (assembly GCF_040643955.1). Taxonomy (NCBI): domain Bacteria; kingdom Bacillati; phylum Actinomycetota; class Actinomycetes; order Kitasatosporales; family Streptomycetaceae; genus Streptomyces; species Streptomyces sp. NPDC047061. The sequence goes on from NZ_JBEYVI010000044.1 coordinate 57,316, forward strand.
GACCAGCGAGGACAGCGCCCGCGCCAGCTTCGACCACAGCTCCCTGCCGTACAGCCCCTGCCCGATGGCCTCCACCAGGTCCTGACCGGTGAACGGGCCGCCGAAGTCGGAGGGCACCGGGTCCTCGTCGAGGGAGCGCACCAGCTTCAGAACCGCCTCGCCGGCCTTGCGCCGGTCCTGCCCGAACGGACACCCCAGGTCGGTGGCGCACCAGTCCAGGAAGTCGTCCAGTGCCGTCTGCTGCCCCCGGGCACCGGCCACGCCCTGCTCGGCCAGCGACTCGGTCAGCGTGTCCACACCGTCCAGCACCATCCGGCCCACCTTGTCCGGGAACTGCGCCGCGTACACCGCGGCCAGCTTGGTGCCGTAGGAGAAGCCCAGGTAGTTCAGCTTCCGGTCGCCGAGCGCCTGGCGGATGACATCCAGGTCCCGGGAGGCGTTCACGGTGCCTATGTGGGACAGCACGGGCCCGGAGTTCCTGGTGCAGCGCACCGTCAGCTGCTTCAGCGCCTTCATCAGGGCCTGCGGATGCGCGACGTCGGGGGGTTCGCCGGCGTTGCCGCCGTCCGGGAACTGCTCCGGGCCGTCGCCGCAGCTCACGGGGGAGGAGCGACCGACCCCGCGCGGGTCGAAGCCGACCACGTCATAGCCGTTGGTCAGGCTCATGAACTCCTTGCCGTCCTGTCCGAGCTGGCTGACACCCGAACCGCCGGGACCGCCGAAGTTCAGCAGCACCGAGCCTCGAGACTTACCGGTCGCCCGGTAGCGGGACAGCGCCAGGTCGAGGGTGCCGTCGGCCGGGCGCGCGTAGTCGAGGGGGACGGTGACCTTGGCGCACTGCATGTCCTTGGGCAGCTCGCCGTCCTCGCACGCCGTCCAGCCGACCTTCTGCCGGTAGAAACGGGTCAGGTCCGGCTGCTTCTCGCCCGCCGTCGCCGTCGCCGTCGCTGTCGCCGTGGCCTCGGTCGCGGGCAGCCCGGCGCCCAGCAGGGCCAGCGCTACGGCACCGGCGCCGGCGCAGCGCCGCAGGACGGGCCGGGTACGGGGCACGGCAGGCATCGAGGGCCTCCAGAGACGCTCCGTGGCGGACCGGATACAGGGCTTTCGCCCACCATAAACGGACTCCGTGCGTCCCGCCCGCCGGTGAGCGGGCGGGCCGGGGGCGCCGCATTCTCCGTGTGATCATCCGGTTTCCGTGCCCTTGCATACTTTTACTGATGTTTCGAGTGGGGTGTCACTCGATGGGGTGAAAGGTCAATAAGCCATAACTCACATGGTTCGTATGCGTTTTAACCGTTGCGGGCGAGCGCCCGCAATCATGTCTGGAAGGCAGGGAACCTATGAAACGGGTTACCCGAAACGGTGTGATCGCCGTCGCTGCCGCCTCCGGTGCGATGGCCGTGGCGGTCCCGGCCTGGGCCGACGCGGGCGCGGACGGAATCGCGGCCGGTTCGCCCGGGGTGATCTCCGGCAACGGTATCCAGTTGCCGGTGCACATCCCGGTGAGCGTCTGCGGGAACACCGTGAACGTGGTGGGGCTCTTGAATCCGGCGGCCGGCAACACCTGCGTGAACAAGGGCGGCGGCTCCGGTCACGGCGCTCCCGGCGGCTCGGCGACGTCCGGTGGCGCGTCCGCGCAGGGCGCCGAGAAGGACTCGCCCGGGGTGATCTCCGGCAATGGTGTCCAGTTGCCGGTGGACGTCCCGGTGAACGTGTGCGGGAACACCGTGAACGTGGTGGGGCTCTTGAACCCGGCGGCCGGCAACACCTGCGTGAACACCTCCGGCGACCACCCGAGCCCGCCGAAGACCCCCACTCCGGAGCCGCCCAGGGCTCAGCCGCCGGCCCCCGAGCCGCCCGCTCCCGAGCCGCCGGCCCCTACGCCGCCGAAGACCCACACCCCTCCCAAGGTGCACCACCCCGCCGAGCCGCCGGTCGAGGGCACCCTCGCCCACACCGGTACGGACCTCACCGGCGCCGCCGTGGCGGGCAGCGCGGCGCTGCTGCTCACCGGGACCGCCCTGCACCGGCGCTTCCGCCCGGGCCGGACGCGCTGACCGGCCGAGGTGATATCAGGGCGGGTTGACGCGCGGCGCATCGGCAGGCCCCACCGGACCCGACCGGTGGGGCCTGCGCCGTGCACCCGCCCGCCGCCGGCCGCAGCGAACGGCCGCCCACTCCGTTCGGCGAGCGTGCGGCCGTCGTCGGGCACGGCAACGGCTTGATCCCGTCGTGGCGCGGTGTCCGGTGATCGGGAAGGATGCTGCGGGCGCGCGGCACCGGTCGCCGCGCGGTCGGACACCCGCCAAGGACGCTGAAGAATGGAGCGCATCGATGACCTCTCCGGCCCCCCAGGACCTCGTCGTCACCCGGGCCACCCCCGACGACTGGCCGGTGATCGTCGGCTGGGCGGCGGACGAGGGCTGGAATCCCGGGCTGTCCGACACCACCGCCTTCTTCGCGCAGGACCCCGACGGGTTCTTCGTCGGCCGCATCGACGGTGAACCGGTGTCGGCCATCTCGGTCGTCAACTACGGCGCCGACTACGCCTTCCTCGGCTGGTATCTGGTCCGCCCCGGCCTGCGCGGCCAGGGCCACGGCCTCACCATCTGGAAGACCGCGCTCGCCCACGCCGGCAACCGCACGGTCGGCCTGGACGGCGTGGTGGCCCAGCAGGACAACTACCGCCAGTCCGGCTTCGAACTCGCCCACCGCACCGCCCGGTTCGTGGGCGAGGCCCCCGCCGCCGAGACCCCCGCCGGCGTCCGGCCCGCCGGCGCCGCCGACCTGGCCGCCGTCACGGCGTACGACAGCGCCTGCTGCCCGGCCGACCGGCCGCGCTTCGTGGCCGCATGGCTGACCGGACCCGGTCACAAGGCCTTCGTCCGCCACGACGGCGACCGCCTCACCGGCTACGGCGTGCTCCGCCCCGGCCGCGACACCCTGCGCATCGGCCCGCTCTTCGCCGACACCCCCGACGACGCCTGCGCCCTGTTCACCGCCCTCACCGCAGAGGCGGCCGGCCGCCAGGTCGCCATCGACGTACCCGAGACCAGCACGGCCGGTGTCGCCCTCGCCGAGGCGGCCGGCCTCACCCCCTCGTTCGAGACCGCCCGTATGTACACGGGCCCGGTCCGCGACCATGCCCGTGAGCGGGTCTTCGGCATCACGACGCTCGAACTGGGCTGACCGCCACCCCGGGCGAACGGCTGCCACCCGGAAATGGCGTTGCGGCCGTCGCGTCCCGATGGTGGAGTGCCCGGATGGATCATCGAACCGTACTCGCCCTGTACGACCGTGACATGCGCGAAGGCGCCCGGCCCGACGGGCCCGGCGCCCGGATCGAGCGCGTGGGCGCGGTGGTGCGCCAGGTGGCGGACGCCGAGGGGTGGAACGGCGTCCTCTGGTCGGACCTGGACGAGGCGACCGCGGATCGGGCCATCGCCGAGCAGGTCGAATTCTTCGCGGCCCACGGGCGGGAGTTCGAGTGGAAGGTCTACGGCCACGACCGGCCGTCGGACCTCGGCGACCGGCTGACCGCGGCCGGGTTCGCGCCGGAGCCGGAGGAGACGCTGATGGTCGGGGAGGTCGCCCGGCTGAGCCTCGACGCCGCACTGCCGGACGGCGTACGCGTGGTGCCCGCCACGGACCGGGCGGGCATCGAGCTCATGGTGGAGGTGCACGAGAAGGCCTTCGGCACGGACGGTTCGCCGCTCCGGCACCGGCTGCTGGCGCGGCTCGCCGAGCAGCCGGACAGCATGGTCGCGGTGATCGCGCTCGCCGGGGACGAGCCGGTCAGCGCCGCCCGGGTGGAGCTGGTACCGGGGGCGCGGTTCGCCGGACTGTGGGGTGGCGGCACGGTGGAGGGGTGGCGCGGGCGCGGCGTGTACCGTGCCCTGGTCGCCCACCGGGCCCGTGTCGCCGCCTCGCACGGTTGCCGGTACCTCCAGGTGGACGCACTGCCCATGAGCCGGCCCATCCTCGAGCGGCTGGGCTTCGCGGCCCTGAGCACGACCACGCCGTACCTCTCACCGAACACGACCACGCCGTAGCTCTCTCCGAAGTAGGCGGACGGGCGGCGTGCCCGCGCGGCGGGACCGCACCACTCGGTGCGTGCCCGCCGCGCGTGAGGCGCGCTCCGGTCACCGGCGTGCCTTGGAGCGGTCCAGCGCCGCGATGCCGAACGCCGCCAGTGCGATCTGGATGAACCACTCGATCCAGTCGGGTCCCTTGGTGTCGGCCACGCCGAAGCCCGCCGCGATCGCCGAACCCAGCAGGGCAGCCACGATGCCCACGACGACGGTCCACAGGACACCGACGTGCTGGCGGCCGGGGACGACCAGGCGCCCCAGCACACCGATGATGAGTCCGATGACGATGGCGCTGATGATGCCCGAGATCTCCATGTCCGCCCCTCTTCGTCTGTACCCCGCTGCTGTCCAATCTGCCCGCTCAGTGCGGAGGCAGTCCCGTCCGGTTGTTACAGCGGTTTTCTGTTCACCGACCCGACATGCCATGTACCTTTCAAAGGGTCGACGCGTGTAGAAATCTCAAGCAGGTTCTACGCGCGCAGAGTTGGCGCCCGCACCGCCTCTACCCCACCCCTCATGGAGGTTCGCCGGATGCTTGGATCCAGCAGATCCCGCCACAGACTCACCACCGCCCTGGCCGGGTTCGGACTGCTCGTCACGGGAGCCGCCCTCCAGGTCGGCACAGCGGCCGCCCCCGCTCACGCGGCCACCACCTACCGGGTCCTGTTCGACGACGGCCACGCCGAGGAGGCCGGCAACGCGGACTGGATCATCTCCACCAGCAAGCCCGACCCGCTCTCCCAGGACTCCTCCCCGTCCTCGGAGACCGACTGGACCGGCGCGCTGTCCTCGTGGGGCGTAGCCCTCCAGAAGACCGGCAGCTACAGCATGAAGACCGCGACGAGCGCGCTCACCTACGGCGGTTCGTCGACGACCGACCTGTCGAACTTCGACGCCCTGGTCCTGCCCGAGCCCAACACGCTGTTCACGACCGCCGAGAAGACCGCGATCATGAACTTCGTGAACAACGGCGGCGGTCTGTTCATGATCTCCGACCACACCGGGGCCGACCGCAACAGCGACGGCTACGACGCGGTCGAGATCTTCAACGACCTGATGACCAACAACAGCGTCGACTCGACCGACCCGTTCGGCTTCTCCGTCGACACGCTGGACATCAGCTCCGGCTACCCGGCCGCGATCAGCGACAGCAGCAACGTGGTGCTGAACGGCTCCTTCGGCACGGTCACCAAGAGCCTGATCGCCGACGGCACCACCGCCACCCTCAAGCCCTCCGACAACTCCAACGTCAAGGGCCTCGTATACCGCAGCGGTTACTCCGGCAACACCGGCGCCTTCTTCGCCACCAGCGCCTTCGGCAGCGGGCGGGTCGCGTTCTGGGGCGACAGCTCCCCGATCGACGACGGCACCGGCCAGTCCGGCAACACGCTGTACGACGGCTGGAACGACACCGGCGCCACCAACGCCGCCCTCGCCCTCAACGCCACCGCCTGGCTCACCGGCGCGAGCAGCGGCAGCGGAGGCGGCGGCGGAGGGGGCGGCGGTGGCACCTGCACCTCCGCCCAGCTCCTCGGCAACCCCGGCTTCGAGTCCGGCAACACCACCTGGACCGCCAGCAGCGGGGTCATCACCAACTCCAGCAGCGAGGCGGCCCGTACCGGCTCCTACAAGGCCTGGCTCGACGGCTACGGGTCCGCCCACACCGACACGCTGTCCCAGTCGGTGACCATTCCGTCCGGCTGCTCCGCGACGCTCAGCTTCTATCTGCACATAGACACCGCGGAGACCACCACCAGCACCGCCTACGACAAGCTGACGGTCACCGCCGGATCCACCACCCTGGCCACGTACTCCAACCTCAACGCGGCCTCCGGATACGTCCTCAAGAGCTTCGACGTCTCCTCCCTGGCCGGCACCACGGCCACCATCAAGTTCTCCGGTGTCGAGGGCTCGACCCTCCAGACGTCCTTCGTCGTCGACGACACCGCGCTCAACGTGAGCTGACCGGGACGGACGGTTCCGGCAGGCCCGCCGGAACCGTCCGCTCCACCGTGTTCCAGCCGGAGACCCGCACCTGGGGCGCCGACCCGTGCAGGTCGGCGGTCCGGTAGGTGGCCGTCAGTGTCGCCGACTCGCCCGGCCAGAGGCTGACCTCGTTGTCCGACCACCGGACCGGCAGCACCGGCCTGCCGTTCGCGTCGACCAGATGGACGTCCGTCAGCAGGGACGGGGTCTTCCCCGTGCCCGTGTTGCGGACGGTGACCGTGGTGGTCGACGTGCCGTCGGCCTCTGTCGTCGACGCCGTCGCCGTGACCGGGACCTGGGCCATCGAGGACAGTCCGGTCAGGTCGGCGTAGCCCGTCGTCGGCGTGTGCCACCAGTCCGTCTTCGCCCAGTCGAGGGTGTCGGCCTTGGTGGAGAGCCAGTAGACGTTGCGGCTCACCTCCTTGCCGTCGGCGTCGGCGAGGACCAGCCGCGCCAGGTAGGTGGACGACAGCCCGGTCACCGACGCCGGCAGGGTGAGCGCGGTGCTGTGCGCGCCGTCGCCCTGGACCGAGACGCCGCTGACGGTCTGGTCGTACTTCTGGGTGCCGTCGGGGTTGAAGAGGGTGACCCGTGCGGTGAGCCCGGAGACCGGTGTGTGCCGGTTGTTCACCACGGCCACCGAGCGGTCGTCGTACGCGTACTGGACGTGCAGCGGCTCGTTGGCCTTCTTCGCGCCGAAGTAGGCTCCGCCCTGGTCGAGGTAACGGTCCATCAACTGCCAGTGCAGGGACGTCCAGCCGCTGTTGAACATCCAGTACACGACCCCGGTGGACGGCTTCGAGGCGTCGGTCTGGTTGCGCCCGTACGCCTCGTACTGGGCGCGGACGTTCTCGTACTGGGCGAGCTGCGCCTTCCTTACGTAGTCGGCGAGGCTCTTCGGGGCGCCGTAGCGGCCGGTGAGGGCGGCGTCGTAGACCTTCAGGGTGCCGAAGGTCGCGGACGGCGAGCGGTGGTACTGCTTGGCGTCCGGGTTCTTCCAGAGGGTGTCGAGTTCGGCCGGGGTCATCATCCGGCGCAGGGTGTCGAGGGTGGGGATGTCCGGGCCGGCGCTGGTCTCCGAGTTGAAGCCGGTGGCGCCGCCCTCGCGCTTGGCGTACCAGTAGCCGGGCGGGATCCAGTCGTAGGGGCCGGTCATCTTCATGCCCGAACTGCCCAGCTGGGGAGCCGACTTGTCCGAGGCGGCGGGAACCACCGGGACGGCCCAGTCGACGGCGTTCAGGGCGTCCAGATAGTTCTTCTCGATCGTCGCGTCGGGCGCGGCGTCGCTGCCGATCAGGAAGGAGACCACGCTCGGGTGGTCACGCAGCCGGGCGGCCTCGGCGGCCATCGAGGCCTTCGCGACCTGGTAGTCGGCGGCGGTCCACTTCTCGCCGCTCTCACCGGGGTTGGTCTGCCCCTCCCACTTGTCGCAGCACTCCCAGCCGGGCAGGGTGAGGACGCCCAGGCGGTCGGCGAGGTCGAAGAACTCGTCCGGCTCGATGTGGCCCTCCAGCCGGATGGCGTTGAGGCCCAGGTCCACGGCGTATCTGAGGCGGTCCTCGGCATAGGTGCGGTCCCAGCGCAGGAACTCGTCCGGTGACCAGCCGCCGCCCTTGATCAGCAGCCGGCGGCCGTTGATCGAGTACTGGCGGGCGCCGTCGGAGTTCAGCGGGGCCCGGACGTCCCGGATGCCGAAGGTCTCGTGGGCGGTGTCCGACGCCGTGCCGCCGACCGAGGCGCCGAGGTCGAGGTCGTAGAGCGGCTGGCCGCCCATGTTCGCCGGCCACCACACCTTCGGGGAGGTCAGGTGCAGCCCCGGGGTGTCGGCGGGGGTGAAGGTGACACTCTTGGTCTGGTGGGCCGCGAGCTCGACCGACCTGGTGAGGGTCACCCCGGCGACGGTGCCGGAGACCTCGGCGGTGACCGGGGCGTCCGAGTCGTTGCGGGCCTCGGCCTTCACCGTCAGGTCGGCCGTCGCGAGGGACGGCACCGCGAGCTTCGTCACCACGTGCGCGTCACGCAGCGCGACCGGGCCGCCGCGCCGGACCAGGACGTCACGGACGATGCCCATGTTCTGGTCGGGCGGGGGCTGGAGCCAGTCGAGCCAGCCCATGGTGAGGTTCTTGTTGGGGTTGTTGGGCTGGATGCGGAAGGCGACCGTGTTGGCGCCCTCCTTCACCAGCGAGGTGACGTCCAGTTCGTGACGGGTGTAGGCGCCGGTGACGTCGGCGGTGGTGGCGACCTGACGGCCGTTCACATACACGTCGGCCGCCGAGATCACCCCGCTGAAGTCCAGGTAGGTGCGGTGCGAGGGGTCTGTGACCGTGAAGTCGCTGCGGTACCACCAGGGGACCTGGAAGGGCGACTTGGGGATCTTCTGGAGGTTGGTGGAGACGAACGGGTCGTCGTGGACGCCGTCGGCGAGCAGCGCGGCGAGGACCGTGGAGCGGGGTCCCGCCGGATACCAGCCCTGCGTGGGGTAGCCGGGGGAGGAGACCGCTGCCGCGGAGTCGCCCACGTCGGCCGTCGACCGGATCGCGTAGCCCGACAGCGGGGTCGCGGACCCGGCGTCGGACGGCACCCGGGTGATCCGGGCTGGCCCGTGCGCCGGGTCGCGGGCCCCGGCCCAGGCGCTGGTGTTGAGTGAGCAGAGCAGTCCCAGGGCCACGGCGGCCGGGGCGAGACGGTGTCCGGGGGCACGGCGAGGGAACACGATGGTCTCCAGGCTCGTAAAGTTAGGAAACTTTACTAACCCGGCTCAAGCTAGGTTGCCGCGGAGGCCGTGTCAATCACCGTGGGGCCCGCGCGAGTTGGTGCCGTCGTTCTCAGGACGCGTTCGACCTGCGCTCGAACACCAGGTCACGGGCGGTGCCCAGGGCCGTGGCCACCGCGCCGAGCAGCACCGCGTCCTCGCCGAGCCGACTGGGCGCCAGCTTCGGGCGCAGCGGGGTGAGGGTGCGCAGATGCTCCCGCACGGGGCGCAGCAGCAGGTCGACGCTGTGGCCGACACCGCCGCCGAGCACCACCAGGTCGGGGTCGAGCACGGCGGTTGCCGCGGCCACGGTGTGTGCGATCCGCTCGCCTTCGAGCCGTACTGCCTCCACCGCGGCCGGGTCGCCCTGGCGGGCCGCGTCGAACACGGACTTCGCGGTGAGCTGCCCGCTCATCCCCAGCCGCCGCGCCGTCTCGACCACGGCCACCCCCGACACCGCGTCCTCAAGGCGTTCGGGCCCCTGTTGCCGCCCCGGCCAGGGCAGGAAGCCGATCTCCCCGGCCAGCCCGTGCGCCCCGGTGAACAGCCGCCCCTCGCTGACGACACCCATCCCGAGGCCGGTGCCGATCATGATGTACGCGAACAGCCGGCTGCCCGCCCCGACGCCGTACGTGTACTCGCCGAGGGCCGCGAGGTTGGCGTCGTTGTGCACCTCCAGCGGAACGCCCAGTTCCTCGCGCATCCGGTCGAAGAGGCCCGCGCGCCCCCAGCCCGGCAGATGCATCGCGTACCGCACGCGCCGCTGGCGCTCGTCGTAGACGCCCGGCGTGCCCACCACCCCGTGCACCACCTCGGCCGGGTCCACCCCCGAGTTGGCGACGACCTGCCGGGCGGTCGCGACCACGAGGTCGGCCATCGCGGCCGACCCCCGGGCCCGGTTGCGGACATCGGAGCGGGCCACCAGGGTGCCGTCGAGATCGGCGACCGCCACCCGCAGCCAGCTCCTGCCGACGTCCACGCCGAGCGCGTACCCGGCCGCCGGGTCGGGGGCGTACAGCACGGCCGTGCGGCCGCGCTCCGGGGCGTGGGTGCCGACCTCGTGGACCAGGCCCGCCGACTCCAGTGCGGCCAGGGCGCTGGACACGGTCGGCTTCGACAGCCCTGTCTCGCGGGCGAGTTGGGCGCGCGAGGCCGAACCGAGGGTGCGCAGCCGGTCCAGCAGCAGCCGCTCGTTGGTGCTGCGCAGGCGCCGGCGGCTCCAGGGCTGCTCCTGCTGCTCTTCGACGTCGCTGGCGGCCATCACACCATTCTCACCGATTCCCGACGCATACTTGACGCATCTAGTAAGGCTCCTTAACTTTATCGGCCATCCCGCCGAGTCGGCCCCCGCCCGTCGTACGCGCCCTCGCCCGCTTCCCCGTGTCTCGCCCAGGAGCCCCCATGTCTGCAGGTCCCGGTAGTCCCGTCGTCTCGGGCAGTGCCCCGCCGACCGGCGGTTTCGTCCGCCGCGTCGGTCTGTTCCAGGCCACCGCCATCAACATGAGCCAGATGTGCGGCATCGGTCCGTTCGTGACCATCCCGCTGATGGTCGCCTCGTTCGGCGGCCCGCAGGCCGTCATCGGCTTCGTCGCGGGCGCGGTGCTCGCGCTCTGCGACGGTCTCGTCTGGGCCGAACTCGGCGCCGCGATGCCCGGCTCCGGCGGCAGCTACGTCTATCTGCGCCAGGCCTTCCAGTACCGCACCGGACGCCTGATGCCGTTCCTCTTCGTGTGGACGGCGATGCTCTTCATCCCGCTGATCATGTCCACGGGCGTGGTCGGCTTCGTCCAGTACCTGGGCTACCTCGCCCCGGGCCTCGGCCAGACCTCCGGCGACCTGATCGGGCTCGGCGTCATCGCCCTGGTGATCCTGCTGCTCTGGCGCGGCATCGAGCACATCGCCAGGATCACCGCCGTCATGTGGACGGTGATGATCGCCTCGGTGCTGCTGGTGATCGTCGCCGCGGCGAGCGACTTCAGCCCGCACCTGGCCTTCACCTACCCGGCCCACGCCTTCGACCTGACGAGCGACCACTTCTGGCTCGGCTTCGCCGCGGGCCTGACCATCGGCATCTACGACTACCTCGGCTACAACACGACCGCCTACATGGGCGCCGAGATCAAGGACCCCGGCCGCGTCCTGCCGCGCTCCATCCTCCTCTCGATCCTCGGCATCATGGCGATCTACCTGCTGCTCCAGATCGGCACGCTCGGCGTCATCGACTGGCACCGCATGACGAACCCGGACGACATCGCGTCGACCTCCGTGGCCTCGGCGGTCCTTGAGAAGACCTGGGGCAGGGGCGCCGCCGACACGGTGACCGTGCTGATCCTGATCACGGCCTTCGCCTCGGTCTTCACCGGCCTGCTCGGCGGCTCCCGGGTGCCCTACGACGCCGCCCGCGACCGCGTCTTCTTCCGCCCCTACGAGAAGCTGCACCCCGAGCACCGCTTCCCGATGCTCGGTCTCGCGACCATGGGCGTGATCACCGCGATCGGCTTCCTGATCGGCCGCCACACGGACCTCGCGACCCTGATCCAGCTGCTCACCACCGTGATGGTGATCGTCCAGGCGCTGGCCCAGATCGTGGCGCTCACGGTGCTGCGCCGCCGCCAGCCGGCCCTGAAACGGCCGTACCGCATGTGGCTCTACCCGCTGCCGAGCATCGTCGCCTTCGCCGGCTGGTGCGTGATCTACGGCTACGCCGACCGGAACTCCCCGGGCCGCCACCCCATCGAGTGGTCCCTGGCCTGGCTCGCCCTCGGCTGCGTGGCGTTCCTGGTGTGGTCCCGGCTGGAGAAGGTGTGGCCGTTCGGGGCGAAGGAGATCAGCGAGGAGTACCTGACGCCCGACGAGGCGGTCGTGGTGTAGTCTCCCCGGCACACGTAAGCCTCACCCGGCGGCCAACTCCCGTCGGGTGAGGCTTTTTTCATGACCGAACACACCGAGGCGGACGTCGTCGTCCGTCCTGCCGCCCCCGGGGACCGACCCGTCGTCGAGCGTCTGTGGCTGATGTTCCGCCACGACCTGACCGAGTTCCGCGAGCTCCTGCCGAGGCCCGACGGCTCGTTCCGCGACGAACGCGTCGAGGACGCCTTCTCCTCGCCCGACTGGGCGCCCTACCTCTTCGTGCGGGGCGAGCACCCGGTCGGCTTCGCGTTCGTCCGGGCGCTGGGCTCGCCCGTGCGCGTGCTCAACAGCTTCTTCGTGGTGCGCGGCGCACGGCGGACGGGTGTCGGCCTGGCCGCCGTCCGCGACGTCCTCACCCGTCATCCGGGCCGCTGGGAGATCGCGTTCCAGTACGAGAACCCGGGCGCCGTCGCCTTCTGGCGGCGGGTCGCGGCCGAGGCCGCCGGCGACGCCTGGACGGAGGAGCCGCGCCCGGTGCCGGGCCGGCCGGAGCTGCCGCCGGACGTGTGGATCTCGTTCGCCCCGAAGGGCCGAGCGTGCACTGCCGGCGTCCGGCATTGACATGCAGGCGGCTGCCTGCATAACGTTGAGTGTGCGATCAGAGGGCGACAGCGGGATGGACCAGGTCTTCAGGGCGCTCGCGGACGACACCCGCAGGCGGCTCCTCGACCGGCTGCACGAGCAGAACGGCCAGACGCTCGGCGAGCTGTGCGAACGCATCGCGATGACCCGGCAGTCGGTGACCCAGCACCTGGCCGTCCTGGAGGCCGCCAACCTGATCAGCACCGTGCGGCGGGGGCGGGAGAAGCTGCACTACCTCAACCCGGTGCCGCTCCACGAGATCCAGGAGCGGTGGATCGACAAGTTCGAGCGCCCGCGCCTGCGCGCGCTCGGCGACCTGAAGCGACGAGCCGAGGAAGCCATGAGCGACCAGCCCAGCTATGTGTACGTCACCTATATCGCCAGCACCCCCGAGAAGGTCTGGGACGCCCTCACCGACGCCGACCTGACCGCCGTCTACTGGGGCCACTCCAACGTCTCCGACTGGCGGCCCGGATCCCGCTGGGAACACCGGCGCACCGACGGCTCCGGGATCGCCGACGTGGTCGGCACCGTCGTCGAGAGCGAACGCCCGACCCGCCTGGTCGCCACCTGGGCCGCGCCCGAGCACGAGGGGGAGCCGGACCGGCACTCCCGGGTCACCTTCGACATCCGGCCGCACGCCGACATCGTCAAGCTGACCGTCACCCACGAGGACCTGGGCGACGAGGGCGAGCTGCGCGACGTCTCCTTCGGCTGGCCGGCCGTGCTGTCCAACCTGAAGTCCCTCATCGAGACCGGCAGCCCGCTCCCGCAGGAGCCCTGGCTGGTCCCCGGCCACTGAGCGGACCTGCGGCGGGGCCGGTCCGCCGTCATCGGACCGGCCCCGCATCCTCCCTTCAAGGGGGTGCCCGGTGTGCCTAGGTCATAGGCGTCCGCTTGGCCGCCGAAGCGGCGCACACCAGCCCGAGGCAGAGGGCCAGCGCGCCGATGATGACGTTGTTGATGATGACGCCCTTGTCCGGGCTGCTGCCGACCACCCAGGGGGCGATGATCATCCAGATGCCGATGGCGCACATGGCCCAGCTCAGGCCGTACATGCGCTCCGGTGCCCTGGTGAAGCCCAGTGCCAGCAGGCCTATCGCTATGCCCATGATCAGGTTGTGGGCCACGAGTGCGGGCTGGCTCGCCGTGTAGTGGAGGATCCACGGGGACGCCGCGCAGTACAGACCGAGCAGGAACACCGGTCCGTCCACGAGCGCCACATCACGGCCGCCGAGCATGCGGGCGTAGCGCTCCCGCATCTCGGAGACATCGGGGTGGCTGGTTATGTCACTTCTGCCGTGCGAGACGTTGGCCATGACTCGTCTCCTTTGACTTGCAGGCCTGACCGCGTCTGGAGCGTGCGGTATACGCCGCTAGATAACATTCTGCTCTTATTTCTTCTTTATGTGTAGCTCAGTCGCGCTCCCGGGCCCGCCGGAACCGGGCGAGGCCGTCCGCGAGATCGACGATCGGCTCCGGGTAGTCGAACGCGGCCCGCTCCGGGCCGTCCAGCTTCCACGGCTCGTGCACCCTCGCCCCCGGCAGTCCCGCCAGCTCCGGCACCCAGCGCCGGACGTACGCGCCGTCGGGGTCGTAACGCCTCGCCTGGACCACCGGATTGAGCACCCGGTTGGGGCGGGAGTCGGTGCCGGTGCCCGCCACCCACTGCCAGTTGAGCTGGTTGTTCGCCACGTCCCCGTCGACCAGCAGCTCCAGGAAGTGCCGGGCGCCCACGCGCCAGTCGACGTACAGCGTCTTGGCCAGGAAGCTCGCGGTCAGCAGGCGGCCCCGGTTGTGCATCCAGCCCTCGTGGCGGAGCTGACGCATCGCCGCGTCGACGATCGGGTAGCCGGTGCGCCCGGCACGCCACGCCCCGGCGTCCTCGTCGGCGGTGCGCCCGGTGCGCCAACGGTCGTGTTTCGTACGGTAGTCGGCGGTGGCCGCCGCCGGCCGTGCGGCCAGCACCTGGCGGTGGAAGTCCCGCCACGCCAGCTGCCGCACGAACGCCTCGGCGCCCGCGCCGCCCGCCCCGCGCGACCGGTGGACCAGCTCGACGGGGGAGAGTGTCCCGAAGTGGAGGTGCGGCGAGAGCCGGGAGGTCGCGTCCCCGGCGAGGTCGTCGTGGCGGTCCTCGTACGACCCGATGCCCGCGCGCAGCCAGGCGGCGAGCCGCCTGCGGCCCTCCGGCTCGCCGCCGGCGGCCAGGCCCGCCGACACCCCGGACACCCGGTCGCGGCCAGGCAGCGGCTCGGATCCGACCCCGTCCGGCACCCGGACCCGGCGCGGCGCGGCCACCGCCTGCCGCAGCGGCTGCCGCGACCACTGCCGGAAGTACGGTGTGAACACCGCGTAGTGGTCCGAGCCGGCCGGAGTCACCGCACCGGCCGGGACCGCCGCGGTCACCGCGTCGTGGACGTGCAGCCGCCGGCCGTCCGCCTCCAGGGCCCGGCGCAGCCGCTCCTCCCGGTGCTGCGCGAGCCCGCTCACGTCGGCCGCCAGGTGCACGGCGCCGGCGTCCGCCTCGGCCGCCGCCTTGCACACCTCCTCGACGAGGTCGCCCGAACGCACCACCAACCGGCCGCCGCGCTCGCGCAGCCCCGCGTCCAGCTCGCGCAGGCAGTCGGCGAGGAACGCCAGCCGGTTGGGCACGGCGAAGCCGGCCCGGTCCACCGCGCGGTCCCGCACGAACAGCGGCACCACCTCGTCCGAGCTGTCCACGGCGGCCCGCAGCGGCGGATGGTCGTGCAGGCGCAGGTCGGCGGTGAACAGGACGACCGAGACGTTCATGGGGCGGCTCCGGGGCGGTACGGCGGCAGGCTGCGAAAAGGCCCACGCTCCCATTTCCCGGTGCCCCGACGGCGGACCGGCGGCCGGCGCCGTTCCGGCGTTTCCGGCATGTCCGCGTCGATCCGGGGCAGCCGCGCGGAGAGGCGGAACCGATGCGGGAGGTGCGGGGTGGCCGTGGGCGCGAGGGTGCTGGAGCGATTTCCCGCCGGGGCTCCCCGGGGCTCGTGGCCGGCCGAGGAGTACGCGGCGAGGTGCCGGGCCGAGGGCGGGCGGGCCACCGTGGTGATGGACCTCGGCACGGACGCCTTCCTGGTCGTGGTACCCGGCCCGGACGACGACGGGCCGTCCTCGGCGGCCGGCGCGTCAGCCGGGGAGTGACTGCTCGGCCCAGATGGTCTTGCCCCGCTCCCCGTACCGCGTCCCCCAGTTCTGCGCGAGCTGGGTGATGAGGTAGAGGCCGCGGCCGCCCTCGTCCGTGTCCTGGGCGCGCCGCACATGGGGCGAGGTGCTGCTGCCGTCCGACACCTCGCAGATCAGGCTCCGGTCCCGGATCAGGCGCAGCGTGATCGGCGCACCGCCGTACCGCAGCGCGTTCGTCACCAGCTCGCTGACGATCAGCTCGGTGGTGAACGACTCCTCGGCCAGCCCCCAGCGCGCCAGCTGGCACGCCGTCAGCTCCCGCGCCCGGCCGACCATCCTCTCCTCGGCCTCGATCTCCCAGGTGACATGCGAGTCCGGGCCCAGGCCGCTCATCCGGGCCACCAGGACGGCCACGTCGTCCTGGTGGCCCGGCGGCAGCAGCTCACGGACCAGCGTGTCGCACACCTCCTTCGGCGCGGCCGACGCGGGCGTCCGGGAGAGGGTGGCACGCATCCGGCGCAGCCCGGTGTCGAAGTCCTGCGCGCGACTCCAGCAGTCCGTCGGTGTAGAGGACCAGGAGGTCCCCGTCGTCCAGGGCGATCTCGCGCTCCTCGAACACCACACCGCCGAGGCCCAGGGGCGGGCCGCCGGGCAGGTCCACGAAGTCGACGGCGCCGTCCACCGAGACGACCGCCGGCGGCGGATGGCCGGCGCGCGCCAGCTGGCAGAGCCGCGACACCGGGTCGTACACCGCGTACAGGCAGGTCGCCCCCGTCACCAGGGACACCTCGTCGCCGCGCTCGTCGAGGAACCGGTTCATCTGTTCGTCCAGGTGGGCGAGGAGCTCCACCGGGGACAGGTCGAGATCGGCGAGGGTGCGCACGGCGCCGCGCAGCCGGCCCATGGTCACCGCCGACTGCAGGCCGTGCCCGACCACGTCGCCCACCACGAGCGCCACCCTCGCCCCGGACAGCGGGATCACGTCGAACCAGTCCCCGCCCAGCCCGGTGTGCTCGCTGGCCGGCAGATAGCGGGTCGCCGTCCGTACCGCCGACGGCGACGGCAGCCGCTGGGGGAGCAGGCTGCGCCGGAGGGTACGGGCCGTCGTCCGCTCCCGGTGGTAGCGGCTCGCGTTGTCGACGCACACCGCGGTACGGGTCACGATCTGCTCCGCGAGCTGTACGTCCTCGGGTTCGAACCGGCGCGGGCTGCGGGAGCGCATGAAGACTGCGGTGCCGAGGGCGACGCCCCGGGCGAGCATGGGGACGAGCAGCCAGGAGTGGACTCCGGGGCCGGCGCCCGGCGGCAGGCGCGGGCCCGCGGCGCCGGGGCCGGGACGCAGCTGCTCGTCCGCTAGGAGGACGGCCCCGCCCTTCGTCAGGGCGTCCAGAAACGGCGAGCCGGGGGCCGTCGCCGCCGTGTCGAGATCGCCCACCCGCACCACCGGGGGCTCCCTCGGTGTCCGTGTCCTCGGCGGCCCCGCCGCGGGCGGCCCGGCGGAGCACCGGGTGGCGCGGCCGTGCCTCGTCGGCGGGCTCCCGGTCGGAGAAGACGGAGTCCAGCAGGTCGACATGGCAGGCGTCGGCGAACCACGGCACCGAGACCTCGGCCAGTTCCCGGGCCGTCTGCCAGAGATCCAGGGTGGTCCCGATCCAGGTGCCGGCCTCGTTGGCCAGGACCAGCCGCTCACGCGAGCGGACCCGCTGGGTCACGTCGGAGATCACATGGGCCAGCGCGATCACCGTCCCGGCCGGGTTCCTGAGCGGCAGGATGGACTCCGACCACACGTAGTCGTTGGGCGAACCGGGTACGGGATGGCCGACGACCTCGGTGTCGAGCAGGGCCTCGCCGGTCTCCAGCACCCGCCGCTGCCGCTCCTCCAGGGCGTCGAGGTCCAGCAGACCGGGCGGGGCCATCTCGCGCATCGTGTGCCCGCTGTACGGGGTCTCCCGGAACACCCCGGCGCGCCGCTGCGCGAGGTTCTGGGCGACGAACCGCATCCGGGTGTCGAAGAGGTCGATGTGGAAGGGGATGTCGGTGAACAGCCCCTGCAGCAGGGCACGGCCGAATTCGTACGTGCGGTACGACTCGGCTCCCGCTCCCTGCACGAGCCACCGCTGCTCGCCGTCCTCGCTGGTGAGGGGGCGCGCCCAGACCTGGACGTCGACCGGTTCCCCGTCGTGCCGCCGGAGCACCAGCGGTCCCTGGCGGTCACCCTCCGCCCAGCGCCGGACGACCTGCCCGCCCTCGGCCGGGTCGTGGAGCAGCTCGGCCGCGGGCCGGCCCAGCACCTCCCGCGCCGGACGGCCGAGCAGCTGCTCGGCGCCCGGGCCCCAGGCCACGACCCGGCCCGCCGCGTCCAGCAGGACCTCCGCCTCGCCCCCGGGCTCCGGGAGCTCGCCGCGGTCGTCGAAGGTGATGTCGCGCATCCTCACCTCGGGCACATCCGTGCCGGACTCGGGATGTGGTGGTTTGTGATGATTGCGCAATAGATGATACCTGCGCAGGCGATGACCGCCCCCGGCTCGGCCGAACGGCGGACGGCCGCGCAGCCCCGCCCGGGGGGTCGTCGGCCCGTCGTCCGGATCCTTGACCGCCGCTGCGGGCTCCGCGATGCTGTGTTGCGAAACACGAGATGCGTGCCGCATTGGGCAACGTCTCGCCGCCTCTGTCAGTCGAGGAGTGGCCATGTCCCAGCAGGTCCGTGCCGTCGTCGCGCGGAGCAAGGGCGCCCCTGTCAGCCTGGAGACCATCGTCGTCCCCGACCCCGGGCCGGGCGAGGCGGTGGTGAGGATCGAGGCCTGCGGGGTCTGCCACACCGATCTCCACTACCGCGAGGGCGGGATCAGCGAGGACTTCCCGTTCCTGCTCGGGCACGAGGCGGCGGGGGTCGTCGAGACGGTCGGCGACGGGGTCACCGACGTGGCGCCCGGCGACTTCGTGATCCTCAACTGGCGTGCGGTGTGCGGCCAGTGCCGGGCCTGCCTGCGCGGGCGGCCGTGGTACTGCTTCAACACCCACAACGCCAAGCAGAAGATGACCCTCGCATCGACCGGGCAGGAGCTCTCCCCTGCGCTCGGGATCGGCGCCTTCGCCGAGAAGACGCTGGTGGCGGCCGGGCAGTGCACCAAGGTCGACCGGCGTGCGTCGGCGGCGGCCGCCGGGCTGCTGGGCTGCGGTGTGATGGCGGGCATCGGCGCCGCCCTCAACACCGGCAACGTCGGCCGCGGCGACAGCGTCGCCGTGATCGGCTGCGGAGGCGTCGGCGCGGCCGCCGTCCTCGGCGCGAAGCTGGCCGGCGCGGCGCGGGTCATCGCCGTGGACATCGACGACCGCAAGCTGGACACCGCGCGCGGGCTCGGCGCCACCCACACCGTCAACTCCAAGGAGACCGACGCCGTCGACGCGGTGCGCGAACTGACCGGCGGCTTCGGCGCCGACGTGGTCATCGAGGCGGTCGGCCGCCCGGAGACCTACCGGCAGGCCTTCTACGCCCGCGACCTCGCCGGCACCGTCGTCCTGGTCGGCGTGCCCACCCCCGAGATGAAGCTGGAGCTGCCGCTCCTTGACGTCTTCGGCCGCGGCGGGGCGCTCAAGTCGTCCTGGTACGGGGACTGTCTGCCCTCGCGCGACTTCCCCATGCTCATCGACCTCTACCTGCAGGGCCGCCTCGACCTGGACGCCTTCGTCACCGAGACGATCGCCCTGGACGAGGTCGAGAAGGCCTTCGAGCGCATGCACCACGGTGACGTCCTGCGCTCGGTGGTGCTCCTGTGACGGGCGGCCGCGGTCTCTGACCGCCCCGCCGACGAAGCGGCCCTGCCCCGGTGACGGCACCGGGGCAGGGCCGTGGCCGCACTTCACGCGGGGCCTGTTCGCCCTGCTCACGCGCGCTTTCGAGGGTGCTCCGGCGTGCCCGGCGGCCCGCTGTCGTGGCCCGGGCAAACCGGCGCGTGAACTCCTTGACAACGCTTCGCGGCGGCCCGCAGACTGGCGTTGCGCTAACCGCAATCTGTTTCGCTATACGCACCGAGGTGTCATGATGATTCCCGCGTGCCGTCTCGCGGATCTGCCGCGAGGCGAGGCCCACCGGCTCGACATCGAACCGCCCGTCTCGGTGTTCCACACCGACGACGGTGAGCTCTTCGCCATCGACGACACCTGCACCCACCAGGACGCCTCGCTAGCCGACGGCTGGCTGGAGGGCTGTGAGGTCGAATGCCCCCTGCACGCCTCCAAGTTCGACCTGCGCACGGGCGCCGTGGACGCACCCCCGGCCAAGCGTCCGGTCCGCACCCACGAGGTCGTGGTCGAGGACGGCACGGTCTACGTCCGGCTGTCCGCCGAGCCCCCCAACCTGCCGCCGTGCGTCAGCGCCCGCCTGGCCGGGGGCGCCGCGTGAGGACGGTCGCCGTGGTGGGCGCCTCGCTGGCCGGACTGTCGGCCGCGCGCTCGCTGCGGAAACGCGGGTACGACGGCCGGCTGGTCGTCGTCGGCGACGAGTCCCATCGCCCGTACGACAGGCCGCCGTTGTCCAAGGAGTTCCTGGCCGGCACCCTCGGCGAGGCCGACCTGGCCCTGGAGCGCGAGGACGAGGAGCTCCACGCCGAGTGGCTGCTCGGGACCCGCGCCACCGGGCTCGACCGCACCGCGCGCACCGTCCGGCTGGCCGACGGCCGGGAGGTCCGCGCCGACGGCCTGGTCATCGCGACCGGCGCCGCCGCCCGTACCCTGCCCGGTGCCGAGGGCCTCGCCGGGGTCCACACCCTGCGCACCCTCGATGACGCCCGCGCGCTGCGGGCGGACCTTGCGAGGGGCGGCCGGCTCGTGGTGATCGGCGGCGGGTTCGTCGGCGCCGAGGTGGCCTCCACGGCGTACGCCCTCGGCCTCGACGTCACCGTGATCGAGGCGGCCCCGACCCCGCTGGCCGGACCGCTCGGCGAGGCCATGGGCGCCGTTGTCTCCGCGCTCCACGCCGACCACGGGGTACGGCTGTTGTGCGGGGTGGGCGTCAAGGGGCTGAGCGGCGAGCGCCAGGTGGAGGCCGTGCTGCTGGAGGACGGCCGCAGCGTGCCCGCCGACACCGTCGTCGTCGGCGTGGGGGCGCGCCCCTGCGTCGAGTGGCTGGAGGGCTCGGGCGTCGTGCTCGACAACGGCGTGAAGTGCGGCGCCGACGGGCGCACCAGCATCGCCGGGGTGGTGGCCGTGGGCGACTGCGCCAACTGGTACGACCCGCACACCGGCGGCCACCGCAGGGTCGAGCACTGGACCGGCGCGCTGGAACGGCCGGACACCGCCGTCGCCACCCTGCTCGCGCACGGCGCGCGGGAACCGGGGACGCCCCGGCCGCCGTACTTCTGGTCCGACCAGTACGGCGTGAAGATCCAGTTCGTCGGCCACGCAGCCGGGGCCGACAGCGTGACGGTCGAGGAGGGCTCGACCGACGACCGCAGCTTTCTCGCCGTGTACCGGCGGGCGGGCCGGCAGGTCGCCGTGCTCGGGATGAACCAGCCGCGGCTGTTCACCCGCGCCCGCAAGCAGTTCGGCACCGCCGCGTCCTGACCCGGCGCCCGCACCACCCCACCGATCCACGACGTCCTCCGAGGAGTGCACCGTGACCTCGACCAGCCTGCCGGACAGCCTGATCGCCACCCTCCCCGGCTCCGCCTACACCGATCCCGGGATCTTCGCCCAGGAGCAGGAGCGCATCTTCGAGACGATGTGGTTCTGCGTGGCGCGCGCTGCGGACCTGCCGAAGCCCGGCGCCTTCCGCACCGTCGACGTGGGCCGCGAGAGCATCCTCGTCACCCGGGCCCGGGACCACTCGATCCGCGCCTACTTCAACGTCTGCCGGCACCGCGGCGCCAAGCTCTGCACCGAGGAGACCGGCGAGGTCGCCCGGGCCTTCCAGTGCCCCTACCACGCCTGGACCTACGGCCTGGACGGCAAGCTGGTCGCCGCGCCCAACCTCACCAAGATGCCCGACGTCGGCCGCACCGAGTACGGCCTGGTCGGCGTGGCCGTCCGGGAGTGGCTCGGCTATGTGTGGGTGTGTCTCGCGGAGAACCCGCCGTCCTTCGAGGAGGACGTGATCGGGGCGGCGGTCGAGCGGCTGGGCGACGTCGAGTCGATCGAGCGCTACGGCGTCGAGGACCTCTCGGTCGGCAGGCGGATCGTCTACGACGTGAAGGCGAACTGGAAGCTCATCATCGAGAACTTCATGGAGTGCTACCACTGCGCCACCATCCACCCCGAACTCACCGAGGTGCTGCCCGAGTTCGCCGACGGCTACGCGGCGCAGTACTACGTAGGGCACGGCGCAGAGTTCGGCGAGGACGTCCAGGGCTTCACCGTCGACGGCTCCGAGGGGCTGGACCGCATTCCCGGGGTCTCGGCGGACCAGGACCGGCGGTACTACGCGATCACCGTCAAGCCGCAGGTGTTCATCAATTTGGTGCCGGACCACGTGATATTCCACCGGATGTACCCGGTGGCCGTCGACCGCACGATCGTCGAGTGCGACTGGCTCTACCTCCCGCACGTGGTGGAGAGCGGCAAGGACGTCAGCCGGTCCGTGGAGCTCTTCGACCGGGTCAACCGCCAGGACTTCGACGCCTGCGAGCGCACCCAGCCCGGCATGAGCTCCCGGCTGTACGCCAAGGGCGGCGTGCTGGTGCCCAGCGAGCACCACATCGGCGCCTTCCACGACTGGGTCCACGAGCGGCTCGGGACCCGTCAGCCGGAGTGACGGTGCCGACGCCGGTGCGGTTCGGCCGCGCCCCGAAGGGGCGCGGGGAACTGCGCGACCAGCCACGACGGCGCCGCAGACGATCGACAGCGCATCCTGCGGAGCGCTCGACGGGGGTCGTCCCGAGGGCGCTCAGCCCAGGAACCCCATCCGGTGGCTGATCTCCTCCGCGCCCTTGACCAGTACCGGGGCCAGCTCGTGCATGCGCTCCTCGGTGAACCGGTAGGAGGGCCCGGAGGCGCTGATCGAGGCGATGACCACGCCGTCCCGGTCCCTGATCGGCGCCGCCATGGCGTGCAGCCCGATCTCCAGCTCCTCCAGCGTCCAGGCGTAACCGCGCTCCCGGGCGTCGGCGAGGTTCTTCTCCAGCTTCGCCTTCGAGGAGATGGTGTGCGGGGTCAGCTTCTTCAGGCCGCCCTCCGCGATCAGCGCGGCACGCTCCTGGGCCGGCACGTGGGCCAGCATGATCTTGCCGCTGGAGGTGGCGTGCAGCGGGGTCAGCTGGCCGACCCAGTTGTGCGCGGTGACGGCGGCGGTGCCCCGTACCTGGTAGAGGTTGATCGCGTAGTGCTCTTGCAGCACCGCGATGTTCACCGTCTCGCCGATCTCCTCGGCCAGCCGCTCGCACACCGCCCGGCCCTGCTGGGTGACGTCGATGCGTCCCGTCACGGCCCCGGCGAGGCGTACGATGCCGAAGCCGAGCGAGTACTTGCCCCGCTCGCCCGACTGCTCCACGAGACCGCGCGCCTCCAGGGCGCCGAGCAGCCGGAACGCGGTCGACTTGTGAACATCGATCTCGGCGGCCACCTCGCTCACCCCCGCCTCGCCGCGCTGGGCCAGGATCTCCAGGACGCTGATGGCGCGGTCGACGGACTGCACGCCACCAGATGATGAGCCGTTCGTTTCGGTATCCGGACTGAAGTTGCTCATAGCGAAACTATACGCGCAGTAAACAACACCCTCCAAGTAACGCGATGTGAACAAAGATCTTACAAGTTGCGTGGTTCGCAACCTGGTGCGTATAGCGATACCCGTACTAGCATTCCGCGCAATCGACGGCGCGAGCGAGACGAGGCACCATGGCTCCCTTGCAGTACGACTTCGTCATCGTCGGCGGCGGCTCGGCCGGCAGCGCACTGGCGAACCGGCTCTCGGCGGACCCCGGCAACCGGGTGCTCGTCCTGGAGGCGGGCCGCCCCGACTACCCGTGGGACGTGTTCATTCACATGCCGGCGGCGCTGACCTACCCCATCGGCAGCCGCTTCTACGACTGGAAGTACGAGTCCGAGCCCGAGCCCCAGATGGGCGGCCGCCGCATCTACCACGCCCGCGGCAAGGTCCTCGGCGGCTCCAGCAGCATCAACGGCATGATCTTCCAGCGCGGCAACCCGCTCGACTACGAGCGCTGGGCCGCCGACCCCGGTATGGCCACCTGGGACTACGCGCACTGCCTGCCGTACTTCCGCCGGATGGAGAACTGCCTGGCCGCCGACCCGGACGACGAGTTCCGCGGCCACGACGGCCCGCTGGTCCTGGAGCGCGGCCCGGCCACCAACCCGCTCTTCTCCGCCTTCCTCAAGGCCACCGAGGAGGCGGGCTACGCGCCCACCGACGACGTCAACGGCTACCGGCAGGAGGGCTTCGCCAAGTTCGACCGCAACGTCCACCGCGGCCGGCGCCTGTCGGCGTCCAAGGCGTACCTCAAGCCCGCCCGCAAGCGCCCCAACCTCACCGTGACGACCCGCGCCCTGGTCACCCGCGTCCTCTTCGAGGGCAAGAAGGCCGTCGGCGTCGAGTACCGGCGCGGCAAGGGTGCCCTCCAGGAGGTCCGCGCCAAGGAGGTCATCCTCTGCGGCGGCGCGATCAACTCTCCGCAGCTGCTCCAGCTCTCCGGCGTCGGCAACGCGGAGGAGCTGAGCGCCCTCGGCATCGACGTCGTGCACGACCTGCCGGGCGTCGGCGAGAACCTCCAGGACCACCTTGAGGTGTACATCCAGTACGCGTGCAAGCAGCCCGTCTCGGTCCAGCCGTACCTGGCGAAGTGGCGGGCCCCCTTCATCGGCCTGCAGTGGCTCTTCCGCAAGGGCCCGGCCGCCACGAACCACTTCGAGGCCGGCGGCTTCGCCCGCAGCAACGACGACGTGGACTACCCCAACCTGATGTTCCACTTCCTGCCGATCGCGGTCCGCTACGACGGCTCCGTGCCCGCGGGCGGCCACGGCTACCAGGTCCACGTCGGCCCCATGTACTCCGACGCCCTCGGCTCGGTGAAGATCAGGAGCAGGGACCCCCGCGAACACCCGGCCCTGCGGTTCAACTACCTCTCCACCGAGCAGGACCGCCGCGAGTGGGTCGAGGCGATCAGAGTCGCCCGCAACCTGCTCAACCAGCCCGCGCTCGCCCCCTACAACGACGGGGAGATCTCACCCGGCCCGTCCGTGGCGACGGACGAGGAGATCCTCTCCTGGGTCGCCAAGGACGGCGAGACCGCTCTGCATCCGTCCTGCACCTGCAGGATGGGCACCGACGAGATGTCCGTCGTCGACCCGACGAGCATGCGGGTGCACGGCGTGGAGGGCCTGCGGGTGGTGGACGCCTCGGTGATGCCGTACGTCACCAACGGCAACATCTACGCCCCGGTGATGATGATCGCGGAGAAGGCCGCCGACCTCATCCTCGGCAAGGAGCCGCTGCCGCCGTCGGAGGCCGTGTACTACCGGCACCGCGACGCCCAGAAGCAGGCCGGGTAGCCCATGGGTGCCGAGGCGCTGCGGGCGCTGCTGGCCCGCGTCCGCTACGAGGTGCTGCCGGCGAGGGCGACCGAGGAGAAGGTCCTCGCCCACGTGCCCCGGGACGTCGTGGTCACCGTCACGGCGTCGCCGGTCAAGGGCCTGGAACCGACCCTCGCCCTCACCGAGCGGCTCGCGGCGCACGGCTACCGCGTCGTCCCGCACGTACCCGCACGACTGCTCCGCGACGACACCCACCTGAAGGACGTCACGGAGCGGCTGAGCGCGGCGGGCGTCGACGACCTGTTCGTCCCGGCGGGCGACGCCGATCCGCCCGCCGGGCCGTACGAGGGAGCGCTGCCGGTGCTGCGCCGGCTGACCGAGCTGGGCAGACCCTTCGCGGAGACCGGGATCACCGGCTACCCGGAGAGTCATCCGCTCATCCACGACGACCTCACCATCCAGGCGATGTGGGACAAGCGGGCGCACGCCACCTACATCGTCAGCAACCTCTGCTTCGACGCGCGCGTGCTCGGCGACTGGCTCACCCGCATCCGGCGCCGTGACGTCACCCTGCCCGTCTACCTAGGCGTCGCCGGGCCCGTCCAGCGGGCCAGGCTGCTGTCCATGGCGACGAAGATCGGGGTGGGGGAGTCCACCCGCTTCCTCACCAAGCACGCCTCCTGGTTCCTGCGCTTCGCCACACCCGGCGGGTACGACCCGGAGCGGCTCCTCGACCGCGGCCAGGAGGCGTTCACCGCGCCGTCGGCGGGCGTGGCGGGCCTCCATCTGTTCACGTTCAACCAGGTTGCCGAGACGGAGCGGTGGCGCCGCGCGCTGCTGGACCGGCTGGGCGGCTGACCCACCCCCGAGGGCGCCGCTTTCGCGGCCGAATCGGGATACGCGGAGCCCTTGACGGCTGTCCGTACATTCGGTCAGGGTGTTCCACCAAAAGCAATCCAATGCACAATGCGCAACGAATTCGGGCTCGAAGGGCGCGGCCGTGGCAGATCTGTATGTGGATGGTAAATGGCGCGCCGCGGTGGCCGGCCGCCGGCGCGAGATCCGCTGTCCTGCGGACGGCACCCTCGTCGCCACGGTCTCGGAGGCGACCCGCCCCGACACCGAGGCGGCGATCGGCGCGGCCCGGCGCGCGTTCGACGACGGCCCCTGGCCGCACACCCCCGAGCGCGAGCGCGGCGCGCTGCTGCTGCGCACCGCCGACATCATCGAGCGCGACGTCAAGGAGTTCGCCCGCGCCGAGTCCCTGGACACCGGCAAGCGGCTGGTGGAGAGCGAGTACGACATCGCGGACGTCGTCTCCTGCCTCCGCTTCTACGGCGGCATCGCGGGTACCGACGCCGGCCGGGTGATCGACACCGGACGCGCGGACGCCGTCAGCCGGGTCGTGTACGAGCCGGTCGGCGTGTGCGGACTGATCACCCCGTGGAACTACCCGCTGCTGCAGGCCAGCTGGAAGGTCGCGCCCGCCCTGGTCGCGGGCAACACGTTCGTCCTCAAGCCCAGCGAGCTGACCCCTTCCACCGCGATCCTGCTGCTGAAGGCGCTGGAGGAGGCCGGACTCCCGCCGGGTGTCGGCAACCTCGTGCTCGGCGCCGGGCCCGAGGCGGGTGCCGCGCTCTCCGAGGACCCCGCCGTCGACCTGGTGTCCTTCACCGGCGGCCTGGAGACCGGCAAGCGGATCATGGCCACCGCGGCGGCGACCGTGAAGAAGGTCGCGCTGGAGCTGGGCGGCAAGAACCCCAACGTGGTCTTCGCCGACGCGGACCTCGACACCGCCGTGGACTTCGCGCTCACCGCCGTCTTCCTGCACTCCGGGCAGGTCTGCTCGGCCGGCGCCCGGCTGATCGTCGAGGACTCGATCCACGACGCCTTCGTCGACGAGGTCGTGCGCCGCGCCCGGCAGATCCGCCTGGGCGGCCCCTTCGACCCCGAGGCCGAGACCGGCGCGCTGATCTCCGCACAGCACCGCGAGAAGGTCGAGGCGTACGTCGCCGCCGGTGTCGCCGAGGGCGCCGTACTGCGCTGCGGCGGCAGCCGCCCCGACGACCCCGCGCTGGCGAACGGCTTCTACTACCCGCCCACCGTCCTCGACGAGTGCACCCAGGACATGCGCGTGGTGCACGAGGAGTCCTTCGGGCCCGTGCTCACCGTGGAGCGCTTCCAGGACGAGGACGACGCCGTCCGCATCGCCAACGACACGGAGTACGGCCTCGCGGGTGCCGTCTGGACGCAGGACGCGGGCAAGGCCCAGCGGGTCGCCCGCAGACTGCGCCACGGCACCGTCTGGATCAACGACTACCACCCCTATGTGCCGCAAGCGGAATGGGGTGGTTTCGGGCACTCGGGCGTGGGCCGCGAGCTGGGACCGACCGGCCTGGACGAGTACCGAGAGCCCAAGCACATCTGGCAGAACATCCAACCCGGGCCGCAGCACTGGTTCCGCGGCTGACGCCGAAGAGAGGTCCCCACCATGACCCCAGCCCAGACCGACGTGGCGCGGCGGCGCGACACGTCCGAGGACCCCCGGGACGGCACCCCGGTCATCTCCGTGCGCCGGCTGTGGAAGGTGTTCGGGCCGAAGGCCGACGAGGTGCCCGGCTCCGAGGAGCTGTGCGGACTCACCCGCCGCGAACTGATGGACCGCACCGGCTGCACCGCCGCCGTCCGGGACGTGAACTTCGAGGTGTCGCCCGGCGAGGTCTTCGTCGTCATGGGCCTGTCCGGGTCCGGCAAGTCCACCCTGGTGCGATGTCTGACCCGGCTGATCGAACCCACCGCCGGCGAGATCGTCTTCGAGGGCGAGGACATCCGGGACGCCGACCCCCGGCGGCTGCGGGAGTTGCGGCGCAACAAGTTCTCCATGGTCTTCCAGCACTTCGGCCTGCTGCCGCACCGCAAGGTCGTCGACAACGTGGCGTTCGGCCTGGAGATCCGGGGCATGGGCAAGGCCGAGCGCATGAAACGCGCGATGGAGACCGTCGAGCTGGTGGGCCTGGCCGGCTACGAGAACTCCTACCCCGACCAGCTCTCCGGCGGCATGCAGCAGCGCGTCGGCCTCGCCCGCGCCCTGGCCGGCGACCCCGACGTCCTCTTCTTCGACGAGCCGTTCTCCGCGCTCGACCCGCTGATCCGCCGCGACATGCAGAGCGAGGTCATCCGCCTGCACCACGAGGTCGGCAAGACCATGGTGTTCATCACCCACGACCTCTCCGAGGCCCTCAAGCTCGGCGACCGCATCCTGATCATGCGGGACGGCAAGATGGTCCAGTGCGGCACCGGCGACGAACTGGTGGGCGCCCCGGCCGACGACTACGTGCGGGACTTCGTCAAGGACGTGCCGCGCGGCGACGTCCTCACCCTGCGCTGGATCATGCGGCCCGCCGAGCCCGACGACGCCCTGGACGGACCGGAGCTGGGCCCGGACGTCGTCGTACGCGAGGCCACCCGGGCGGTGCTCGCGGCCGAGAAGCCGGTCAAGGTCGTCGAGAACGGCAAGCTGCTCGGCATCGTCGGCGACGAGGAGATCCTCGCGGTCGTCGCCGGGCAGGAGGGCGGCGCCTGATGGCCGCCGTCGCCGAGGCGACCGCGCCGGTCGCGACGCTACGCAAGAAGGTCGGCCGCCCGATGGTGGTGGCGGCGATCCTGGTCGTCTGGCTGGTGCTCTTCGCCGCGCTCCGCGGCCGGCAGACCCTGACCCTGGCCGCCGCCGACCTCACCGGCCTGCACCGCTGGCTGAACGACGTCAACGACAGCATCGGCGCCAACCGCAACTCCAACCCGGTCTTCCTGTACTTCTTCAACGAGATCCGGCTGGCCATCGACAACCTGGTCACCCTGGTCCAGTCCCTGATCTCCCAGCCCACCGACGGCCGTCCGGTCCCGCAGATCGGCTGGCTCGGCGTCGTCGGCCTCACCGGCTACGTCTCCTGGGCCGTGGGCAGCTGGCGGGTCGCGCTGCTGGCCGTCGCCGGTTTCACCTTCTTCGGGCTGCAGGGCCTGTGGCAGGAGAGCATGGACACCCTGGCGCTGACCCTGTCGGCGGTCCTGGTGGCCCTGCTCGTCGGCATCCCGCTCGGCGTGTGGGCGGGGCTCTCCGACCGGGTCAACCGGATCATGACGCCCTTCCTGGACTTCATGCAGACGATGCCGACGTTCGTCTACCTCGCCCCGCTGACCCTGATCTTCCTGATCGGCGGCGCCTCCGCCGTGATCACCACGGTCATCTACGCGGCCCCGCCCGCCATCCGCATCACCGCGTACGCCATCCGTTCGGTCCCCGAGACCACCGTCGAGGCGGCCGACTCGCTCGGCACCACCCGCACGCAGCAACTGGTGAAGGTGCTGCTGCCGATGTCGAAGCGCACGGTCGTCGTGGGCGTCAACCAGACCATCATGGCCGCCCTGGCCATGGTCACCATCGCCGCCCTGATCGACGCGCCCGGCCTCGGCAAGACCGTCGTCCAGGCCCTCCAGTCACTCGACGTCGGCACCGCCTTCAACGCCGGCCTCGCCATCGTCGTCATGGCCATCGTGCTCGACCGGGTCACCACGGCGGCCGCCGCGCGTACCGAGGTCCGCCGCACGGACGGGCGGTTGCTCAAGTGGCGCCGCCCGCTGCTGGGGGCGGGCGGAGTCGTCGCCGCCGTCCTGGTCTACCTCTCCCACACCTACGTCTGGGCGGCCGAGTTCCCCGGCGACGGCACCGTCGGCAGCCACATCGCGAGCGCCGCCGACACCGCGTCCACCTGGCTGCAGGACCATCTCTTCGGTCTCACCAACGCCCTGCGGGACGCCGTCACCAACGGCCTGCTCAACCCCTTCCAGACCCTGCTCACCGACTCCCCGTGGTGGCTGGTCGGCGCCGTCCTGGTCGCGCTCGGCGCGGTCCTCGGCGGCTGGCGGGCCGGGACGATCGCGGCTGTGTGCGTCGGGCTCCTCGTCGGCACCGGACTCTGGTCGGACAGCATGACCACGCTCGCCTCGACCGTCGTGGCCACCGTCCTGACGATGCTGGCCGGCGTCGTCGTCGGCGTGTGGATGGGCCGCAGCACGCTGGCCGACCGGCTGATCCGGCCCACTCTGGACGCCGCGCAGGTCATGCCGCCGTTCGTCTACCTCGTGCCGTTCCTGGCGCTCTTCGGCGCCACCCGCTTCACGGCGATCATCGCGGGCGTCGTCTACGCGGCACCCGTCTCCATCAAGATCATCGCGGACGGGGTGCGGAACGTGTCCGCGCCCACCGTGGAGGCGGCCACCTCGGCCGGGTGCAACACCTGGCAGATCATCACCAAGGTCCAACTGCCGATGGCACGCGGCGCCCTGACTCTCGCGACCAACCAGGGCCTGATCTACGTGCTGTCGATGGTTGTGCTGGGCGGCCTGGTAGGGGCGGGCGCCCTCGGCTACGACGTCGTGGCCGGTTTCTCGCAGAGCGAGCTGTACGGCAAGGGGCTGGCGGCAGGGCTGGCCATCGTACTGCTCGGAGTCATGTTCGACCGGATCACTCAGGCTGCGGCACGACGCACCAGGGCATAAGGAGCTCGACACCATGGCACAACACTGGCGAGCCGGCGCGGCCGGCCTGGCCGTCCTCGGCCTCACCCTCACCGCCTGCGGCGGGGCGAAGGTCGGCGGCAGCAGTTCCGCCGGCTCGACGTCCTCGGGCGGCAAGTGCGGCACCTTCAACCTGGCCGTCAACCCCTGGGTGGGCTACGAGGCGGACGCGGCGGTCGTCGCGTACGTCGCGGAGCACAACCTCGGCTGTACGGTCAACAAGAAGGACCTCAAGGAGGAGATCTCCTGGCAGGGCTTCGGGACCGGTGAGGTCGACGCCGTCCTGGAGAACTGGGGCCACGACGACCTGAAGAAGAAGTACATCACCGGCCAGAAGACGGCCGTCGAGGCCGGCTCGACGGGCAACAAGGGCATCATCGGCTGGTACGTGCCGCCGTGGCTGGCCAAGGCGCACCCCGACATCCTCGACTGGAAGAACCTCAACAAGTACGCCGCCAACTTCAAGACCTCCGAGTCGGGCGGCAAGGGCCAGCTGCTGGACGGCGACCCGTCCTACGTCACCAACGACGCGGCCCTGGTGAAGAACCTGAAGCTGGACTTCAAGGTGGTGTACGCGGGCAGCGAGACCGCGCTCATCCAGGCCTTCAGAACGGCCGAGAAGAACAAGCAGTGGCTGATCGGCTACTTCTACGAGCCGCAGTGGTTCCTGTCCGAGGTGCCGCTGAAGAAGGTCTCCCTGCCGGCGTACACGACGGGCTGCGACGCCGACGCGGCGAAGGTCGCCTGCGACTACCCCGTCTACGACCTCGACAAGGTCGTCAGCGCGAGCTTCGCCAAGTCGGGCAGCCCGGCGTACGACCTGGTGAAGAACTTCAACTGGACCAACGACGACCAGAACACCGTGGCCAAGTACATCGCGGTGGACAAGCTGTCGGACGAGGCGGCGGCCAAGAAGTGGGTCGACGCCAACCCCGACAAGGTCAAGGCCTGGCTGAAGTAACGAGGGCCGCGGGAGGAACCGTTCCGGGACGCCCGGCGGGCGGTGCGCAGCTGCGCGCGCCGCCCGCCGGGCGTTGCCGTTTTCCGGCCGCGGACACCGCCGCGGACGGGGCCGTTCCGCAGGGTGTGCCACGGGCCGTTCCACTGGGTCACCTCCCTCTTGACACCCCTCCTCGGCGGCGGGCACATTGAGTTGCGCAGCCTGAATCACGTTGCGCACAAAGCAACTGCACCGGTCTCAAGTTCGGAGGTTGGGCGATGGCGGGACCCCGAGTGGTCATCATCGGAGCGGGCGTCGTGGGAGCGGCCCTCGCGGACGAGATCTCCGCGCGCGGATGGACCGAGGTGACCGTGGTCGACCAGGGCCCCCTCCCGGCCACGGGCGGCTCCTCCTCGCACGCCCCGGGCCTGGTCTTCCAGACGAACCCGTCGAAGACCATGACGGAGCTGGCCCGGTACACCGTCGAGAAGTTCTGTTCCCTCGACGTCGACGGCAAGCCCTGCTTCCTCCAGGTCGGCGGCCTCGAAGTGGCCACCACCCCGGAGCGCCTCGCCGAACTCCACCGCCGGCACGGCTGGATCACCGCGTGGGGCATAGAGGCACGCCTGCTGACCGCCGACGAGTGCGTCGCACAGCACCCGCTGGTCAACCGCGACCGGGTCCTCGGCGGCCTGCTCGTCCCCACCGACGGCCTCGCCAAGGCCGTCCTCGCCGTCGAGGCCCAGATCCGCCGGGCCACCGAACGCGGCGTCCGCTTCCTCGCCCGCCACGAGGTCCTCGACGTCCGGCAGAGCGAGGGCGCCGTCACCGCCGTGGTGACCGACCAAGGCGAACTCCCCGCCGACATCGTCGTCTGCTGCGCCGGCATCTGGGGCCCGAAGATCGCCCGCATGGTCGGGATGAACCTCCCGCTCACCCCGCTCGCCCACCAGCTCGCCTGGACCGGCCCGGTCCCCGCCCTGGCCGGCCAGACCGAGGAGGCGGTCCGCCCGATCCTGCGCCACCAGGACGCCGACCTCTACTACCGCGACCGCTTCGACGCCATCGGCATCGGCTACTACGGCCACCGACCCATGCCGATCTCCGCCGACGACATCCTCTCCGTCGACGAGGCCGCGCAGATGCCCTCCGTCCTGAAGTTCACCGAGGAGGACTTCGAGGACGCCTGGACCGAGACGCAGTCCCTGCTCCCCGCGACCCGCGAGGCCAAGGTCGAGGAGGGCATCAACGGCCTCTTCTCCTTCACCACCGACGGCTACCCCCTGCTCGGCGAGTCCCCGGACGTCAAGGGCTTCTGGGTCGCCGAGGCCGTCTGGGTCACCCACTCCGCGGGCGTCGGCCGCGCGGTCGCCGAATGGCTGGTGGACGGCCACTGCTCGTCCTTCGGCCTCCACGAGTGCGACGTCAACCGCTTCGAGCCGCACCAGCTCGCCCCCGAGTACGTCCTGGCCCGCGACTGCCAGAACTTCGTCGAGGTCTACGACATCCTCCACCCCCTCCAGCCCTCCGGGAAGCCGCGCCCGATCCGCACCAGCCCCTTCCACGCCCGCCAGCAGGCGCACGGCGCGTTCTTCCTGGAGGCGAACGGCTGGGAGCGCCCCCAGTGGTACGAGGCGAACGCGGGCCTGCTCGAAGGCCGCTCCATCCCCATCCCCAACGACTGGGCCGCCCGCTACTGGTCGCCGATCGTCGGCGCCGAGGCCCAGGTCACCCGCGAGACCGTCGCGATGTACGACATGACCGCCCTCAAGCGCCTGGAGATCAGCGGCCCGGGCGCCGCCGACTTCCTGGAGGGGCTGGTCACCGGCAAGGTCGCCAAGTCCGTCGGTTCGGTGACGTACACCCTGCTCCTCGACCACGACGGCGGCATCCGCAGCGACATCACCGTCGCCCGCCTCGCCCGCGACCTCTTCCAGGTCGGCGCCAACGGCAACCTCGACCTCGACTGGTTCAGCCGTCGCCTCCCGGCCGACGGCACGGTCCAGATCCGGGACATCACCCCCGGCACCTGCTGCATCGGCCTGTGGGGCCCCCTTGCCCGCGAGGTCCTCCAGCCCCTCACCGACGAGGACTTCTCGGGCGACGGCCTCAAGTACTTCCGCGCCAAGCGCGCCTACATCGGCTCGGTGCCGGTCACCGCGATGCGGCTGTCGTACGTCGGCGAACTCGGCTGGGAGCTGTACACCACCGCCGACCAGGGCCAGAAGCTCTGGGACACCCTCTGGCAGGCGGCCGAGCCGCTCGGCGGGATCATCGCCGGCCGTGGCGCCTTCAACAGCCTCCGCCTGGAGAAGGGCTACCGCTCCTTCGGCACCGACATGACCTACGAGCACGACCCCTACGAGGCCGGCGTCGGCTTCGCCGTCAAGCTCGACAAGGGCGACTTCGTCGGCAAGGCCGCGCTGGAGCGGCGCAAGACGGACGTACGGCGCCGGCTGAGCTGCCTCACGATCGACGACCCGAGCGCCGTCGTGATGGGCAAGGAGCCGGTCTATGACGGCGACCGTGCGGTGGGCTACGTGACCAGCGCGGCGTACGGCTACACGGTCGGCAAGGGGATCGCGTACGCGTGGCTGCCGGTGGAGCTGGCGGTGCCGGGGACCGGCGTTCAGATCGGGTACTTCGACGAGCGCGTGGACGCGGTGGTGGCCGAGGAGCCGTTGTTCGACCCGGGGATGAGTCGGCTCCGTGGGTGACGGATCCGGGTGGCGTCGTTGTTCGGCTGCGGGCTTGTCGTGGCTGGTCGCGCAGTTCCCCGCGCCCCTTTGGGGCGCACCTCTTGCCAAGGTCGTTGAAAGGATCGCGAAACTCACATGAACGCGCTGAACACGCCCTTGGCCGAGCTCGACCCCGAGGTGCACGCCGCTCTCCGTGCCGAGCTGCACCGGCAGCAGTCCACCCTGGAGATGATCGCCTCCGAGAACTTCGCGCCCACCGCCGTGATGGAGGCGCAGGGCTCGGTGGCCACCAACAAGTACGCCGAGGGCTACCCCGGGCGCCGCTACTACGGCGGCTGCGAACACGTCGACGTCACCGAGCGGCTGGCGATCGAACGGGTCAAGTCCCTCTTCGGGGCCGGGTTCGCCAACGTCCAGCCGCACTCGGGCGCGCAGGCCAACACCGCCGTCTTCTTCGCCCTGCTGAAGCCCGGCGACACGATCCTCGGCCTCGACCTCGCGCACGGCGGCCACCTCACCCACGGCATGCGCATCAACTACAGCGGCAAGATGCTCAACGTCGTGCCGTACCACGTCTCCGAGACCGACAACCTCGTGGACCTGGACGAGGTGGAGCGGCTCGCCAAGGAACACCGGCCGAAGATGATCATCGCGGGCTGGTCGGCGTACCCGAGGCAGCTGGACTTCGCGGCCTTCCGCCGGATCGCCGACGAGGTCGGCGCCCTGCTGATGGTCGACATGGCGCACTTCGCGGGCCTGGTGGCGGCGGGGCTGCACCCGAGCCCCGTCCCGCACGCCCACGTGGTCACCACCACCACCCACAAGACCCTCGGCGGACCCCGCGGCGGGGTCATCCTCACCAATGACGCCGACCTCGCCAAGAAGATCAACTCGGCGGTCTTCCCCGGGATGCAGGGCGGCCCGCTGGAGCACGTCATCGCGGCGAAGGCCGTCTCCTTCAAGGTCGCCGCGTCACCTGAGTTCACCGAGCGCCAGGCCCGCACCCTGGCCGGTGCCCGCATCCTGGCCGAGCGGCTGACCCGGCCCGACGCGGCCGCGGCCGGCGTGAAGGTGCTGACCGGCGGCACGGACGTCCACCTCGTCCTCGTCGACCTGCGGGAGTCCCCGCTGGACGGCCGGCAGGCGGAGGACCTCCTTCACGAGATCGGCATCACCGTCAACCGCAACGCGGTCCCCTTCGACCCGCGCCCGCCCATGGTCACCTCCGGCCTGCGCATCGGCACCCCCGCACTGGCCACCCGGGGCTTCACCGAGGAGGACTTCGCCGAGGTCGCCGACGTGATCGCGCTCGCCCTCCAGCCCGAGCCGGACACCGCCGCCCTGCTCGCCCGCACGGAGTCACTCGCCGCCAAGCACCCGCTCTACCCGCACCTCTCGCACGACGGAGACGCCCGATGAGCCCCAGCACCCCAGGCGCCGACCTCCCCGACCACCCGGAGTTCCTCTGGCGCACGCCCGAGCCCAGGCGGTCGTACGACGTCGTGATCGTCGGCGGCGGCGGACACGGCCTGGCCACCGCCCACTACCTGGCCAGGAACCACGGCATCACCAATGTCGCCGTCCTGGAGAAGGGCTGGCTGGCGGGCGGCAACATGGCCCGCAACACCACGATCATCCGCTCCAACTACCTCTGGGACGAGAGCGCGGGCATCTACGAACACGCGCTGAAACTCTGGGAGGGCCTGGAGGAGGAGCTCGACTACCCGATCCTCTTCTCCCAGCGCGGTGTCCTGAACCTGGCCCACAGCCTCCAGGACGTCCGCGACAGCGTCCGCCGGGTCGAGGCCAACCGCCTCAACGGCGTCGACGCCGAGTGGCTGGACGCGGACGGGGTCAAAGAGGTCTGCCCGATCGTCAACACCTCACCCGACGTGCGCTACCCGGTCCTCGGCGGCACCTACCAGCCCCGCGCCGGCATCGCCAAGCACGACTACGTGGCCTGGGGCTTCGCCCGCTCCGCGGACGCGGCCGGCATCGACATCATCCAGAACTGCGAGGTCACGGGGGTGGACGTGGTCGACGGCCGGGTGGTCGGCGTCCAGACCACCCTCGGCCCGATCGCGGCCGGCAAGGTGGCCCTCTGCTCGGCCGGCCACACCTCGGTCCTGGCCGCGATGGCGGGCATCGACCTCCCCCTCCAGAGCCACCCGCTCCAGGCCCTGGTCTCCGAACTCCTGGAACCGGTCCATCCCACTGTCGTCATGTCCAACGCGGTGCACGTCTACGTCAGCCAGGCGCACAAGGGCGAACTGGTGATGGGCGCGGGCATCGACGCGTACAACTCCTACACCCAGCGCGGCGCGTTCCACATCATCGAGGAGCAGATGGCGGCGGCCCTCGAACTCTTCCCGGTCTTCGCCCGCGCCCACGTCCTGCGCACCTGGGGCGGAATCGTCGACGTCAGCCCCGACGCCTCACCGATCGTCGGCCTCACCCCGGTGGACAACCTCTACCTCAACTGCGGATGGGGAACCGGCGGTTTCAAGGCCACCCCGGGAGTCGGCTGGGTCTACGCCCACACCATCGCCCACGACACCCCTCACCACCTCAACGCCCCCTTCTCGCTCGACCGTTTCACCACCGGCGCGCTCGTCGACGAGCACGGCGCTGCCGCGGTGGCCCACTAGGGAGCCCAACCATGCTGCTCATCCCCTGCCCGTGGTGCGGGCCCCGCGACGAGACCGAGTTCCACTACGGCGGCCAGGCCCACGTGCCGTACCCGGAGGACCCGTCGTCGCTCACCGACGAGGAGTGGGCCCGGTATCTGTTCTTCCGGGACAACCCCAAGGGCCCGTTCGCGGAACGCTGGAGCCACGCGGCAGGCTGCCGGAGATGGTTCAACGCGGTCCGCGACACCTCGACGAACGAGATCCTGACGGTGTACAGGGCAGGAGAGCCGCGTCCAACGCCGCCGCCTCTTTCAGCCCGTCCGGCGTTTGAGGACGAGGCCGTTCAGGCCGAAGGGGGGCCCGGGGGCGCAGCCCCCGCCGGGGTCGAAGGGGCAGCGCCCCTTCAGGACGGGACGGGTAGGGGCGGCGGGGGCGACCACCCTCTCCGCACCCCCACCGGCGGCCGCATCGACCGCACCACCCCCCTCACCTTCACCTTCGACGGCACCGAGTACCAGGGCTACCGAGGCGACACCCTCGCCTCCGCCCTCCTCGCCAACGGCGTCATCCAGGCCGCCACCAGCATCAAGCTCGGCCGCCCCCGCGGCATCTTCTCCGCGGGCGTCGAGGAACCCAACGCGGTCGTCCAGATCGAGGCCCCGTTCCCCGAGCCGATGCTCCCCGCCACCACCGTCGAACTCCACGACGGCCTCGCCGCGACCAGCCTCCCCGGCCAGGGCCGCCTCGCCACCACCCCCGACCCGGCCCGCTACGACGCCGTACACGCCCACTGCGACGTCCTCGTCGTCGGCGCAGGCCCGGCCGGCCTCGCCGCCGCCGCGGCCGCCGCCGCCAGCGGCGCCCGTGTCATCCTCGCCGACGACCAGCCCGAACCCGGCGGCAGCCTGCTCGGCACCGGCGAGCACCTCGACTGGGTCGCGGCCACCCGTGCCCGCCTCGAAGCCGCTCCCGAGGTACGCGTCCTGCCCCGCACCACCGTCTTCGGCCACTACGACGACAACCACCTCCTGGCCGTGGAGCGCCGCACCACCCACCTCGGCACCGACGCCCCACCGCACGTCTCCCGCGAACGCGTCTGGCGGATCCGCGCCCGGCACGTCGTCCTCGCCACCGGCGCCCACGAACGATCCCTCGCCTTCGGCGACAACGACCGCCCGGGCGTGATGCTGGCGACCTCGGCCCGCACCTACCTGCACCGGTACGCCGTGCTCCCCGGCCGGCAGGCCGTCGTCTTCACCACCAACGACAGCGCCTACGCCGCCGCCCTCGACCTCGCGGCGGCCGGAGTCGCCATCGCCGCGATCGTCGACACCCGGCCCGAACCGGGCCAGTGGGCCGAGCGGGCCAGGACCGCCGGGATCGAGGTGCTCCCCGGGCATGCGGTCACCGGCACGGCGGGCGGCGAGCGGCTCACCGCCGTGACCGTCGCCCCGTACGAAGGCACCGGCGCACAGCGGGAGTTCGCCGCCGACCTGCTCCTCGTCTCCGGCGGCTGGAACCCGGTCGCGCACCTGTTCAGCCAGGCGGGCGGCAAGCTCCGCCACGACGCGGAGCTCGGCACGTTCGTGCCCGACAGCTGCCGTCAGGCGGTGGCGGTCGCGGGCGCCGCGAACGGGGCGTTCGACCTCGCCACGGCCCTCGCCCAGGGCACGGCGGCCGGCACCCGCGCGGTGCAGGCTGAGGGCTACACGGCCGAGGCCCCCGCCCTGCCCGCCGTGGCCCCGGAGCCGTACACCCCGCCCATGCACGTCTTCACGGTCCCCGGCGAGGCACCCCGGTTCGTCGACCTCCAACGCGACGTCACCGTGGCCGACCTGAGCCGCGCGACCGGCGCGGGCCTGCGCTCGGTGGAGCACACCAAGCGCTACACCACGGCCGGTACCGCGGGCGACCAGGGCCGGACCGGTGGCGTGCTGGCGAGCGGGGTCGTCGCCGAACTCCTCGGCGTGGACATCTCGGCGCTCGGCCTGCCCACCTTCCGGCCGCCGTACATCCCCGTCTCCTTCGCCGCCCTCGCCGGCCGTGACCGGGGCGCACTGCTCGACCCGATCCGCACCACGGCCCTGCACGGCTGGCACGTGGAGCACGGCGCGCTCTTCGAGAACGTCGGGCAGTGGAAGCGGCCCTGGTACTACCCGCAGGACGGCGAGGACATGGAGACCGCCGTGCTCCGCGAGTGCCGTGCCGCCCGCGAGGGCGTCGCCTTCATGGACGCCTCCACCCTCGGCAAGATCGACGTCCAGGGCCCGGACGCCGCGCGCTTCCTGGACCTGCTTTACACGAACATGATGAGCAACCTGAAGGTCGGCATGATCCGCTACGGCGTGATGTGCCGCCTGGACGGGATGGTGTTCGACGACGGCACGGTCATCCGGCTCGCCCCCGACCGGTTCCTGGTCACGACCACGACCGGCAACGCGGCGGCCGTCCTGGACTGGATGGAGGAGTGGCTCCAGACCGAATGGCCGGAGCTGCGGGTGCACTGCACCTCGGTCACCGAGCACTGGGCGACCGTCGCGCTGGTCGGCCCGGAGTCCCGTGCGGTCCTCGGCTCGCTCGCACCCGAACTGGCCGTGGCCAACGAGGACTTCCCGTTCATGGCGTGGCGGGAGACCGCCGTCGCCGGCATCGACGCCCGGGTCTGCCGGATCAGCTTCTCCGGTGAACTCGCCTACGAGATCAACGTGTCGCCGTGGGACGCCGTCACCCTGTGGGAGGCGCTGTACGAGGCGGGCGCGCCGTACGGCATCACCCCGTACGGCACCGAGACCATGCACGTGCTGCGTGCCGAGAAGGGCTACCCGATCGTCGGCCAGGACACCGACGGCACGGTCACCCCGCAGGACCTCGGCATGGGCTGGGCGGTGTCGAAGAAGAAGCCCGACTTCATCGGGAAGCGCTCCTACGCCCGCGCCGACGCCGTGCGCCCCGACCGCAAGCACCTGGTCGCCCTGCTCACCGACGACCCCGGCGCCTTCCTCCCGGAGGGCACCCACCTGGTCGCCGACGGCGAACTGCCCGCCCCGCCCGTGCCGATGCTCGGCCACGTCACCTCCAGCTACCGCAGCGCCGCCCTCGGCCGGACCTTCGCGCTCGCCCTGGTCAAGGGCGGCCGGGAACGCATCGGCGAGCGCCTCTACGCCCCCGTCGGCGACCGGTTGCTGCCGGTGACCGTCGCCGGTCCCGTCCTCTACGACCCCGAGGGAGCCCGCCGCGATGGCTGACACCGCCCCGACCGCACGGCCGCGCAGCCCCCTGGCCGACGCCGCGCCCCGCCTGGCCGCCGTGACCCGCTCCTCCAAGGGTGCCCTGCGCCTGGCCGAACTCCCGTTCCTGGCCCAGGTGAACGTCCGCCTCGACGCCAAGAGCCCGGCGGCGGACGCCGTGGGCCTGGCCCTCGGGCTCCAACTGCCCCTGGAACCCGACACCGTGGTGCACGCGGGGGAGGTGACCGCGGTGTGGCTCGGCCCCGACGAATGGCTGGTGGTCGGCCGGCCGGGCACCGAGCGGGAGCTGGAGGACCGGATCCGTGCGGCCGCCGGGGACGAACCGGTCGCCGTCACCGACGTCTCCGCCCAGCGCACCACCCTCCTGGTCGGCGGCCCGCGCGCCCGCGACCTGCTCGCCCACGGCTGCGCCCTGGACCTGCACCCCCGTGCCTTCGGCCCGGGCCGCTGCGCCCAGACCACGCTGGCCCGCACCCAGGTCGTGCTGGTCGCACGGGACGAGACCAGGGCCGGTTTCTGGGTGCTGGTGCGCTCGTCGTTCGCCGGCTACCTGGTGGACTGGCTGCTGGACGCGGCCGTGGAACACGTCTGAGCCACCACGAACCGCGGGCGCTCACGCGAGCGGGCGGGCCCTTTGCCGTCCGGCGCATGCCCCGTCGGTATCGCTTTCCCACCGCCCCGAACCACGCTTCGCCTCACTCGCG
>NZ_JBEYVI010000045.1:0-96773 GCF_040643955.1 Streptomyces sp. NPDC047061
GTGGTGCCGATGGGATGGATCGGCGGGAGGTAGACGACGTCGAAGCCCATCTCGGCGATCTTCGGCAGCCGGCGGGCCGCTGTCCGGAACGTGCCGTGCGGCCGCTCGGGGGTGCCCTCGGAGCGGGGGAAGAACTCGTACCAGGAGCCGTACAGGGCCCGTTCACGCTCCACCAGCAACGGCAGCGCCTCGGAGACGGACACCAACTCCCGCAACGGAAACCGCGCCAGGACCTTGTCGACCTCGGGCGTGAGGGCGGCGGCGAGGCGCCAGGGTGCGGGCCGTTCCTCGTCGCGGAGGGCGGCGACCGCGGTCAGCAGGATTTCCCGTTTCTTTGCCTTCGGGACCCCGGCGGCGGCCCGTTCGTAGAGCCGGGCGCCCTCCTCCAGGACCAGATCGGTGTCGATGCCCGCCGGGATCTTGATCTCCGCGTGGTGGCGCCAGGTGCTGACCGGATCTCCCCACGCCTCGACCTGGTACGTCCAGCGGCCCGGTTTCCCGTCGACGGTCACGGTGGCGCCCCACCGGTCGGTGCCGGGGGCCAGCTCCCGCATCGGGGTCCAGGGGCCCGGTCGGCCCTTCGGATCCTTCAGTACGACGTTGGCGGCGACGGCGTCATGGCCCTCGCGGAAGACGGTGGCGGTGACCTCGAACGACTCCCCGGTGACCGCCTTGGCGGGCCGGCGCCCCTGCTGGATCAGCGGGCGGACGTCGAGGACGGGTATGCGGCCGACGGCGGTGGCCTCGTCCGCGGGAGGTGGCGCAGGGGGTGACGTGCGCCGGGTCGGAGGTGCTGAGGAAGGGTGCGTGGCGGGCATGACCGCTCCTGTCCGCGACAACGTGGGTGTGGGCGGCTGGATGGTGGGGAGGTGGGTCCTGCGGGTGTACCTGGTGTTTTACCGCTGAGTGGTGTCAGGGCTGTGTCTGTGGGGTGTACCGGAGGAGCCTTCCCACCCTATTCGGGTGGGCAATCCGGCACTTTGTTAACTACTCAGCCGTATGTCTACGCACAAGACCGGCCCCGTTCTCGGCGAACGGGGCCGGTGGCGTGATCGCATACCAGAAACCGCTTTACGACTTCGGCACCCGGAGGAGTCTGTTCGGCGAGCCCGGCCCCGCACCGGACACCTTCCCGCTCGCCGCCCCCGCAATCAGGGCCCTGGCGACCTGGGCCGGGGTGGCCTTCCGGTGCCCGGCGAGATAGAGGGCGGCGGCGCCCGCCACGTGCGGTGCCGCCATCGACGTACCCGAGTAGGTCGCCCTGGCGGTGTCGCTCGCGAACGAGTCCGAGGTGATCGCCACACCCGGGGCGAACAGGTCGACGGCGGAACCGTAGTTGGAGAAGCCCGCGCGGGCGTCGGCGCGGTCGGTGGCGCCGACGGTGAGGGCCTGCGGCACGCCGGCCGGCGAGTAGCGGGCGGCCGGGAGGCCGTCGTTGCCGGCGGCGACCGTGTAGGTCACGCCGGCCCTGATCGAGTTCCGTACGGCGGTGTCGAGCTGGGTGCTGTGGTAGCCGCCCAGGCTGAGGTTGGCGACCGCGGGTCCGCGGGCGTGCGCGGTGACCCAGTCGACACCGGCGATGACCTGGGCGGTGGTGCCCGCCCCGGTGTTGTCCAGGACCCGCACGGAGACGATCCGGACCTTCTTGGCGACGCCGTACCGGGTGCCGGCGATGATGCCGGCGACATGGGTGCCGTGCCCGTTGCCGTCACCTGCGGATCTGTCGTTCCCGACGAAGTCCCAGCCGTAGCTCGCGCGTCCGCCGAAGTCGGCGTGCGTGATGCGGACACCGGTGTCGATCACGTACACGGTGACGCCCGCGCCCGCCGGTTCCGGCGAGGTGTACGACCTGTCGAGCGGCAGCCCCGCCTGGTCGACGCGGTCCAGGCCCCACGACGGCGGGTTCTTCTGGGTGCGCTCCAGCCGCACCCGGCTGTCCTGGACGACGGAGGCGACCCGCGAGTCCGCGGCGAGCCGCCGGGCCTGTCTCGCGCTCGCCTCGACGGCGTAGCCGTTCAGCACACTGTCGTAAGTATGGCTTATTTTCGCCCCATAGCGGGCGGCGACGTCCTTCCCGGCCGCCGACGTCCCCTTGATCCCCTCCTTGAGCGTCACCAGATAACTCCCGTGGACCGAACCGGCCCGGCCGGCGTCGACGACGATCCCCTCCGGTACGGCGTGCGCGGGCAGGGTGGCCGTCGACAGCACCGCGGCCGTGACGACCGCGGTCAAGCCCCCCACCAGACGCAGACGCCGGATACACGTCCGTGCCATGGCTGCGAGTCCCCCTCCTCAGCTCAGGGAGGCAGCGTCTCGTACGGGGCGAATGCCGACAAGAAGGCATACGGGGACGGCAGCCGGTCCGCACTGCATCCCAGCCCGTCCGGCGTTTGAGGACGAGGCCCTTCAGGCCGGAGCGGGGGTCTGGGGGCGGCAGCCCCCAGTGGCACCCCCGCACCGGTACTGTCGGACAGACGCCGAGCCGCACAGGGTTGTACGGCTCCCCTTGCGAACTGCACGAGGTGGAATGTGAAGGCGATCCGTCGGTTCACCGTCCGTCCCGTTCTCCCCGAACCCCTCAGCCCCCTCAGCGACCTGGCCCGTAACCTGCGCTGGTGCTGGCACACCGAGACCCGTGACCTCTTCCAGGCCGTCGACCCCGAGCGCTGGGCCGCCTCGGAGGGCGACCCGGTACGGCTGCTCGGCAGCGTGCCGCCGGCGCGGCTCGCCGAACTGGCCGGGGACCGACGATTCCTGCGCCGGCTGACCGCGGCAGCCGACGATCTGGGCGACTACCTGACCGGCGACCGCTGGTACCAGACCCGCCCGCAGTCGGCCGAACTCCCGGCCGCGGTCGCCTACTTCTCACCCGAGTTCGGCATCACGGCCGCCCTGCCCCAGTACTCCGGCGGCCTCGGCATCCTCGCCGGCGACCACCTCAAGTCGGCCAGCGACCTCGGCGTGCCGCTGATCGGCGTCGGCCTGCTGTACCGGCACGGCTACTTCCGGCAGAGCCTGTCCCGGGACGGCTGGCAGCAGGAGCACTATCCCGTCCTCGACCCCAACGAACTCCCCGTGGCGCTGCTGAAGGAGGCCGACGGCACGCCCGCGCACGTCTCCCTCGCGCTGCCCGGCGGCAGACTGCTGCGCGCCCGGATCTGGCTGGCGCAGGTCGGCAGGGTGCCGTTGCTGATGCTGGACTCGGACGTGGAGGAGAACGACGTCGGCGAACGCGGGGTCACCGACCGGCTCTACGGCGGCGGCAGCGAGCACCGGCTGCTCCAGGAGATGCTGCTCGGGATAGGGGGTGTGCGGGCGGTACGGACGTACTGCCGGCTGACCGGCCACCCCGAGCCGGAGGTGTTCCACACCAACGAGGGGCACGCCGGCTTCCTGGGCCTGGAGCGGATCGCCGAGCTGGTCGCCGCCGGGCTGGACTTCGACGCGGCCCTGGAGGCGGTCCGCGCGGGCACCGTGTTCACCACCCACACCCCCGTCCCGGCCGGCATCGACCGCTTCGACCGGGAACTCGTCGCCCACCACTTCGGCGCCGACGCCGAACTCCCCGGGATCGGGGTCGAGCACATCCTGCGGCTCGGCATGGAGACCTACCCCGGCGGCGAGCCCAACCTCTTCAACATGGCCGTGATGGGGCTGCGGCTGGCCCAGCGCGCCAACGGGGTCTCGCTGCTGCACGGCAACGTCAGCCGGGAGATGTTCTCCGGGCTGTGGCCGGGATTCGACCCCGACGAGGTGCCGATCACCTCCGTGACCAACGGGGTGCACGCCCCGACCTGGGTGGCTCCCGAGGTGGTGCGGCTGGGCGCCCGGCAGCTCGGCGACCGTCGTACCGAGGAGGCGCTGACCGTCGGCGGCCCGGAGCGCTGGGATGCGGTCGCCTCCGTCGCCGACGAGGAGATCTGGGAGCTGCGCCGCAGCCTGCGGGAGCAGCTGGTGCTGGAGGTGCGGGAGCGGCTGCGGGCGTCCTGGCGGCAGCGCGGCGCCGGTACCGCCGAGCTGGGCTGGATCGACGGTGTCCT
This sequence comes from Streptomyces sp. NPDC047061, assembly GCF_040643955.1. Lineage (NCBI taxonomy): Bacteria > Bacillati > Actinomycetota > Actinomycetes > Kitasatosporales > Streptomycetaceae > Streptomyces > Streptomyces sp. NPDC047061. The sequence continues at coordinate 4,041 of NZ_JBEYVI010000045.1, forward strand.
CGACCCCGACGTCCTGACCATCGGGTTCGCCCGGCGCGTCCCCTCGTACAAGCGCCTCACGCTCATGCTGCGCGACCGCGACCGGCTGATGGACCTGCTGCTCCATCCCGAGCGGCCGATGCAGATCGTGGTGGCCGGCAAGGCGCACCCGGCCGACGACGGAGGCAAGCGGCTGGTCCAGGAACTCGTCCGCTTCACCGACGACCCGCGCGTCCGGCACCGGATCGTCTTCCTGCCCGACTACGGCATGGCGATGGCGCAGAAGCTCCTGCCCGGCTGCGACATCTGGCTGAACAACCCCCTCCGGCCCCTGGAGGCGTGCGGGACGAGCGGGATGAAGGCGGCGCTCAACGGCGGCCTCAACCTCTCGGTCCTGGACGGCTGGTGGGACGAGTGGTTCCAGCCGGACTTCGGCTGGGCGATCCCGACGGCGGACGGCGCCGGCACCGATCCCGACCGCCGGGACGACATCGAGGCCGCCGCGCTGTACGACCTCCTCGAACAGCGGGTCACCCCGCGCTTCTACGAGCGCGGCCGCAGCGGCCTGCCGGACCGCTGGATCGAGATGGTCCGCCAGACCCTCACCCTCCTGGGCCCCAAGGTGCTGGCGGGCCGCATGGTCCGGGAGTACGTGGAGCGCCTCTACACCCCGGCGGCCCACGCCCACCGGTCCATGACCTCGGACACGGCCCGTGAACTGTCCGCCTGGAAGGGCAGGGTGCGGGCGGCCTGGCACGGCGTCTCGGTGGACCACGTCGAGACGACCACCGCCACGGCCACCGCCGAACTGGGCACCACCCTGGCCCTCCGCGTCCGCGTCCGCCTCGGCGACCTCGCCCCCGACGACGTGGAGGTCCAGGCCGTCTCCGGCCGGGTCGACCCGGAGGACCGCATCACGGACGCGACGACGGTGCCGTTGAAGCCGACGAGCGGCCCGGACCTGGAGGGCCACTGGACCTACGAGGGCCCCCTGTCCCTGGACCGCACGGGCCCCTACGGCTACACGGTCCGCATCCTCCCGACCCACCGGCTACTGGCGTCCGGCGCGGAACTGGGCCTGGTGGTGGCACCGTCGGAAGGAGCGGTGACGGGGGCCGGGCTGCTGATGCGCTGACCACGCCGGAGCCGATGCGCCAAGGGCGGGGTTTGCCTGCCCTTGGCGCATCGGGTTGCTTGCCGATGGCATCCGCAGTACCAGGGGAACTTCTCTATGGCAATCGATTACGACCTCGACATCGCGACGTCGGTATCCGCGGTCGATGTCGCTGCTCGGCTCTCGGAGATCGGCAGAGGGAACGGCGTGTTCGATGCGTCGGCCACTGCCGGGCGGCTGGCGGAACGGGGGATGTTCGCACTCAGCCGGTTGGGAACCAGCATCAGTGTCCTCCCGCAGGCGACACCACACCCGTGGCACCCCATCGTCGAGGGGCTCGGCTTCACGCCCACTGTCGGTGTCGGGTTCCGCGTGGCCAAAGGCGTCGAGGTCTCGGACCAGCAGGACGACATGATCCGCCTGGTGTCACCTCTGTTGGAGCGCGTCGAGGGCGACGCCGTCCTCCACTTCCAGTACGAGGTGATCTGGCTGCTTCGCCGCAACGGCGAGCTCAGCCTCAACGAGCGGGACGACATCTGGCCGTCGCAGCGGCTGGCCCTGATGACGCAGCCCTACCGCAGGGAAACCCACAGCATGGACGCGGAGTGAGCCGGCACGTGCGATTCCGGTTTCACGCGACCGATATGCCCGGGCGCGACATCTGGTGCCCGAACGCCGAGGTCGCCCAGACATTCGTGGGAACTGCTGAGGTCTATTCCCAGGTTTTCGGCGTCGCATCAGGCGCTCCCTGTCCCTCGGCTTCATCGCGACCGCGCTCGTCCTCATGGACCGCGCCGGACAGCCGGCGCCCGCCATGCCCGGTCCGGATCAGGAACGGGCCTGGGCTGTACTGCGGGACCAGCACGCCCGGGCCATGCCTGTCTGACCGTCAGAACTCCGGCTCCGCATCCGCGCACAGCCTCCGCAGCACCGCCCCGCACCTGCGCGCATACGCCTGCTGCAACCCCCGGGTCGCCGCGCCGCCTGCGCGGGCGTACCACTTGGCGGGTCTGCTGAAGGCCGCGACCGTGAGCCAGACCGTGCCGTCGCCGGTGCGGTCGACGACGAAGGCCTCCTCGCCGCTTTCCGGGTGGCCGGCGAGGGTGCCGTAGGCCCAGCCGGCGCGGCGGGACTCCTCGGCGGTCCAGACTATTCGGCAGGGGGCCTTGATGAGTCCGGCCAGGGTGACGGTGACGTCGACGCCGGGGGCCGCGCGGTCGGCGGCGGCGTCGATGCCCACGCCCAGGGCGCGGTGGAGTTCCCAGGTGAGGACCGCCTCGGCGGCCCGGTGGAAGACTTCCTGGCCCTCGCCGATGCGCGTGCGCACATGCAGGGGGTGGAAGCCCGGCGGGCAGGCGGCGAGGTTCTCCCGGGTGGCGCCGACCGCCTCGTACGTGAAGGACATGGGAGAGAGCGTAGGGCGGGCCCCCGGGACGACTTGTCCCCGGGGGCCCGCCCACGGTGCCGGGGGCGGGGTCAGCTGACGTTGACCGCCGTCCAGGCCGCCGCCACCGCGTTGTACTCGGTGGAGCCGGAGCCGTACAGCGCGGCCGCCGCGGACAGCGTGCCGGTGCGGGCCGACTTGTAGTTGGTGGTCGACGTGAAGTACGTCGTCAGCGCCTTGTACCAGATCTGCAGCGCCTTGTCCCGGCCGATGCCGGTGACCGTGGAGCCGTTGTACGTCGGGGAGTTGTAGGACACCCCGTTGATCGTCTTCGAACCGCTGCCCTCCGAGAGGAGGTAGAAGAAGTGGTTCGCGACGCCGGACGAGTAGTGCACGTCGAGGTTGCCGACCGAGGAGGACCAGTAGTTGGCGGAGCCGCCGTCCTTGCTGGGCTGGTCCATGTAGCGCAGCGGGGTGCCGTCGCCGTTGATGTTGATCTTCTCGCCGATGAGGTAGTCGCCGACGTCGGAGGAGTTGGCCGCGTAGAACTCCACGCCGGTGCCGAAGATGTCCGAGGTGGCCTCGTTGAGGCCGCCGGACTCGCCGCTGTAGTTGAGGCCCGCGGTGTTGGCGGTGACGCCGTGGCTCATCTCGTGGCCGGCCACGTCCAGCGAGGTCAGCGGGTGGGTGTTGCTGGAGCCGTCGCCGTAGGTCATGCAGAAGCAGTCGTCGTCCCAGAACGCGTTGACGTACGAGCTGCCGTAGTGGACGCGGGAGTAGGCGCCGACACCGTCGTTCTTGATGCCGCTGCGGCCGAAGGTGGCCTTGTAGAAGTCCCAGGTCTCCTGCGCGCCGTAGGCGGCGTCGGCGGCCGCGGTGACGTCCGTGGTGGAGCTGGAGGCGGCGCCGGTGCCCCAGGTGTTGGTGGTGTTGGTGAACAGGGTGCCGGTGCCGGAGCTGGTGGTGTGCTTCAGGTTGTACGTCTTGTGGCTGCCGCGGGAGGCGTCGGTCAGCGAGTACGTCGTGCCCGACAGCGAGGTGGTGAGGCTGACCGTGCCGGAGTACAGGGTCTTGCCGGTGCCCGTGGCGTTCTCGACGCCCTGGTACTCGAAGAGCTTCTTGCCGGTGGCCGCGTCGGTGATGACGTGCAGCTTGTTCGGGGTGCCGTCGTCCTGGAAACCGCCGACGACCGTCTCGTAGGCGAGGACCGGGGTGCCCGAGCCGGCCCAGATCACCTTGCGGGCGCCGTCGGCGGCCTGCTTGGTGGAGCCGAGGGTCTTCGCCGCGGTGAGCGCGGTCTTCTCGGCCTTGGCGGCGGTGACCTGCGGCTTGAGCGAAGCCACCTTGATGGTCGCCTTGGTCGCCTTGGTGACGCCCTCGGTCTTGCCGGCCTTCGAGGTGTGCACGACGACGTCGCCGCCGAGGACGGGCAGGCCCGCGTAGGTGCGCTCGTAGCGCGTGTGGACCGTGCCGTCGACGTCCTTCACGACGTCCTTGACGACCAGCTTCTCCTTGGTGCCGAGGCCTATCTGCTTGGCCGTCTCGGCGACGTTCGCGTCCGCCTTCTGGATCAGGGCGGTGCGGGCGGAGTTGGAGAGCAGCGTGGGGGCGGCGGCCAGCGGCTTCTTGTCGACGGCCGAGGCGTTCGCGGTCATACCCGTGGTGAGCAGGGCGCCGGCGGCGACAGCGGTGGCGATGGCCAGCGTGGTGCGCTTGTGACGCGCGTAGAGGGGGCTCACTGAAGCTCCTTCAGAATGTGGGGAGTCCGGGCGGAGTGGGGTTACCGGCCCGGCTGTGGGGTGTGAAGTTGCTGTGCTGTGCGACGGGTGAAGGAAGAGTGACATCAAGGTCGCGTACATGTCAGGACCCTGAAGTGATGTTGGCCGAAAAGCAGGTGTTGGGTGAACGTTGCGGGCATGTAAAACGGGCGCCGCCCGAGGGGGGGACCCCCGCGGACGGCGCCCGGTGCGCGCGACTGTTACCTGCGGTTACGGGAAGGTCAGCTTCCACCCGTTGATGGTGCCGACGTCCTGTGCGGCCTGGTCCTGGACCTTCAACTTCCAGGTTCCATTGGCCGATTCCGACGAGGCGTTCACCGTGTAGGTGTCCGTCACGTTGTCCGCCGAGTCCGAGGAGCTGAAGCTCTTCAGGCGGTACGACGTCCCGGACGGACCGACGAGGTCGATCACCAGGTCGCCACGCCACGTGTGGCTGATATTCGGCGTTACCTGCAAGGTGCTCGGCGCGTTCCCGGTCCGGCCGGAGACCGTGATCGACGAGGTGACCGCGGGCCCGTTGTCCGGGATCGACACGGCCGTGGTGCTCTCGTACGAGGTGCCCGTACCGCCGCCGCCACCGGAGCGCGCGCCGACCGCCACGGCCGCCCAGGCGTCCTGCACCGCCTTGTACTCGGTGCTGGTGGTGCCGTACAGCTCACCCGCCGCCGCGAGGGTGCCGGTGCGGGCCGCCGCGTAGTTGGTGGTCGAGGTGAACTTGGTGGTGAGCGCCCGGTACCAGATCTGCAGCGCCTTGTCCCGGCCGATGCCGGTGACCGGAAGACCGTCCTTCGTGGGCGAGTTGTAGCTGACGCCGTTGATGACCTTGGCGCCGCTGCCCTCGCTCAGCAGGTAGAAGAAGTGGTTCGCCACGCCGGACGAGTAGTGCACGTCGAGGCCGCCGACCGACGAGGACCAGTAGTCGGCCGAACCGCCGTCCTTGCTCGGCTTGTCCATGTAGCGCAGCGGGGTGCCGTCGCCGTTGATGTCGATCTTCTCGCCGATGAGGTAGTCGCCGACGTCGGAGGAGTTGGCCGCGTAGAACTCCACGCCGGTGCCGAAGATGTCCGAGGTGGCCTCGTTGAGGCCGCCGGACTCGCCGCTGTAGTTGAGGCCGGCCGTGTTCGACGTGACGCCGTGGCTCATCTCGTGGCCGGCCACGTCGAGGGCGGTCAGCGGGTCCGCGTTGCCGGAGCCGTCGCCGTAGGTCATGCAGAAGCAGCCGTCGTCCCAGAACGCGTTCACGTACGAGTTGCCGTAGTGCACGCGGGAGTAGGCGCCGACGCCGTTGTTCTTGATGCCGCTGCGGCCGAAGGTGTTCTTGTAGAAGTCCCAGGTCTCGGCGGCCCCGTAGTGCGCGTCGGCACCCGCGGTGGCGGCGTTCGACGTGGTGCCGTTGCCCCAGGTGTTGCTCGACTGCGAGAACAGCGTGCCGGTGCCCGAGGTGCCGTGGTTCAGGTTGTACGTCTTGTGGCCGCCACGGTCGCCGTCGGTCAGGTTGTACGTCGAGCCCGACTGGGTCGTCGACAGCGACACCGTCCCGCTGTACTGGGTGTTGCCGGTGCCGGTGACGTTCTCGATGCCCTGGTACTGGAAGAGCTTCTTGCCGGTGGCGGCGTCGGTGATGACGTGCAGCTGGTTGGGCGTGCCGTCGTCCTGGAAGCCGCCGACGATGGTCTCGTAGGCGAGGACGGGCTTGCCCGAGCCGGCCCAGATCACCTTGCGGGCGCCGTCCGCGGCCGACTTGGTGGAGCCCAGCGTCCTCGCGGCGGTGAGGGCCGTCTTCTCGGCGCTCGCCGCGGTCTTCGCCGGGGTGAGGTCGGCGACCTTCAGCGTGGCGTTGTTCGCCTTGACGACCCGCTCGGTGGCACCCGACTTGGCGGTGTCCACGACCAGGTCGCCGCCGAGCACCGGCAGACCGGCGTAGGTGCGCTCGTAGCGGGTGTGCAGGGTGCCGTCGGCGTCCTTCACGACGTCCTTGACGACCAGCTTCTCCTTGGTGCCGAGGCCTATCGCCTTGGCGGTGGCGGCCCGCTCGCCGCTCGCGTCGCGGAGCAGTTCCGCGCGCTGCGAGGGGGAGAGCTTGACGGCCGCGTGGGCCGGTTTGACCCGGCCGAGCTGCGGGGCGGCCGGGGCGGCGCTGGCGGCGCCCGACTGGACGGCCGCGGCGATCAGGGCGGTGACGCCCGCGAGGGCCACTGCTGCGGTACGGCGGTACGTGCTGTGGGGGGTGCGTCTGCGAGAGGAACTGCTTCTCAACACTGACTCCTTCTGCGTGGCCGCGGGTCTCACGGCCAGGGGAGATCCGGACGGCGGGTGGGCCGGCCGGGCAGAACTCGGCGAAGCGCGGAACCGTGTGCGTGTGCAGTACCGGACTCGACAGCAGCGGCGGGGTGGAGCTGTGGGGTTGCTGTGAGTCGGCCGTGGGAAGAGTGGCAGCAGAAAACGCCACCTGTCAGGACCGCGTCAGGAACTTGGCCGGAAATCGTTCGTTGACCGGATGTTCAGGTCCGGTATGCGGACCGTTGGTCGACGCGGTCCGAGTGAGGGGTGGAGTAACCCTGGTCCGCCGGCACCTCCGGACGTCCTGTGAGGAGGGGCTTCAGGAGGGGCCCTAGGAGGGGTCTCCGTGCCAGGTCGTCCACAGCGCCGCGTATGCCCCGCCCGCTGCCACCAGCTCCTCGTGCGTGCCGAGTTCGGTGAGGAGGCCGTCCTCCATCACCGCCACCCGGTCGGCGTCGTGGGCGGTGTGCAGCCGGTGCGCGATGGCGATGACCGTACGGCCTTCGAGCACGGCCGCCAGGGCGCGCTCGGTGTGCCGGGCGGTCGTCGGGTCCAGCAGCGCGGTCGCCTCGTCCAGGATCAGCGTGTGCGGGTCGGCCAGCACCACCCTGGCCAGCGCGAGCTGCTGGGCCCGGGAGCCGTCGGCGACCGTGCCGTCCGTGCCGAGCGGGGTGTCCAGGCCGTCGGGCAGGCCGCGCACCCAGTCGTCGGCGCCGACGGCGGTGAGCGCCGCCCACAGGTCCGCGTCGGACGCGGCCGGTTCGGCGATCAGCAGGTTGTCCCGGACCGTGCCGAGGAAGACGTGATGCTCCTGGGTGACCAGGACGACCTGGCGGCGCAGCCGCTCCGGTGCCAGCCCCGCGACCGGCACCCCGCCCACGGTCACCGTGCCCGACCCGGGCGCGTCGACGCCCGCCAGCAGCCGGCTCAGCGTCGTCTTCCCGGCGCCGGACGGCCCGACCACCGCGAGCCGTTCCCCGGGCCGCACCGTGAGGTCCACCCCGCGCAGCACCTCACCGCCGCGCTCATAGGCGTACCGCACCTCGCGCACGTCGATCCGGTCGTCCGCCGGCGCGGGTGCCGCGCCGTCCGCCGCCGCCCGCGGGGCCCCCGCCAGCCCCTCCACCCGCGCGAACGAGGCACTGCTGGCCTGGAGTTGCTCCACCCGCAGCAGGATCTGGTCCAGCGGCTCCGTGAACTGCCGCAGGTACAGCGCCGCCGACACCACCACCCCGACGCCCGCGTGCAGCAGCCCGCCGACCAGCAGCACCCCCGCCACCGGTACGGAGTACGACACCTCGACCGCCGGGAAGAACACGGTCCGCAGGTACAGCGTGTAGAACCGGGCCTTCCGGTTGGTCTCCAGCGCGTCCCTGCTCGCCGAGATCCGCTGCTCCTGGAGCCGGAACGCCTCCACCGTGCGGGCGCCCGCCACCGTCGCCGTGACGATCTCGGCGACCCCGGAGGTGCTGGCACCCTCGGCGAGGTAGCCGTCCCGGGCCCGGCGCAGATACCAGCGCAGCGCGAACCAGATCGGGGTCAGCCCGAGCACGCCGAACGCGGCCAGCAGCGGGTCTAGGACGAACACCGCGCCCATCACGAACAGCGCCTGCACCGTGCTGACCAGCAGCTCGGGCCCGGCGTCCCGCAGGGTGGTGCCGACGGTGGCCACGTCGCCCGTGCCGCGCGCGGTCAGGTCGCCGGTGCCGGCCCGCTCCACGACCGACGCGGGCAGCGCCAGCGCCCGGTCCACGAACTCCTCGCGGACGCGGGCCAGGATCCGTTCGCCGAAGCGGTGGCCGAGATAGCGGGCGGAGCGGGCGAGCAGCAGCTGGGCGAGGGAGCAGAGCAGGATCCACTTGGCGAGGTGATCCACGGCGCCGACCCCACGGCCGGCCCGTACCTCGTCCACGATCCGGCCGACCAGCCAGGGGCCGGCGAGGCCGGTGGCGGCCGCCGCGGCGTTCAGCAGCAGGGCGGCGGCGAACGGGCCGCGGTCCGCCGTCACCAGGCGGAGGGTGGCCCGGCGTACCTCGGCGCGGCCGGCGACCGGGAGTTGACTCGTCGTCACCTGACGACCTCTTCCTCTTCGGTGTCCCGGGCCACGAGGGCGCGGTAGCCGGGTTCGTACTCCAGCAGCCCCTCGTGGGTGCCGGTCGCGGCGACCCTGCCGTCCACCAGGAAGATCACCTCGTCGGCGTGGGCCAGCATCAGCGGGGAGGTGGTGGTCAGGAGGGTGGTGCGGCCGTCGCGTGCGGTGCGGAGGCGCTCTGCCACGAGGGCCTCGGTGTGGGCGTCGAGGGCGGAGGTGGGTTCCACGGCGAGGAGGACCTCGGGGTCGGCGAGGAGGGCGCGGGCGAGGCGGACGCGCTGGCGTTGGCCGCCGGAGAGGTTGCGGGCCTGGGCGGTGAGTTCGGAGTCGAGGCCGTGGGGGAGGGCCTGGACGATGTCGTTGGCCGCGGCCGCGTGGAGGGCTTGGGCTGTTTGCGCGTCAGGGGGTACCTCGTGATGTGGGGTGGCGGGTGCGGCGCCGTGGGGGCTGGTCGCACCCGCGCGGCGGCAGCCGCAGATTTGATGCGGCCCCGCGCCCCTTTGGGGCGCGTTGCGGGCGCCCTCTTCATGCAGTCCAGCGCCGATTGCATTGCGCAAGGTGTCGGCGAACAGATCCGCGTCGTTGTCGGCGACGAGGATTCGGCTGCGCACTTCCCGTAGGGGTACGGCGTCCAGGCGTACGTCTCCCCAGGTCACGTCCGACGGTGTGTAGCGGCCCAGGCGGTCCACCACCGTGCCCGTTTCCGTCGGGCTGGCGCCCACCAGGGCCGTGAGCCTGCCGGGGCGGAGCCGTACCCCGGACTGCGGGTCGTGCAGGACGGCCGGGTCGGTCGGGGGGTGGCCGGTGCCCTTGTCCGGGGACGGCTCGTGGCGCAGGAAGCGGACGACCCGGCGGGCGGCCACCACGCCCCGGCTGAGCTGGTAGCCCATGTCGAGGAAGAAGGCCACCGGGCCGATCAGGACGGCGACATAGCCGTACACCGACACCAGCTGGCCGACCGTGATGTCGCCGTGGGCGGCCATCCGGGCCGCGATCCAGGTGACCACCGCGAGGAACACCGTCGGCAGGCCCATGCCCAGCGCCTGGACCCAGCTGGCGACCGCGCCCACCCGGTAGCCCTGGGCGCGCAGGTGCTGGGAGTCGCGGCGGAAGGCGTCCGCGAACAGGCCCTTGCCGCCGAGGCCGTTGAGGACGCGCAGGCCGCCCGCGAGGTCGCCGATACGGGCCGTGAGCACGCTCTGGCGTTCCCGGTACTCGGTCTCCCTGCCCTGCAGCCGCCGGGCCAGCGGGCCCGCGAGGAGAGCCACCACCGGCACCCCGAGCAGCACCACGCCGGTCAGCAGCGGCGAGATCGTCAGGAGGAGGCCCGCCACCACCCCGTACACGACGACCGCGCCCACCCCGGGGCCGACGACGGTCAGCGCCTGGGCGATGGTGTGCACGTCGCCGACGCCGATCGTGACGACCTCCCCGGCGCCGGCCCGGCGCGGCAGCTCGGCGCCGAGCCGTACCGTCTGCCCGACCAGCACCTTGATGGTGCGGAAGTACGCGTCCATCCGCACCCGGGTCATCGTGCGGTGGCGCATGATGCTGATCCACGCGTTGCCCGCCCCGAGGACGAAGATCGCCGCCGTCCAGCCGGCCAGCACCGCCATGCGGCCCGGCACCAGGCCGTCGTCCACCGCCCGGGCCATCATGTACGGCGTCGCGGCCATCAGCGTCAGCCAGACACTGGCCAGCAGCGCCCCGGCGAGCGAGCGGCGTGGCTGGCAGGCCACCAGCCACCACAGGTAGGACCAGCCGCCGCGCGTGTCGGGCGTGCCCGGATCCTCGTACGCGTCGATCACCCTGCGACCCCCGTTCTCCCGACTTCTCCCGGCTTCCCTGGCTTCTCCCTGCTTCTCCCGGCTAGGCCAGACTGTCCCGCCAGGCGCGGTGCAGATCCGCGAACCGGCCCGTGCCCGCGATGAGTTCGGCCGGGGGGCCGTCCTCGACGATGCGGCCGTGCTCCATCACCAGCACCCGGTCGGCGATCTCCACGGTGGAGAGCCGGTGCGCGATCACCACCGCCGTACGGCCCTTGAGCACGGTCGACATCGCGCGCTGCACGGCCCGTTCGCCGGGGATGTCCAGGGAACTGGTCGCCTCGTCGAGGATCAGCACCGCCGGGTCGGCGAGCAAGGCGCGTGCGAACGCGACCAGTTGGCGCTGCCCCGCCGAGATGCGCCCGCCGCGCTTGCGGACGTCCGTGTCGTAGCCGTCGGGCAGTGCGGCGATGAACTCGTGGGCGCCGATCGCCTTGGCGGCCTGCTCGATCTCCTCGCGGGTGGCGTCCGGGCGGCCGATGGCGATGTTCTCGGCGACCGTGCCGGAGAACAGGAACGCCTCCTGGGTGACCATCACGACCCCGCGCCGCAGTTCCGGCACGGTCAGTTCGCGCAGGTTCACACCGTCGAGGAGGACCCGGCCGTCGGACGGGTCGTAGAAGCGGGCGAGCAGTTTGGCGAGCGTCGACTTGCCGGCGCCGGTGGAGCCGACGACCGCGACGGTCTGCCCGGCCGGGAGGGCGAGGTCGAAGGCGGGCAGCACCTCGCCGCCGGTGCGGTAGGCGAAGCGGACACCGTCGAAGACGACCTCGCGGCCGGGGAGTTCGGTCGCGAGCGGGGGCAGCTCCCGGGGGACCGAGGGCTCGGGCACGGACGGGGTCTGGGCCAGCAGGCCCGCGATCTTCTCCAGCGAGGCGGACGCCGACTGGTACGAGTTGAGGAACATGCCGAGGCGGTCGATCGGGTCGTACAGCCGCCGCAGGTAGAGGACGGCCGCGGCGAGGACACCCAGCTCCAGCGAGCCGGACGCCACCCGGTAGGCGCCCCACAGCACGATCACCGCGACCGAGGTGTTGGCGACCAGCCGCGAGCCGACCACGTACCGCGCCATTTCGAGGAGCGCGTCCCCGTTCGTCCGCTCGTGGCGGTGGTTGAGTACGGCGAACTCGGCGTCGTTGGCGGCCTCCCGGCGGAACGCGCGTACCGGGCGGATGCCGTTCATCGTCTCCACGAACTTCACGATCACCGCGGCGATCGCCGTGGACCGCGCCTTGTACACCCGTACCGCACGCCGCTGGTACAGCCGCACGAGCAGGTACAGCGGTACGAAGCTCGCCACCGCGACCGCGCCGAGGCCCAGGTCCAGCCAGAGCAGCATCGCCGAGATGTAGAGGAAGGAGAGGATGACCGTGACCAGCTCCTGGAGCCCCTCGGCCAGCAGCTCGCGGAGCGACTCGACGTCCGTGGTGGAGCGGGAGATGAGACGGCCCGACGTGTAGCGCTCGTGGAAGTCGATGCTCAGCGCCTGCGCGTGGCGGAAGATGCGGCCGCGCAGGTCGAGAAGCACGTCCTGGTTGACGCGGGCGGACGCCCGGACGAACGCGTACTGGAGGCCGCCGGAGAGCAGCGCGCTCAGGCCGTAGCCGACCGCGACCGCGATCAGCGGGCCGTGGTCGTGGCGGCGGAACGCCGGTACGGCCGTGTCGATGGCGTACGCCACCAGCAGCGGGCCCGCCTGGACCGCCGCCTGCTGGAGCAGCAGGAGGAACGAGGTGAAGGCGACCCGCGCCTTCATGGGGGCGAGGAGCGAACGCAGCAGGGTGGCCGTGGCGCCGGGCGGGGTGGGCAGGACGTCCCGGTCGAAGGGGTCGCCGACGGCGGCTTCGGCCGGCCGGGCGAGTCGGTCGTCCTCGTCGGGGGCGGACAGGGAGGTGGCGGCGGTCATCGGGCGCCCTTTCGCGGATATCCCCGGCTTCAGCCGGGGGAGGAAACGAGACCCCCTGCGGAGCAGGGCAGGGAGCTGGGATTCGCTGCCAAGACGGATCGCAATGCTCTGACCGGTAGGTTTGATCCTCACCTGCAACCAAGCTAGTTTGTGAGAATGCCCACGAATCATGTGAAGCGGGCGTTCAAGTACCGCTTCCATCCGACCGATGCGCAGGCAGCCGAGCTGTCGCGCACGTTCGGGTGCGTGCGGAAGGTCTACAACCTGGCGCTGGCGGCCCGTACTGAGGCGTGGGCGCGGCAGGAGAGGGTCAACTACAACGCCACCTCGTCCATGCTGACGGCGTGGAAGAAGACCGAGGAACTGGCGTTCCTCAGTGACGTCTCGTCGGTGCCGTTGCAGCAGACACTGCGGCACCTGCAGACCGCGTTCACCCACTTCTTCGCCAAGCGGGCGAAGTACCCGCGCTTCAAGTCGCGGAAGAAGTCGCGCAAGTCCGCCGAGTACACCACCAGCGGATTCCGCTTCCGGGACGGCACGCTGACGCTGGCGAAGATGGCGGAACCGCTGGAGATCGTGTGGTCCCGGCCGCTGCCCGACGGAGTGCAGCCGTCCACCGTGACCGTGTCCCAAGACGCAGCCGGACGCTGGTTCGTCTCCATGCTGTGCGACGACCCCACCGTCCGGCCGCTTCCCGCCCTCGACACAGCGGTCGGGGTCGACGTCGGCCTGGACCACCTCCTGACCCTCTCCACCGGGGAGAAGATCGCCAATCCCCGGCATGAGCGCCGTGACCGCGTCCGCCTCGCCAAAGCCCAGCGGGAGTTGTCCCGCAAGGCCAGGGGTAACGGCGCCAACCGCCGCAAAGCCCGGCGCAAGGTCGCCAGGATCCACGCCCGGATCGCCGACCGGCGCCGGGACATGCTCCACAAGCTCACCACCCGACTCGTGCGTGAAAACCAAACGCTCGTGATCGAGGACCTGACTGTGCGCAACATGGTCAAAAACCACACGCTCGCCCGGGCGATCTCGGACGCGAGCTGGAGCGAGTTCCGCTCCATGCTGGAGTACAAGGCCGCCTGGTACGGACGGGAAGTGATCGCGGTGGACCGCTACTTCCCCTCCTCCAGGCTGTGCTCCTCGTGCGGCACCTTGCAGGAGAAGATGCCGCTCAGCGTCCGTACATGGACGTGCGACAGCTGCGGCACGACCCATGACCGGGACGTGAACGCGGCGAACAACCTTCTGGCCGCCGGGCTGGCGGTGACAGTCTGTGGAGCCGGTGTAAGACCTCAACGGAGAACTCCGGGCGGGCAGTCGGCGACGAAGCAGAAAACCCCACGGCGCGAGCCGTAGGAACCCCCCTCGTTCACGAGGGGGTGGAAAGTCAACGGCGGTGATCCTCCCCGGACATCAGATGGGCGTACTCGGTGTTACCGCGTAGCAGTTCCTGGTGGGTGCCGACGGCGGTGATACGGCCGCCGGAGAGTAGGGCGACGCGGTCGGCGAGCAGCACGGTGGAGGGGCGGTGGGCGACGATCAGCGCCGTGGTGTCGGCGAGCACGTCGCGCAGGGCCGCCTCCACGGCGGCCTCGGTGTGGACGTCCAGGGCGGAGAGGGGGTCGTCAAGCACGAGGAAGCGGGGCCGGCCGACGACCGCCCGGGCGAGCGCGAGGCGCTGGCGCTGGCCGCCGGAGAGGCTGAGGCCCTGCTCGCCGACCTGGGTCGCGGTGCCCTGGGGGAGGGCGTGCGCGAAGTCGGCCTGGGCGACGGCGAGGGCACGGGCCAGCTCGGGCTCGCCGGCGCTGTCGTCGGCTCCCATCAGCACGTTCTCGCCGACGGAGGCGGAGAAGAGGGTGGGTTCCTCGAAGGCCACGGCGACGAGGGTGCGGAGTTCCTCGCGGGACAGGGCGGTGATGTCGGTGCCGTCCAGGGTGATCCGGCCGGAGGTCGTCTCATGCAGGCGGGGGATGAGGGCGGTGAGCGTGGTCTTGCCGCTGCCGGTGGCGCCGACGAGGGCCATGGATTCGCCGGGGCGGATGTGGAGGTCGATGTGGGCGAGGGCGGGGGCGGATTCGGGGTCGGCGTCGGGGTAGCGGAAGGAGACTGACTGGAAGCGGATGCCATCGTTGTCGGATGCGGGCCGGTGGGGGCTTGCGCTCAGCCCCCACTCAGCCGCAGCTGAATCGACGTCCTCCTGCAAAGCGTCCCGTGCCTCGAAGTACCTTTCCGTCGCCGTGGCCGCCTCCTGGCTCATCGCCAGCAGGAAGCCGATCGACTCCACCGGCCAGCGGAGGGCGAGGGCGGTGGAGAGGAAGGCGACCAGGGTGCCGGCGCTGAGGTCGCCGTCGGCGACCTGGATGGAGCCCCAGAAGAGGGCGGCGCCGATGGCGAGTTCGGGGAGGGTCACGATGACGGCCCAGATGGCGGCCAGCATCCGCGCCTTGCGCAGCTCGGTGGTCCGCAGCGTGCGGACCAGGTCGCGGAAGGCGCGGGCCTGGCTGCGATGCCGGCCGAAGCCCTTGATGATGCGGATGCCGAGCACGCTCTCCTCGACCACCGTCGTCAGGTCGCCCACCTGGTCCTGGGCGAGCCGGGCCACCTCCGCGTACCGCTTCTCGAAGAGCACGCAGGTCCACACCATGGGGACGGCGGGGACCAGGATGACCAGGCCCAGCGTCCAGTCCTGCGCCAGCATGATCAGCACGCCGACGAGGATCGTCACCCCGTTGACGAGGAGGAAGGTCAGCGGGAAGGCGAGGAACATGCGGAGCAGCATCAGGTCGGTGGTGGCCCGGGAGAGCAGCTGGCCGGAGGCCCAGCGGTCGTGGAAGGCGACCGGCAGGCGCTGGAGATGGCCGTACAGGTCCGCCCGCATCCCCGCCTCGACACGCGAGAGAGGCCTGGCGACCAGCCAGCGGCGCAGGCCGAAGAGGAGTGCTTCCGCGATGCCGAGCAGCAGCAGGTACAGCGCGCCGAGCCATACCCCGGCCGGGTCGTGGTCGGCGACCGGGCCGTCCACCATCCACTTGAGGACGAGGGGGATCACGAGCCCCGTACAGGAGGCGACGATCGCCACGCACGCGGCGACGGACAGCCGTACCCGCACCGGCCGTACGTACGGCCACAGGCGCAGCAGGATACGGACGGCGGAGCGTTCCCTGGTGGTTGCACGTGTCGGAGGCATCACGGGCGAGCCTACGGACCGGCACTGACAACGCCCACCGAGTTTTGGCCGGACCGGAATCCGCCGCCAGACCTACGACCTGGGGGAACGTTCGAGGGGTCGTACAGGAGGATGCGCGGCATCAGCCGATCGGCCGATGCCGGTTCCAGCGGGGCGGGCGATGTGGCGGACCCGGCCGTGACGGGACCCTCGGAGCATGCCAACCGTCATCGAATTGACAGACCTGCGGAAGTCGTACGGCGGCCGGGCCGTCGTCGACGGGGTGAGTCTCGCCGTCGAGGAGGGCGAGATCTTCGGGATCCTCGGGCCGAACGGCGCCGGCAAGACCACCACCGTGGAGTGCGTGGAGGGGCTGCGGGTGCCCGACGCGGGGCGGGTCCGGGTCACCGGGCTCGATCCCGTCGCCGACCACGAGCAGGTCGCCCGCGTCCTCGGCGCCCAGCTCCAGGAGAGCGAGCTGCAGCCCAAGCTCACCGTCCGCGAGGCCCTTGAGCTGTACGCCTCCTTCTATCCGAGCCCGCTCGACTGGGCGCCGCTCGCCGAGCGCCTCGGGCTCACCGGCAAGCTCGCCACCCGGTTCGGCAAGCTGTCGGGCGGGCAGAAGCAACGGCTCTTCATCGCACTGGCGTTGATCGGGAACCCCCGGGTCGTCGTCCTCGACGAGCTGACGACCGGGCTCGACCCGCGGGCCCGGCGGGACACCTGGGAGCTGATCGAGGACGTCCGGGACCGCGGGGTCACCGTCCTGCTCGTCACCCACTTCATGGAGGAGGCGCAGCGGCTCTGCGACCGGATCGCGGTGATCGACAAGGGCCGGGTGGCCGCCCTGGACACCCCGGCCGGGCTGATCCGCCGCAGCGCCGGCGCCACCGTCATCAGCTTCACCCCGTCCGCCCCCCTGGACGACCACGACCTTGCCGCCCTCCCGGCCCTCGCCTCGATCGAGCGCAAGGACGGCCGGATCACGCTCTCCGGCACCGACGAGACCGTCAACGCCGTCATCACCCTGCTCGCCCGGCACCGCATCACCGCCCACCAGCTCCGGGTCGTGGACGCGACCCTCGACGACGCGTTCCTGGACCTCACGAAGGAGGCAGACGCAGCATGAACACCGCCGTCCTGCGCACCGAGTTCCGGCTGTTCGGCCGCGAACCGGGCGCCGTCTTCTGGGTCTTCCTGTTCCCGACACTGCTCCTGGTGGTCCTCGGCTCGATCCCCTCCTTCCGGGACGCCGACACGTCCCTGGGCGGGCTGCGGCCGGTCGACGCGTACGTCCCCATCGCCGTCCTGATCGCCCTGATCATGTCCGGCGTGCAGACCCTGCCCCAGGCGCTCACCGGCCACCGGGAGCGGGGCATCCTGCGCCGGATGCGGCTCACCCCCGTACGGCCCTCCGCGCTGCTGTCCGCGCAGATGGTGGTGCAGGGCACGGTCGCGCTGGGCTCGGCACTGCTCGCGCTCGTCGTCGGCCGGCTCGCCTTCGACGTACGGCTGCCGCAGCAGCCGGGCGGGTACCTGCTGGCGCTGCTGCTCGCGGCCGCGGCCGCTCTCGCCCTCGGCTCCGTCGTCTCGGCGGTGTCCCGCACCACGAAGATCGCGGGCGCGATCGGCTCGGCGGTGTTCTTCCCGATGATGTTCTGCGCGGGCGTGTGGATCCCGGTGCGGGAGATGCCGCACGCGATGGCCCGGGTGGTGCAGCTGACCCCGTTCGGCGCGGCGGCCCGTGCCCTGGACCGGGCCGCCGCCGGACACTGGCCCGGCTGGGAGCACCTGGGCGTGCTCGCGGCCTGGACGATCCTGCTGACGGCCGGGGCCGCCCGCTGGTTCCGCTGGGAGTAGGAGGCGGCCCACTGTGCAGACTGGGGACATGACCGCGGAGGACAACCGGATCGACCGGCGCTGGGAGCAGCTGCACACCTGGGGGCCGTACGGGTTTCTCGGCATCAGCATCGTCCTCGGGGTCGCCTCCGCCGCCCCCGGCACCTCCCGGGCGACGTGGCTGACCGCCTGGTCCCTGGTCGGGGCGGCGCTCGTGCTCCAGCTGTGGTGGCACGGCACCCGGTCCCGCCGCCCCGACCACGGCCGTACACCCTCCGCGGCCGGGAGCGCGTACTACGTGGTCCGCTGGGCCCTCGCCTTCGCGCTCACCTGGCTCAGCCCGTTCTGCGCGTTCTACGCCGCCACCGGCTACATGGACGCCGACGAGCTGCTGCCGCGCCGGTGGCGGCGGCTCGGACTGCTGGCCGGCGCGGTCACCGTGGCCGGTGCGCAGACGGGCGGGATGCCGTTCCGGAGCGTGCTCCAGTGGCTCCTCTTCGCCGTGCTGCTGGTCGTCAACTCCGCGCTCCAGGTGGGGATCGCCCACCTCAACGAGCAGGAGAAACAGCGGTCCCGCGAGCGCACCGAGACCATCGCCGCCCTGCGCCAGGCCCTGGACGAGAACGCGGCCCTGCACGCCCAGCTCCTCGTCCAGGCCCGGGAGGCCGGGGTCGCCGACGAGCGCAGGCGGCTGGCCGCCGAGATCCACGACACCATCGCCCAGGGGCTGGCCGGGATCATCGCCCAGCTCCAGGTCGTCACCAACACCCCCGAGCCGAAGGTGGCCGAGGAGCACGTGGGCCGCGCCCTCGCGCTGGCCCGGCACAGCCTGGGCGAGGCCCGCCGCTCCGTGCACAACCTGGCCCCGGTCGCCCTGGAGCACGACGGGCTGCCCGAGGCGCTGCGGAAGACGGTCGCCGAATGGGGCGAACGGACCGCCATACGCGCCGAGTTCACCCTCACCGGCACCGCCGAGCACCTGCACGAGGAGGTCGCGGCCACCCTCCTGCGCATCGCCCAGGAAGCCCTCTCCAACGCCGCCCGGCACGCGCGCGCCTCCCGCGTCGGCGTCACCCTCTCCTATCTGGGCGACTTCCCGGGCGGCGAGGTCATCCTCGACATCCGCGACGACGGCACCGGCTTCGACCCGCTCGCCGTGCCCGCCCGCAGCCGGGTCGGCGGCTTCGGGATGGACGGCATGCGGGCCCGCGCCGAACGCATCGCCGGCTCCCTCACCGTGGAGTCCGAACCGGGGCTCGGCACTGCCCTGTCGGCGCGCGTACCGTTGGTCCGCCATGACAACTGAGCCCCCGATCTCGCTGCTCGTCGTCGACGACCACCCTGTCGTCCGCGACGGCCTGCGCGGCATGTTCGAGTCCGCCCCCGGCTTCACGGTCCTCGGCGAGGCGTCCAACGGCGCAGAAGCCGTCACGCTCGCCGGCACCCTCGACCCCGACGTGATCCTCATGGACCTCCGCATGCCGGGCGGCGGCGGGGTCGACGCCATCCGCGAACTGACGCGGCGCGGCGCCCGCGCCCAGGTCCTGGTCCTCACGACGTACGACACCGACTCCGACACCCTCCCCGCGATCGAGGCGGGCGCGACCGGCTACCTGCTCAAGGACGCTCCGCGCGAGGAGCTCTTCACCGCCGTCCGCGCCGCCGCCCAGGGCTGTACCGTTCTCTCCCCGGCCGTCGCCTCCCGCCTGGTCTCCGCCGTCCGCACGCCCGCCGCCCCCGGCAACGAACCGCTCTCCGCCCGGGAACGCGAGGTGCTGGCCCTGGTCGCCCGCGGCACCTCGAACCGCGAGATAGCCCGCGAACTGTTCATCAGCGAGGCCACAGTGAAGACCCACCTCACCCACCTGTACGCCAAGCTCGGCGTCAACGACCGCGCGGCGGCGGTGGCGACGGGGTATCAGCGGGGGATCCTGGGCTAGCGCGGTGCCTTCGCGGGCGGTCGTACTGGAATGAGGTCGGATGATTTCCCTTGCTCAATTGATGGATCTGGCGCGGCGATTCGAGGGTGATCTTTCCTTACCCGTGGAACCACTTCGAGTGGGGGATCGGGTAATCGACGTCGACACCACCCCCGCCGTCATGGGATGCGTCAACCTCTCTCCGGACTCCACCTATCGGGAGAGCGTCGCTACCTCGACCGAGTCCGCTGTCAGAAAAGGTCGCATCCTCGCCGCACAAGGGGCCGACATCGTCGACATCGGCGCCGAGTCAAGCAATCCCCGCACCGCGCAGGTCTCCGTGCAGGAACAGGTGGCCGCCTTGGTGCCGGTCGTGAAGGGGCTCGCCTCGGAAGGCATCGCCGTATCGGTCGAGACCTACGAGCCCGCCGTTGCCCGGTCGTGCCTGGACGCCGGGGCACTCGTGGTCAATTACTCCGGCGGGCCGGCATCGGACGGTGAGATGTTCCCGGTGCTGGCCGACCACGAAGCGACAGTGGTCCTGTGCCATGTCGAAGGGAAGAACTCCCGGGACGTGCACGCCAAGGGCATCGACCACGATCCCGTCCCCAGGATGCTCGACCACTTCGAGAGGCGTGTGGATCACGCTCGCTCGGCCGGGGTCGACCGAATCGTCATCGACCCCGGGATCGGCTTCTCCCACGACCGGCACATATCCGCTGACGCCCGTGTTCACTATCAGGGCCGTGCCCTCTTGAACACGTTCCGGCTTCGACGGATAGGTCTTCCCATCTGCCACTCCTTGCCGCATGCCTTCAGTCTCTTCGAGGACGAGTTCCGAACCGCCGAAGGCTTCTTCACAGTTCTGGCGCATCTAGGGGGAACAGGCGTCTACCGTACTCACGAAGTTCCCCGGATAAGGGCGATACTGGCTGCTCTCCGAGCACTCGGCCCTCAATCCTTCGCTCCCAGAGCCTAGCTCGGGTACGGGAGAAGCCCGGCGGGAGCCGGGCCGTCCGGGGCGTCAGGATCAGGGCGCTGATTTTATGCGCCCGAAACGCTGCCCCAGCCGGCCACTCGTCAGTCGGCCACTCTGAGGAAGAGCACCGCCCGCCCCTGGACCGTGATCACCGTCCCCGCCTCGTGCACCACCCCCGGTGCCTCCGCCTGTTCCTCCCGTCCCGTGTCCACCAGGACCTCGTAGCGTTCCGCCCACGGCGGGCCCGGCAGGGTGAACTGGGTCGGGTGGTCGCCGGCGTGCAGGACGGTGAGGAAGCTGTCGTCCAGGATCGGGGCGCCCCGCTCGTCGCGGCCGGGGATGTCGCGGCCGGAGAGGTACATGCCGAGGGTGGCGGCGGGGGCGTACCAGTCGCGTTCGGTCATCTCCTCGCCGTGCGCGGTGAACCAGGCCAGGTCGCGCAGGCCGTCCGCCGAGTGCGCGCGCCCGGAGAAGAAGGCGCGGCGGCGCAGCACCGGGTGGCGGTGGCGGAGCCGGACGAGGCGGGAGGTGAGGTCGAGGAGCGGGCGCCAGGCGGGGTCGTCCAGCAGGCTCCAGTCCAGCCAGCTGATCTCGTTGTCCTGGCAGTAGGCGTTGTTGTTGCCGCGCTGCGTGCGGCCCAGTTCGTCGCCGGCCACCAGCATGGGGACGCCCGTCGAGAGGAGAAGGGTGGTGAGGAGGTTCCGCAACTGGCGCCGGCGCAGGGTCCGTACGTTCTCGTCGTCGGTCTCGCCCTCCGTCCCGCAGTTCCAGGAGCGGTTGTCGCCGGTGCCGTCCCGGTTGTCCTCGCCGTTGGCCTCGTTGTGCTTGCGCTGGTACGACACGAGGTCGCGCAGGGTGTAACCGTCGTGCGCGGTGATGAAGTTGACGGAGGCGTAGGGGCGGCGGCCGCCCCAGGCGTAGAGGTCGCTGGAGCCGGAGAGGCGGTAGCCGAGGTCGCGCACGTCCGGCAGGGCGCCGCGCCAGAAGTCGCGGACGGCGTCGCGGTAGCGGTCGTTCCATTCGGTCCAGAGAGGTGGGAAGGCGCCCACCTGGTAGCCGCCCGAGCCGACGTCCCACGGCTCGGCGATCAGCTTCACCCGGCGCAGCACCGGGTCCTGGGCGATGACGGCGAGGAAGGGGGAGAGCATGTCGACGTCGTGCATCGAGCGGGCCAGCGCGGCCGCGAGGTCGAAGCGGAAGCCGTCCACGCCCATCTCCGTGACCCAGTAGCGCAGGGAGTCGGTGATGAGGCGCAGGACGTGAGGGCGGACCACGTGCAGGGTGTTGCCGCAGCCGGTGTAGTCGGCGAAGCGCCGGGCGTCGTGGTCCTGGAGGCGGTAGTAGGCCCGGTTGTCGATGCCCTTGAGCGAGAGCGTCGGGCCCAGTTCGCCGGCCTCCGCCGTGTGGTTGTAGACGACGTCGAGGATGACCTCGATGCCCGCCGCGTGCAGCGCCCGCACCATCCGCTTGAACTCGCCGACCTGCTGCCCCGTCGTACCGGAGGCGGCGTAGGCCGCGTGCGGGGCGAAGTAGCCGATGGAGTTGTACCCCCAGTAGTTCTTCAGGCCGCGCCTGAGCAGGTGGTCCTCGTGGGCGAACTGGTGGACGGGGAGGAGTTCCACGGCCGTCACGCCGAGGTTGACCAGGTGGTCGATGGCGGCCGGGTGGGCCAGGCCCGCGTAGGTGCCGCGGAGTTCCTCGGGTATCCCCGGGTGCAGTCTGGTGAAGCCGCGCACGTGCAGCTCGTAGATGACGGAGTCCGCCCACGGCGTCTTCGGGCGGTGGTCGTCGGACCAGTCGTCGTCATCGTGGACGACCACGCCCTTCGGGACGTACGGCGCCGAGTCGCGGTCGTCGCGGACGGTGTCGGCGACCTGCTGGTCCGGCCAGTCCCGGACGTGCCCGTACACCTCGGGCGGCAGCGCGAACTCGCCGTCCACCGCACGCGCGTACGGGTCCAGGAGCAGCTTCGCCGGGTTCCAGCGGGCGCCGGTCCACGGGTCCCAGCGGCCGTCGACCCGGTAGCCGTACCGCTGTCCCGGCAGCACTCCGGGGACGAACCCGTGCCAGATCTCGTGCGTGAGTTCGGTCAGCGGGATGCGGGTCTCCCGCCCCTGTTCGTCGAAGAGGCACAGCCGGACCGCCTCCGCCCCGGCCGCCCACAGCGCGAAGTTGGTGCCGGCCACCCCGTCCGGACCCACCCGGAACCTTGCGCCGAGCGGTGTCGACGCCCCCGGCCACGCCGACGGGACGGGAAGCGGCGTCCCGTTCACCGCACGGCCGTTGGCCTCGGGGCCGTCCACCGCCGGGCCGTCCACCCTCGGGGCCCGCGCCCGTGCCCCCTGCTGCTCGGCTGCGCTCGTCACCTGTCGGCCCCTTATTCGTGTCCCGCGGCTCGCCGACCACCGGGGCGCACGCACCCGCGTCCGAGCGGCCGACGGCGCCCGGACTCCCGGTCCCGGGCACGGTCGGCGGCTCGCTACGGACGTGCCCGCGACGGCTCTCCCGCGGGCACGGCGGCTCCCCAGCTCGTCGTCCTTCCCTCTGTTCTGCCCAGTGCCGGGGTCGCACTCACGTTTCCCAGGGGCATGCCCGCTCGTTGAGCCGCACGTGAGGCATGCACAAGGGCGCGCACGGCGCGCGGGGGCCGCATTGGCGGCGGTACTGACATGGACGGGGCTGCTCGCGGGAGCCGCCGGCTGCTCCTCGGACGACACCGGCGCACTGGGCGTCGGCCACGTCCTCGGCGGCAAACCCCCGGCCCCCGAGGACGTCATCCGCATCACCCCGGACGACGGCACCAAGGCCGTACGGCCCGACGGACGGCTGACGGTACGGGTGGCCCACGGCCACCTGGAGTCCGTCAGCGTCGTCAGGTCCCAGGACGCCCAGGACTCCCCGGTCCCCGGGCACATCGCCACGGACGGCAGGACCTGGCGGCCCGACGACCCGAAACTGGCGCTCGCCGCCAAGTACTCGGTCGACGCGGTCGCCGTGGACGGCGAGGGCCGCCGCTCCGCCCGGCACACCACCTTCACCACGCTCGTCCCCGACGAACGCTTCATCGGGTACGTCACCCCGGAGAACCGGGCCACCGTCGGCACCGGCATGATCGTCTCCCTCGCCTTCAGCCGCGACATCGAGGACCGCGCCGCCGTCGAACGCGCCGTCCAGGTCACCGCCAAGCCCGCGGTCGAGATCCGCCCGCACTGGTTCGGCAAGAACCGCCTCGACTTCCGCCCCGCGCACTACTGGCAGCCCGGCACGGTCGTCACCGTCGGCCTCGGGCTCCGCGACGTCGAGGGCGCCCGCGGCGTCTACGGCCTGCAGTACAAGACGTTCACCTTCACCGTCGGCCGCAGCCAGGTCTCCCTCGTCGACGCGGCCGCCCACACCATGCAGGTCCGCCGGGACGGCGCACTGCTCGCCACCGTGCCGATCACCGCGGGGGCGCCCGAGCACACCACCTACAACGGGAAGATGGTGGTGATGGAGATGCACGACGTGACCCGCATGAACAGCCGCACGGTCGGCTTCGGCGGCGAGTACGACATCCCCGACGTCCCGCACGCCCTCAAGCTCACCGACTCCGGCACCTTCCTGCACGGCAACTACTGGGCGCCGGACGCCTTCGGCCACGTCAACGTCAGCCACGGCTGCGTCGGCCTGCGTGACGTGAAGGGCGGCGGCTCGGACACGCCCGCGGGCTGGTTCTACGACCGCAGCCTGATCGGGGACGTGGTCGAGGTCGTCAACAGCAAGGACAAAACGGTCTCTCCCGACAACGGCCTCGGAGGGTGGAACATGGGATGGAAGGAGTGGAAGGCGGGCAGCGCGGTCAAGTGACCAGGTAGGGGCGGGTCGGCGGGGGCGGGAAGTTGCGACGCAACGGTGACATTCGCCCAACACCAACCTCAAAACCCTGCGGTTAATATGCGCCAGAGCGCGCGCCTGACGCGCCGGGGTGGGCCTGACCAGGCCCTGGGAGGGGAGAACCACTTTGAACGAGCGGCCGATATCGGGGGCGTCGGTTCGGGGGACGCGGAGGAAGCAGGGAATGGCGGTCGTCGCCGGTGTCCTGCTGATGGCCGTCACCGCCTGCGGTGGCGGCTCCTCCTCCGGCAAGGGGGCGGACGAGGGCAACGCCAAGGCCAAGGACTCCACCACCCAGGCCGGCAAGCAGTCCGTGGCCACCGTCAGCATCAGCCCCAAGTCCGGCGCGACCGGCGTGGACACCAGCGGGGCACTCAAGGTCAGCGCCGCCAAGGGCAAGCTGACCGACGTCGACGTCGAGGACGCCAAGGGCAAGAAGATCGACGGGGCGATAGCCGCGGACGGCGCCAGCTGGACGCCCTCGACGCACCTCGCCAACTCCACGAAGTACACGGTGCACGCGGTCGCGAAGGACGCCGACGGCCGTGAGTCGGCGGAGGACTCCAGCTTCACCACGCTGACCCCGAAGAACACGTTCGTCGGCTACTTCACGCCGGAGGACGGTTCCACGGTCGGCGTCGGCATGCCGTTCTCCGTCCACTTCACCCGGGGCATCACCGACCCGGACGCGGTCGAGAAGGCGATCACCATCAAGACCGAGCCGGCGGTCGACGTCGAGGGCCACTGGTTCGGCAACGACCGCCTCGACTTCCGCCCCGAGAACTACTGGAAGTCCGGCACGAAGGTCTCCGTCTCCCTCAACCTCAACGGCGTCGAGGGCCGTGACGGCGTGTACGGCGAGCAGGCCAAGACCGTGAAGTTCACGATCGGCCGCAACCAGGTGTCGATCGTCGACGCCAAGAAGCACACGATGAAGGTCATGCAGGACGGCAAGGTCGTGAAGACCCTCGCGGTCACGACCGGCAAGCCGGGCTACGACACGTGGAACGGCCAGATGGTCATCAGCGAGAAGCTGCGCGTGACGCGGATGAACGGCGAGACCGTCGGCTACGGCGGCGAGTACGACATCAAGGACGTGCCGGATGCGATGCGGCTGACCACGTCGGGGACGTTCATCCACGGCAACTACTGGGGTGGCGACGCGTTCGGCAACTACAACGCGAGCCACGGATGCGTCGGCCTTCGGGACATCCGGGGCGGGGGTGACCGGTCGGTGCCGGCCGCCTGGTTCTTCGACCACTCGATCATCGGCGACGTGGTGACGGTGAAGCACTCCAACGACCAGACGGTCTCGCCTGACAACGGGCTCAACGGGTGGAACATGTCCTGGAAGGAATGGACTGCGTGAACGCCCGCTAACCTGCGGGGCATGACTGTAACCCTCGAAGTCTCCGAAGGCGTGGGCACTCTCCGGCTGGACCGGCCGCCGATGAACGCGCTCGACGTCGCCACCCAGGACCGGATCAAGGAGCTGGCGGGAGAGGCCACCCGTCGTGAAGACGTTCGTGCCGTCGTCGTCTACGGCGGCGAGAAGGTCTTCGCGGCGGGAGCCGACATCAAGGAAATGCAGAACATGGACCATGCCGCCATGGTTCTGCGCGCCCGTGACCTCCAGGACTCCTTCACCGCCGTCGCCCGGATCCCCAAGCCGGTCGTCGCCGCCGTCACCGGTTACGCGCTCGGCGGCGGTTGCGAGCTCGCCCTCTGCGCGGACTACCGGATCGCCGCCGACAACGCCAAGCTCGGTCAGCCCGAGATCCTGCTCGGGCTCATCCCGGGGGCCGGCGGCACCCAGCGGCTGCCTCGGCTGGTCGGTCCGTCCAGGGCCAAGGACCTGATCTTCACGGGCCGGATGGTCAAGGCGGACGAGGCGCTCGCCATCGGCCTGGTCGACCGTGTCGTGCCCGCCGCCGACGTCTACACCGAGGCGCACGCCTGGGCGGCGAAGCTGGCGCAGGGGCCGGCGATCGCGCTGCGGGCCGCCAAGGAGGCGATCGACACCGGCGTCGAGACCGACCTGGAGACGGGACTGGCCGTCGAACGGAACTGGTTCGCCGGGCTGTTCGCGACCGAGGACCGGGAGCGCGGGATGCGGAGCTTCGTGGAAGAGGGGCCTGGCAAGGCCAAGTTCCTGTGATCTTCGCCCTGCTGTGAATGTTCCGAACCGCTTGCAATTGACGCGATGTCTGATTCCGGGTCCCCCGATGGGGCGGATTATGGGAGCCTTAAGGCAACCCTAAGCCCGCCTTGTCGAGGGGGTCTGGCGATTGCCCGGAGACGGAACATCTTCGCAGGTCGGACGGGCTGTTGAGGCTTCCGAAATGCCTTCGGCATATGCCGCGAGCCCGGCATCGGGCGGAAGCTTCCCGGGGGCGTATTCCTCGGGAACGGCCCCGGAGGGTGCTCTGGGCGGCCATGATGGGGGCATGGCGGGGCTGGAGGGCATCGAACAGCCGCGGGGACACAGCCGTGCGGCCGCGGCGCGCTGGTCGCCTGCGGTCGAGGACGAGCGGGCACTCAAGGCGATCGAACTGTTCGGCAATCCCACGGACGCGGAGGTTCCGCTGCCGTCCCGCCCCGAGTCCGCGGCCACCGCCCGCCGGCTCGCCCAGGTCGTCGTTCTCCGCCAGTGGCGGCTCAGTCCCAAGATGACGGAAGACGCGGTTTTACTCGTCTCGGAACTGGTGGGCAACGCCGTACGGCACACGGGAGCCCGGGTCTTCGGCCTCCGGATGCGCCGCCGCCCCGGGTGGATCCGGGTGGAGGTACGCGATCCGTCGCGCGGACTGCCCTGCCTGATGCCGGTTCAGGAGACGGACATCAGCGGCCGCGGCCTGTTCCTGGTGGACAAGCTGTCGGACCGGTGGGGCGTCGATCTGCTGCCGAGAGGCAAGACGACGTGGTTCGAGATGCGGGTGGCTGATCGATAGAGGCCCAGTGAAGCGCGCCCCAAGGGGGCGCGGGGCTGTATCGATGTGCGGCTGCCGCCGCGTGGGCGCGACAAGCCCCCACCGGCCTGTAATCGCAAACACAACCCTTATCGGGTCAATAGCCCACTTTCTTACTCATCCCACCTTAAATGGTGCAGGTGACCCCCACCCACCGACGCGACCTCCTCCGCGCAGGCGCCGCCTTCACCGCCGGAGGCACATTCGCCACCGGTTGCGGTAGCACCGGTACGGCCACTGCAGCACCGCCCGCCACATCCCCCACGTCACCTTCGGCCTCCCCCAAGCGGCTCCCCTTCCAGGTCACCCACGGCCCCCGCACCCGCG
The DNA here is from genome assembly GCF_040643955.1 of Streptomyces sp. NPDC047061. Lineage (NCBI taxonomy): Bacteria > Bacillati > Actinomycetota > Actinomycetes > Kitasatosporales > Streptomycetaceae > Streptomyces > Streptomyces sp. NPDC047061. Next base: position 31,472 of record NZ_JBEYVI010000045.1, read on the forward strand.
CCTCCGTCGCCCTCACCTTCCACGGCCAGGGCGACCCCGCGCTCGCCACCCGGCTCCTCACCACCGCCGAGCAGCACGGCGCCCACCTCACGGTCCTGGCCGTCGGCAGCTGGCTCGACGCGTACCCCGCCATGGCCCGCCGCATCCTGGACGGCGGCCACGACCTGGGCAACCACACCCAGCGGCACATCTCCATCAACGCCATGGCGGAGGCGGACGCCCGCAAGGAGATCACCGACTGCGCGGACCGCCTCAAGCGGCTCACCGGATCGATCGGGAGCTGGTTCCGCCCCTCCCGGGCGCCGACCGCCTCCCCGCTCGTCGCCCGGCTCGCGGCCGAGGCCGGCTACCCGCACGTGCTGTCGTACGACGTCGACTCGCTCGACTACACCCGGCCCGGCGCGCCGGCCATCACCCGCAAGGTGCTCGCGGAGGTCACCGGCGGCTCGGTGGTGAGCATGCACTTCGGGTATCCGGACACGGTCGCCGCCCTCCCCGCCGTCCTCGAAGAACTGCACCGCCGTGGACTGCGCGCGGTCACCACCACGGAGCTGCTCAGCTGATGCGAACCACGAACGCCGCCCGTCTGCTGTCCGCCGGTGCCGTCCTCGCCGCCCTGGCGCTGCTGCCCGCGTGCAGCGGCGGATCCGAGGGCCCCGCGGCACCGGCCGCCACCACCGCGGCCGTGCAGCCGCCGGCGAAGAAGGTGGAGCCGGTCGCCGTCGGGCTGCCGGGCATGCCCCCGGTCCTCGACCCGAAGGACGTGTACGCCGCCGACCGCCCCGGCAACCTGTCACCCGTGGTCAAGGGCTTCCCGTCCCTGGTCTACGTCCCGAACACCAACTCCGACACGGTCTCGGTCATCGACCCGAGGACGTACAAGGTGATCGGGACCATCCGGGTCGGCCGGCAGCCGCAGCACGTCGTGCCGTCCTGGGACCTGAAGACCCTCTGGGTCAACAACGACCTGGGCAACAGCCTCACCCCCATCGACCCGCGGACCGGCCGGGCCGGCAAGCCGGTTCCCGTCCACGACCCGTACAACCTGTACTTCACGCCCAACGGCAGGTACGCGATCGTGATGGCGTCCAACGACCGTCAGCTGGTCTTCCGGGACGCGCACACCATGAAGACCGTCAAGGCCGTCCCGGTCGGCTGCTACGGGGTCAACCACGCCGACTTCTCCCTCGACGGCCGGTACTTCATCGTCTCCTGCGAGTTCAGCGGCGAACTGCTCAAGGTGGACACGGAGAAGATGGAGGTGCTCCGCCACGAGAAACTGCCGTTCCACGGCGCCATGCCGCAGGACGTCAAGGTCTCGCCGGACGGCAAGCGGTTCTACATCGCCGACATGATGGCCGACGGGGTGTGGATCCTGGACGGCGACGCCTTCACCAAGCCGACCTTGCTGCCCACCGGGAAGGGCGCGCACGGGCTGTACGTCAGCCGGGACTCCCGCGTGATGTACATCTCCAACCGGGGTGAGGGCACCATCTCCCTCTTCGACTTCACCCGGAACCGGCTGACCGGGAAGTGGCGGCTGCCGGGCGGCGGCAGCCCCGACATGGGCGGGGTCTCGGCGGACGGCAAGGTGCTGTGGCTGTCCGGCCGGTACAACTCCGAGGTGTACGCCATCGACACCCGCACCGGCACCGAACTGGCCCGCATCCGCGTCGGCAGCGGCCCGCACGGCCTCGCCGTCTACCCGCAGCCGGGCCGCTACTCGCTCGGCCACACCGGCATCTTCCGCTGACCGCGGGCCGGTCGGACACGCCGCCGATCGAGTGACGATCCCCGGCACGCCGTCACCGAACCGACATCGTGCTGCCCATGATCACCACTCGCCTCGGGCGGCGTGCCGCTGCCGCCGTCCTGTCCCTCGCCGGCGTCCTCGCGACCACGGCCGCCGTACCGTCGACCGCGGCGCCCGCCGTCTCCGCGAAGGCCGCCGCGCCTGCCTGCCCCCAGTTCGAGGACAAGGTCAAGGCCGCCGCCGACCGCCACGTCGACGTCGACCGCATCACGCCGACCCCCGTCTGGCGCACCACCTGCGGCACCCTCTACCGCAGCGACAGCCGGGCGCCCTCGGTCATCTTCGAGGAGGGCTTCCTGCCCAAGGACGTGGTGAACGGGCAGTACGACGTGGAGCAGTACGTCCTGGTCAACCAGCCGTCGCCGTACGTCTCCACGACCTACGACCACGACCTGTACAAGACCTGGTACAAGTCCGGCTACAACTACTACGTCGACGCGCCCGGCGGCGTCGACGTGAACAAGACCATCGGTGACACCCACAAGTGGGCCGACCAGGTCGAGGTCGCCTTCCCCGGCGGGATCCTGCGCCAGTACGTCATCGGGGTCTGCCCGGTCGACAAGAAGACCAAGACCGAGATCATGGACGACTGCCAGGACAACCCGAACTACGTGCCCTGGCACTGAGCCTCAGGCCTTGAGCAGCAGCGCCTCGGCGCCGACCGGTACGTAGCCGGCCGCCCGGAACGCCCGCATGCTGCGGGCGTTCCCCGGGGCGATCTGTGCCCACAGGGGTTCCGCGGCGAGCTGCCGGGCGGCGGTCAGCAGGGCCCGGCCCAGCCCCCGCTGGCGTACCCCCTCGTCCACCTCCAGGGAGACCTCCAGACGTCCCGCGACGCCCCGGCCCAGCACCAGCACCCCGCCGTCCGCCGCCCAGGCGCGGACCTCGTCCCGGCGGGCCCGGGCGTAGGCGACCCGGGAGTGGTCGGGGCCGGTGAGCTCGGTCAGGGGCAGGTCCGGGCGGCCGGGCAGCGGGTCGGCCACCAGCAGCGCGTCGATGGTCTCCTGCTCGCGGCCGGTGCGGTCCATCAGGGCGGTGAGGAAGCGCGAGTTCATCGTGGCGGCCAGCGGGTCGCTGGGGGTGGCGCGCAGGGTGTCGTACACCCACTCCGGGTCCTCGTCGACGAAGACGACCGAGTGGGCGGTGAAGGAGAGGACGCCCGCGTCCCGCGGGGACGGCTGGGGCACGACCGTCGTACGGCCGTCGGGCGGCGGGAAGACACCCCGGGCCGCCGCGTCCAGAATGTCCCGCAGGCTGTTCTCCGCCACCGTGCTCCTCGACTCCCCGGGACTCCTTGAGTCTCCACCCACTGGAAGGCCCACACTCGCAGACGTGATCGAAGACAGCACCGGACTTTTCACCATCGGCGAGCTGGCCAGGGCCACCGGGCTGACCGTGCGCACCATCCGCTACTGGTCCGACGAGGGTGTGCTCACCCCGGTGACCCGGTCGCCGGGCGGCTACCGGCTGTACGACGCCGGGTCGTTCGCCCGCCTGGAGCTGATCCGCACCCTGCGCGAGCTGGGGCTCGGCCTCGGGCACGTGCGTGCGGTGCTCTCCGGCGAGCAGACCGTGGCCGAGGTCGCGGCCGCGCACGTGGCGGCGCTGGACGCGCAGATCAGGTCGCTGAAGGTGACCCGTGCGGTGCTGTCGACGGTGGCGCGACGTGGTTCGAACGCGGAGGAGATGACGCTCATGAACAAGCTGGCGCGGCTGTCGGCGGCCGAACGGAAGCGGATCATGGAGGAGTTCGTGGCGGAGCTGTTCCACGGGCTCGACGCCGTGGACCCGGCCATCGAGGAACGGATGCGCTCCATCGCGGTCGACCTGCCGGAGGAGCCCACCAACGAGCAGGTGGACGCCTGGGTGGAGCTGGCGGAGATGGTCCAGGACCCGGAGTTCCGGGCGCAGATGCGGCGGGTGGTCGAGTTCAACGCGGCGGACCAGGGAGGCTCCGCCGGTTCCGGGCGGTCCATGTGGTTTCCCATGCGGCTGGTGCAGCTGGGCGGGGAGGCCCTGGAGCGGGGCGTCGCACCCGAGTCGCCGGAGGCGGAGGCCATCGTGCGGGAGGTGCTGGGGAGCGGGGACCTGACCGCCGTACTCGAACGGATGGAGTCGGCGTCCAACGACCGGCTCGCCCGGTACCGGCAGTTGCTGTGCGAGGTGAGGGGTACGGGGCCCGCGGCCGCACACCGTGCGGAGTTCGCCTGGGTGGTCGCCGCACTGCGCGCTCGCGCGGCCGGTTAATCTGACCTCCGTCAACAGGCAGTAAAGCGTACGAAGGGGCGGATCCGGTGGCGGACATCGAGGAAGCACGCAAGCAGTTCGAGCGGATCGATACGGACGGTGACGGCGTCATCACCGCGGCCGAGTTCAAGACCGCCCTGGCGCAGGGGGGCGACTGGAACGTGACCGACACGGTCGCGGAGGCCATCATCAAGACCCGGGACCTCAACGGTGACAAGGTCCTGTCGTTCGACGAGTTCTGGGCCTACCTGAGCAAGTAGGCGCCAAGAGCGCAGGGGGCCCGCCGGACCGCGGGCCCCCTTTCCCGTGCCGGGGGCGGCCCTCACGCCCCGGTCTCGACGCGCACGGTCCAGCGGCCGCCGTGCCGTTCCAGGGTCAGTGACAGGCCGAAGCACGTGCCGACCCGGTCACCGGTGAGGACCACGTGCACGTCGTCCGCGTGCAGTACGACGCTCATCGCAGCGCGGCCCGGTTCACCGCGGACAGCACCGCGCCCACCGAGGCGGCGAGCGGGGAGGGATCCTCCGCCGCGCCCCAGACCGCCGCCGCACCGTTCACCCGGCACTCGGCGAAGCGGTACGGCCCGCTGCCGGTGACCTCCAGGATCTCCGTCGCGTGTCCGGCGCCGGCCAGCGCGTCGGCGAACGCGGTGAGCGGGCCGGAGCCGGTGCCCTCGTGGTCGCCGCTGCGGTCGGCCGTGCGCAGGGTGCAGACGAAGCGGTGCCGGCCCGGTGCCTCCTCGTGCACCGACCAGGAGTCCAGCCGGACCTCGCCGCCGGTGCCCTCGGACAGGTAGGCGGTGCGGAAGAGGTCGTACAGCTCCTTCGGCACGGCCTCCCGGCCGCTCGCGTCCGTCACCTCCTGGACGAGGCGGGCGAACTCGGGGCGCATCCGCTCCGGCAGGTCGACGTCGTGGTGGGTGCGCATCAGGTACGCCGAACCTCCCTTGCCCGACTGTGAGTTGACGCGGATCACGGCTTCGTACGTCCGGCCCAGGTCCGCCGGGTCGACCGGCAGGTAGGGGACGGACCAGGGGGCCCGGGCCTCGGGCACCCCCGACTCCGCCGCCCGGCGGGCGTGTTCCTCGAACCCCTTGCCGATCGCGTCCTGGTGGGTGCCGGAGAACGCGGTGTGGACGAGCTCGCCGGCGTAGGGGTGGCGCGGGTGCACGGGGAGCCGGTTGCACTCCTCGACGGTCTCCCGGACCGCGTCGATGTCACCGAGGTCGACCATGGGATCGACCCCCTGGGCGAACAGGTTCAGCGCGAGGGTGACCAGGTCGACGTTGCCGGTGCGTTCGCCGTTGCCGAACAGGCAGCCCTCCACCCTCTGGGCGCCGGCCAGCACGGCGAGTTCGGCGCAGGCGACCCCGGTGCCGCGGTCGTTGTGCGGGTGCACGGAGAGGATCACCGAGTCACGGCGGGCGAGGTGGCGGTGGGCGTACTCGATCTGGTCGGCGTAGACGTTCGGGGTGGCGATCTCGACGGTCGCCGGGAGGTTGTGGGTGACCGGCCGGTCCGGGCTCGCGTCCCACAACTCGCTGAGTCCGTCGCAGAGTTCGAGGACGAAGTCGGGCTCGGTGAGGTTGTAGGTCTCCGGGGAGAACTGGAAGCGGATGCCGGGCGCGTCCCCGGCCCGGCGGGCCATGTGCGCGGCCGCCTCGCGCACGGTCCGCCACACCTCGGCGCGGCCGCGGCGCAGCACCACCTCCCGCCACACCGGAGAGGTGGCGATGTAGAGGTGGACGACGGCCCGCTCCATCCCCTCGACCGCCTCGAAGGTCCGGTCGATCAGGTCCCGCCGGGCCGGGGTGAAGACGACGGGCGTCACGTCGCCGGGCACCGCACCGCTGGTCACCAGGTGCCGTACGAAGTCGAAGTCGGTCCGGCTCGCGGACGGGTAGCCGACCTCGATCTCCTTGAAGCCCAACCGGACCAGCAGGTCGAAGAAGCGGCGCTTGCGCGGGGTGTCCATCGGCTCGGCGAGCGCCTGGTTGCCGTCGCGCAGGTCGACCGGCACCCACAGCGGGGCGCGCTCGATCCGGGCGGCGGGCCAGTCGCGGCCGTCCGCCACCGGCACCCGCACCCGTTCCTGGAAGGGGCGGTAGCGGTGGTACGGCATGGGGCTGGGCTGCTGGGGATTCCACAGGAGGGTCATCGGTGCTGCTGCCTCTCGGCGCGTCTTTCGGGACGGTGACCGGCAGCACGGCGACCCGCGGCGGGGTGCCGGTCGCGTCAGGCCCCGCCGCGGCAGCCGAGAAGAAGACCGCGGAGCGTCATGACCGGTACGCTAGCGACTCCTCAGGTCCTCAGACAAGTGAGAATTCCTGTGCAGCGTGTTCGTCCGCAGAGGAGTTGGTGACACCGCATGGCCCTCGGTCCCGTCCGTCCGAGCCCCCTGGTCGAACAGGCCGCCGCCCGGCTGCGGGCGCAGATCACCGGCGGCGCCTGGCCCGTCGGCACCCGGCTGCCCGGCGAGACGACCCTGGCGAAGGAGCTCGGCGTGGGCCGCTCCACGGTCCGGGAGGCGCTGCGCGCGCTCGCCGGGGCCGGGCTGGTGCAGCCCCGGCAGGGCTCGGGCGTCTTCGTCATCGCGACCGAGGCCGCCGAGGACTGGCCGACGCGGCTGCGCCGGGCCGCGGTGACCGACGTGTACGAGGTCCGGACGGCGGTCGAGGTGCACGCGGCCCGGCTGGCCGCGGAGCGCCGTACGGCCGAGGACGTGGCGGCGATCGAGGCGGCGCTGGCGGACCGCCGGGCGGCGGGGAGTGCGGACGACGCGGCCTTCGTCGACGCCGACATCGCCTTCCATGCGGCCGTGGTCGCCGCCGCGCACAATCCCGTGCTCACCGATCTGTTCGCCGAGTTCAGGCCGGTGCTCCGGGACGGGCTGATCGAGCTGCTGGCCCTGACCGGACTGCGCACCGCCGACCCGGACACCGGGGACGCGGCCCACGAGGCGCTGGCACGCGCGGTGTCCGAGGGCGACGCGGAGGCGGCGGCCGCGGTACTGCGGGCGGAGCTGGCGGATCCGTTCGGCGGCCGGCCGGTGCCGTCGCGGGGGCCGGAACCGGGGCCTCACCCGGTCGGCCCTGCCGCGGAATAGGTCGTGCGCGCCCGGGGTTGTCGCCGCACAGCAGCGTATGCATGCAAGTGCATGGACTCTCGAAAGGCGTGTCATGAAGATCGGCATCATCGGGGCGGGCAACATCGGCGGCAACCTCACCCGGCGGCTCACCGCCCTCGGCCACGACGTGTCCGTGGCGAACTCGCGGGGCCCCGAGACGCTCGCCGCGCTGGCCGAGGAGACGGGAGCGACGGCGGTACGGGCCGAGGAGGCCGCGCGGGGCGCCGAGGTCGTGGTGGTCACGGTCCCGGTGAAGGCGGTCCCGAGCCTGCCGTCCGGCCTCCTGGACGGCGCCGCGGACAACGTCGCCGTGATCGACACCAACAACTACTACCCCCGCGAGCGGGACGGCCGGATCGCCGGCATCGAGGACGAGGGCATCACCGAGAGCCGCTGGACCGAGCGGCAGATCGGCCACGCCGTGATCAAGGCCTTCAACGGCACCTTCGCCCAGGACATCCTGGACCGCCACCTCCCCGCCGGGGACCCGGACCGCCAGGCCCTCCCGGTCTCCGGCGACGACGAGGCGGCCAAGCGGGCCGTCCGCGCCCTGATCGACGAACTCGGCTTCGACACCGTCGACAACGGCGGCATCGACGACTCCTGGCGCCAGCAGCCGGGCACCCCGGTGTACGGCCTGCGTGCGGACGTCGAGGGCGTACGGAAGGCCCTGGCGGAGGCGTCCCCGGAGCGCCCGGAGGGCTTCCGGGGCTGACGGCACCCGCAGGGGGCGTCGGGGGAGGGACGGAGGGTCAGTCCTCCTTCGACGCCCAGGCCTTGAGGGCGGCCTTGTCGGCGAAGTCGGCGACGTCCTTGTCGTGCGGGTCGCTGGTGTACTGGTGGAAGAGCCAGTCGGCCTGGATGCGCGGGTGACCGGCGCTGACGTAGTCGGCGATCCAGAGGCCGTCGCCGGCGTACGAGGTCGTGTCGACGGTGAGCCAGAAGTTGCGGTTCGTGTAGAGGATCACCTGATGGTTCGGCCGGAGTGCCTTCACCCTGCGGATGAAGGAGTCCTTCTCGGCGTTGCTCGCGTGCGTGCCGTCGCCGGTGGTCTCCCAGTCGACGGCGAGGATCTCGCCCGCCTTCTCGGGGGCGTGCTGGACGAAGTACTCGGCCTGGGCGGTGAGGTTGCCGGGCCAGAGGAAGTGGTAGAAGCCGACGACCAGTCCGGCGTCGCGTCCGGTCTTGGTCTGGGCGGCGAGCTTGGGGTTGACGTACGAACGCCCCTCCGTCGCCTTGATGAAGACGAAGGAGAGGCCGTCCGTGTCGTAACCGGAGGTCTGGTACGCGCTCACGTCGATTCCGTGCAGCATGGGGGGACTCCTGGGTGCCAGTGGGGTGACACGAGTTGCAACTGCGTATGTCCTATTCCCCGCCGCGCCGAGAGGGATCCGCGTGGGCGCGTGAATTGTCAGCTGCGGGCCGCCACCCCGTTGAGCACGGCCGCCGACTTCGTCGACCAGTCCGAGGTGATGATGCTGGCGTGGTCGGCGGCGAGCAGCGCCAGCCGGGCCGAGACCTCGGCGTCGGTCGGAGCGGTCGAGGAGATCGCCGGTGAGACGTTGTAGGCGTCCGTCATGATCAGGATGTAGTGGTTCGCGGAGTAGAACGACGTGTCGTAGCCGTTGTTCACGTACGTCGCCGCGTCCCCGTCGAAGAACACGAACCAGGGCTGGATCGAGGCGTCGTACCTGCTGGTCCGGGGATCCCCGCTCGCGGCGCCCAGTACGGCGGGGAAGGCCTGGGCCTGGGAGATGTTCCCGGCCGCGTACAGGTCCCGCAGGTGGTCGCCGTACTCCTGGTCCGTCCAGTAGTGGTCGAACGGGTTGGCCTGCTCCACCGTGCCCGGGATCACCTCGAAGATGAACTTGCCCTTGAGCTGGTCGCGGGTGGGCCAGGCGTTGGCCTTCGCGGCGGCGTCGAGCGTCGAGTACGAGGAGCCGAGCAGGTCGGCCGGCTTGTACACGCTGCTGCCCAGCTTCTGCGAGACGAGCGTGTCGAACGCGGTCGGGCCGAGGCCGATGGTCTGGTTGAACCCGACCTTCATCTCGACCTTGACGACGATGGGCGCGTGGTCCGGGTGCAGCTGCTCCCAGGCCGCCATGTTGTCCAGGCAGCTCCCGAGGTCCTGGCTGGTGGCCTGGCTGTACAACTGGCCGGGCGTGTTGGCGTATTCGCAGTTGTTGTTGTCGCCCCAGGGGTTGCTGTGGCTGACCCGCCACCGCTTGCTGATGCTGTCGACGTAGACGTCCAGCTCCAGCAGCGAGGCCCCGGAGTCCAGGGCCTGCGCCCAGTAGGTGTACTTGTCCTTCTCGTACGCGTTGTGCGTGCCGATGGCGGTGGTCTCGGAGAACTTCGCCGCGTTCAGGCCGGTGTCCGCGTGCGCGGCGGAGCCCGCCATCACGAACAGGGCCCCGGCACCCACGACCGCCGCCAGCCGTCTCAGTACGCGCATGTCCCAACTCCCTTGGGTTCGTGGTGAGTTGGCGGCAGCGTAGAAGCAGACGGTTACTGATCGGTAGCCCCTGGGGGAACATCGGCCTCCGGAACCCGCCCAGGACGCTCGGGACTCCTCGGACTCGGGAGGCCGCACGTACGCTGGGCGCATGCCGAGGCCGGAGGAGGCGCTGGTGGCGACGGGTCCGGTGGCGGGGCGGCGGCCCGCGGGCCTGTTCGTGGGGCTGTGCACCCTGGACGTCATCCAGCTGGTGGACCATGTACCGGGGCCGGACGAGAAGCTGACGGCCCGTGACCAGGTGGCCGCCGCGGGCGGTCCGGCCACGGGCGCGGCGGTGGCCTTCGGCCGGCTGGGCGGCCTGCCCCGGCTGCTCACGGGCCTCGGCTCGCATCCGCTGGCCCTGGGCGTCCGGGCGGACCTCGACGCGCTCGGCGTGCACGTCACGGACCTGGCCGCCGGGCGCGTGGACCCGCCCGCGGTGTCCTCGATCCTCGTGACCGCGTCGACCGGAGAGCGCGCGGTCGCCTCGACCAACGCGACCGGGCACCGGCTGCGGGCCCCGGCCGGCCTGGAGGAGCTGGTGGTGTCGTGCGACGTCGCCGAGTTCGACGGGCATCACATGGACCTGGCCGTCGAGGTCGCGCACGCCGCCCGTTCGGCCGGCCGCCGCACCCTGCTCGACGCGGGCAGCTGGAAGGACGGCACCGAGAGGCTGCTGGCGTCGACCGACATCGCCGTGTGCTCGGCGGACTTCCACCCGCCCGGTACCGGCACGCCCGCCGAGACCCTGGAGTTCCTCCGGGACCACGGGGTGACCTGGGCGGCGGTCACCGGTGGCGGGGCGCCGATCCGGTGGGCGGGCCCCGGCGGCGGTGGCCTCGTCGGCGTTCCCGAGACCCGCGTGGTGGACACGCTGGGCGCGGGTGACGTCCTGCACGGAGCCCTCGCCCACCACCTGAGCGGACCCGACCGCGTCGACGGGCCGGCCTTCGCGGATGCCCTGGCCCGGGCCGCGGAGGTGGCCTCCCGCGCGTGCGCCTCGTTCGGCACGCGCGCGTGGCTGACGGCGGGCTGACGGCGGGCTGAGGAGCAGGGTGACCGGCGATCAGGGGCGAACGCAGGGGGTCACGAGCGAGCGCACGGGGCCGCGGGCTCGGCCATGCCTTTCGCGTCGGCGGCCGACCGGCGTGAACACCGCTGATCAGTGTGTATAGCTCGGACGTAGCGGTTGTCCCGACACTCGCCCGAGACGGCGCGGCGCCAGGCAACACCTTCGCGTCGTCCTTCGGTTTCTCAGGGAGGACAACAGTGTTCACACGACAGTCCGGTCATGCGAGGGGCATCCGCGCCCGGCTCCGCGGGGTGTCCGTCGCCGTGGCGGCGATCGGCGCGGTCATCGGCCTCGCGGCGGGTCCCGCAGCGGCGGCCGACACCTGGACGGCGGTTCCCGACCCGGACAGCAGCCGCTGGTTCGACGCCTTCCTCGCGAACGGTGGCGACACCGTGTTCGCCCGCAGCGGCTTCTATTCCGGCGGCGACTCCGGCAGCGGCGAGGTCGCCCGGTACTGGCAGCGCAACGGCACGACCTGGACGTTGCTGCCGGCCTTCGCCAGCCAGACCGTGGAGACGAGCGACGACGACGTCTGGACGGCCACCTCGGCCAACGACTTCTGGGTGGTCGGCCAGACCGCGTCCGCGGCGACCGTCGGCAACCACTGGAACGGCACCGCCTGGGAGCAGCGTTCGCCCACCGACACGACGGTGCGGTTCCTGGACATCAAGGCCGTCTCCACCAGCGACGTCTGGGCGGTCGGAACCACCCGCTCGTCGTCCGCCTCCTCGCTCCCGGGCACGATCGGCCACTGGACCGGAAGCAGCTGGCAGGTCACCAAGATCACCCCGACCGCCGGCAGTCAGACCGAACTCACCTCCGTGTACGTGAAGTCGGCGACCGACATCTGGGCCGCCGGTGAAACGTGCACGGCCGTGGGCGGGAGCAACTGCCGCGGGTACGTCACCCACTACGACGGCACGTCGTGGACGGAAGTGGCCGTTCCGACCGGCACCGTCGGGATCGAGGAGATCACGGCCGGCCCCTCCGGCGAGGTCTGGGCCGCGGCGGGGACGAAGGTGCTGCGCTGGAACGGCTCCGCCTGGACCGGCGGGGCCGACGTGTCGGTGTCGGGTGCGTACGCGATCCGTGAACTGACCTGGGCCGGCGGGAAGCTGTACGCCGGACTCGGGCTGGACAGCGGCAGCAGCCACTCGGGAATTCTGCGCTGGACGGGGAGCGCCTGGGAACAGGTGACCCGCGTGCCCGAGACCACCGGCTACTACGTCACGAACGTGTACGAACTCTCCGGCGCCCCCGACGGCACCCTGTGGGCCGCGGGTTCGTACGTCCAGCTCTTCGCCACACCGACGTTCGCCGCGACGCTGGCGCCGGGTTCCTGAGCCACCGGGGCGCAGCGCGAACATGCACTAGAGGGAGCCTGTGAGGGGAGTCCGAATTCCCCCTCACAGGCTCCCCTTTTGTGAGAACGCTCCGCACGCCGAGTTCGGCGTGAGGTTCTGGGCGGCCCGTGGGACCTTCCTCCTGATCATTTGACAACCGCAAAGATCGTAGGCAAGTCTCCTCATGTTTCGGCCAGACAGGGGTGAGCCATGGGCAGCGAGGAGCTTCTGGCGTTACTGGCTGCCCTGGGTCATCCGCAGCGTCTGAGGGTGATGGCCGAGCTTGCCGACGGCCGGGTGTATGTCAGCGAGCTGGCCCGCCGTCTGGGCATGTCCCGGCCGCTGCTGTACATGCACCTGGAACGGCTGGAGAAGGCGGGTCTGGTGGTGGGCGCTCTGGAGCTGGGCGAGGACGGGACCCCGCTGAAGTACTGGGAACTGGTGCCTTTCGGCCTCTATCTGAACGCCGACATCATCCGCCTGGCAGTGCAGGGCGACGACGCGGCGGGGGACAAGACGGACGGATAGGGCTCATGCCCGGTCGCCGTGGGCGGCCACGTCCTGCAGGAGCTCCGGTTCGGGAACGAAGCCGGGCGCGTCGTCGCGCCCACGCAGCCGATTCAGGGCCGGTGTGGTGAGTGCCGTGGTGACCAGGGCCATCAGGACCAGCACGGTGAACAAGTCCCGGCCGATCACGCCCAGTTGGAGGCCGATGTTCAGAATCACGAGCTCGGTCAGGCCGCGGCAGTCCATCAGCGCGCCCAGCGACAGCGCATCCCGCCAGCTCTGCCCGCAGGCGCGGGCCGCCAGGGTGCTGCCGCCCCACTTTCCCAGGACGGCGACGGCGAGGACGGCCACGGCCCAGAGCCACAGGGCCGGGTCGTTGTCGAGCATGCCGATGTCCGTGCTCAGGCCGGTGGTGGCGAAGAAGAGCGGCAGCAGCAACGGGACGACGACCGTGCGCAGCCGCGTGGCGACACGCTCGATCACGAGAGACCGACGGGGCACCACCAGGCCGAAGAGGAACGCGCCGAACAGCGCGTGCAGCCCGATGCGGTCGGTGGTGAAGGAGGACAGGCAGATGCCGGTGAACAGGGCGAGGAGGACCAGCCCGTCCCGCCCGGCGCCCGGCGCGTCCGGGACGGGTCGGCCCGCATCGTTCTTCGCCGGCCGCCCCGCACCCGGCGTCCAGCGTGCGAGGGCGGGCCGGACCAGGTACAGCATGGCCGCGACGAACAAGGCTGATTCCGCCACGGTCCGGACCGGGTCGAGGGCGGAGCCGCTGTGCGAGACGGTGACGACGATCGCGAGCAGGCACCAGGCCAGGGCGTCGTTGACAGCTGCGGAGGCCATCGCCAGTGCGGCGAGCGAGGTGTGGTACATCCCGCGGTCGGTGAGAATGCGGGCCAGCACGGGGAACGCGGTGATGCTCAGCGCCACGGCGATGAACAGCACGAACGGCAGTTGTCCGACGCCGTCCGGAGCCAGGTACCCGTACATGCCGGTCGCGAGGGCCGTCCCGAGGAGCAGCGGCAGGACGATGCCGGCCTGGCTCACGACGAGCGCCGTACGGCCCAGACCGCGCAGCAGCCCCGGATCCAGTTCCAGGCCGATGAGGAACATGAAGACCAGCAGCCCCAGTTGACCGAGCGCCCCCACGTACGGGACCGAGGCCGGCGGTATCAACCAGGTCTGTCCCGCGGGCCACACCATGCCGAGCAGGGACGGGCCGAGCAGGATGCCGGCGGAGATCTCGCCGACCACCGGTGGCTGACCGATCCGGCGGGCCAGGGCGGCCCCGGCCAGACAGGCGACGATCACTGTGGGGACGGCGATCAGAAGGCCGGTCACCGGATCGGGTGCGGACACGGGCGGCTCCTCGGTTCGGTGGCGGGACCGGTCCAGGGTTGGAGGGAGGGCTATACCGGCGCTATACGGCGGCCGGATATGAGGCGGGTATAGGCGGCGCCGCGAGTATCGGAGCCCGTCGGCCCGTCCTGAGAACAAGGAGCACCCCGCGATGGGTCCGGCCCGTGGTGGCCAGGCACGCCCAATCTCTGTATGGCATGTGACAACTCGGATTGGTACCTGCTAATCTTTCTTTGCATGTGCTGGATGTTGCTATGAAAGCGCCGCTCCCGAGCGGAGACGAGCTGGTGCTCACGCTGGCGACGCTGGCCAACCCGCACCGTCTGCGGGTGGTGGCGATGCTGGCCGGCGGGCGGAAGTACGTGAGCCAGTTGGCTCGGGACATGGGGATCAGCCGTGCGCTTCTCCAGGTCCATCTGAAGAAGCTGGAGGCCGCGGGACTGGTGTCGGCGCAGCTGGAGATCTCACCTGATGGGAAAGCGATGAAGTTCTACGAGGTGACGCGGTTCTCGGTGCACCTGACACCGGAGGCGATCGCGGCCGTGGTGCCGGAGCTGACCGGTGTCGACACGACCCGTGGGGACGGGGAGGGGACTGTCTGATGAAGGCCACCGACTATCAGACCGGTACCGACTGGCAGGAAGTGTTCGGCGTCATCGGCGTCTTCCTGCTGATCACCGTGGTCCTCACGGTGATCATCTGGCAGTTCGGCGCGAACTGGCGCGCGAAGGCCGTGCTGGCCCGCGAGGAGGAGTACCGCAAGCTGGCCGAGCAGTCGCTCGCGGCCCAGCAGGAGACGGAACGCCGGCTGGCGGACATCGACGGCCGCATGGCGTCGTTGGAGCGGATCCTCAAAGAGGTCGAGTAGACGCATGACTGGGCCGTCGAGCTGCAACTCGACGACCCAGTGTTCGGAAGGCATGTCCCTCGCCGCTCGGCGAGTTTTCCCTGGATACGCTCCTCCACGCTTAAGGAGAGCAGCTCATGCTGCGCAAAGGCAAGTCAGACCGCGGGCTGCCCGCAGAAGAAGAGAGGCCGGACGCACCGCGGGTCCTGGAGCCGGTGGGACCCGCTCGTGGGGTCGTGGAGTCCGTCGCCGGATGGTCGGTCCGGCACAAGGGCCTCGCCATCGCGGGCTGGCTCGCGCTGGTGATCGTCGCCATCCTCTCCAGCGCGCTGATCGGCGGCTCCGACGCCCGGTCCACCGATCCCGGTGAGGCGGGCCGGGCCCAGCAGATCGTGCGCACCGAGGACAGCGGTGACTCGATCCGCGAGAACGTGCTGTTCCAGTCACGCGAGGCCGACGGTCCCAAGTTCACCGAGAGCAGCCAACTGCAGAGCGCTGCAAAGGACTTGGTGTCCAAGCTGCGCAGCGCGGACGCGGGGGTGCGGGACATCGGCTCGCCGCTCGGCGCCGACGGCGGGCGATGGCTGTCCGACGACGGCCGGTCGGGCCTGGTGACCTTCGAACTCGGCGGACCGCTGGAGAAGCAGAAGGAGTACTACGTCAAGGTCGTCGGCCTGCTGAAGGAAGTGCAGGACGCCAACCCGGACCTGCGGATCGTGCCGGCCGGCGACCGCAGCCTGAACGCCGTGGTCGACGACGCCATCAAGGACGACTTCAAGAAGTCCGAGGTCACCTCGCTGCCCCTCACCCTGGTGATCCTGCTCGTCGTCTTCGGCTCGCTGATCGCCGCCGGCATTCCCCTGCTGCTCTCCGCGACCGCGGTGATCGGCACCTTCGGACTGCTGCAGACCGTCGGGCACTTCGTGCCGGTCAACAGCGCCGCCTCCTCCATCGTGCTGCTCATCGGCATGGCGGTCGGCATCGACTACTCGCTGTTCTACCTGCGCAGGGAGCGGGAGGAACGGCTGGCGGGACGTGACACCCGGGACGCGCTCGCGATCACGGCCCGCACCTCGGGCCGCGCCGTGGTGGTCTCCGGCCTCACCGTGATGGTGTGCGTGCTCGGCCTGCTGTTCTCCGGACTCGATGTCTTCAAGGGCCTGACCGCCGGCACCGTGATCGTCGTGGGCATGACGGTGCTCGGCTCCGTCACCGTGCTGCCCGCGACGCTCGCCGCCCTGGGGCACCGGATCGACAGGGCCCGCATCCCCTGGCTCGGCCGGCGCAGGACCGTGGCGCGCGAGTCGCGCGTCTGGTCCTCGGTGGCCCGCACCGTGGTGCGGCGCCCCGCGCTGACAGGCGGCGTCGCCGCCCTGGTCCTGCTGCTCGTGGCACTGCCCGCGTTCGGGATGCGGCTCCAGGACCCAGCCACGACCGACAGCCTGCCGCGCAGCGTCGCCCAGGTGGACGCCGCGGTACGCATGAACGACGCGTTCCCGGGTGCCGCGAGCCCGGCCCGGGTGGCGATCGCCGCCGACGACGGCTCGAGCGCCGACACCCCCGCCCTGCGAACGGCCATCGACGCCCTGCACCAGGAGGCCGCCACGGCCGGCAGCGGCATCGCCGAGCCGATCACCTGGGTCTCCGTCGGCGACGTGGTGGTGGTGCGCGTACCGCTCGTCGGCAAGGGCACCGACGACACCTCCAACGCGTCCCTGGAGAAACTGAGGAACACGGTGCTGCCCGCCACCCTCGGCAAGGTGCAGGGCATCGACTACGCGGTCGGCGGCAAGACGGCGACGCCGTACGACTTCGCCCACCAGCTCAACAGCCGGGCCCCGGTGATCTTCGTCTTCATTCTCGCCCTGGCCTTCGTCCTGATGGTGGTGGCCTTCCGCTCCTGGGCGATCCCGCTGGTGTCGATCGTGCTCAACCTGCTCTCGATCGGCGCGGCCTACGGCGTCCTCACCTGGGTGTTCCAGAGCGGACATCTGGGGTCGCTGCTCGGCTTCACCTCCTACGGAGGCGTGGTCGCCTGGCTGCCCCTGTTCATGTTCGTCATCCTCTTCGGGCTGAGCATGGACTACCACATCTTCATCCTCAGCCGGATCAAGGAGCGCTGGGCGGGCGGCGCCGACTCGCGTGCCGCGGTCATCGGCGGAATCAGCAGCAGCGCGGGTGTGGTGAGCAGCGCGGCCGTGATCATGATCGGTGTGTTCTCGGTGTTCGTCAGCCTCTCCGCCATCGAGTACAAGATGATGGGCGTCGGCATGGCGGCCGCCATCCTCATCGACGCCACCGTCGTGCGCGGCGTGCTCCTGCCCGCCGCCATGGCCCTGCTCGGCGACCGCGCCTGGTCGCCCCGGCCCGGCAGGAACGGCAGCCGCGAAGGCGCCGCGGCGGCACCTGCCGAGGCGCAGACCCCCGAACCGGTACGTCCCGTCTGACCAATCCCCCGTTGCAGACGGGGCGTACCGCCCCACCTCACCCCTGACCGGGGGTGAACCAAGCGCTCCGGCCCGGGAGACGGCAACAGCCGGCTCCCGGGCCGGAGCGTTTGCATAGCTCCGCTATAGCCGAAGTATCGGGTCCGCGATGAGGCTCTGGACGTTGATCGCAGCGCATTCGAGAAATGCGGCATCTCCGTCTCTCACGTGAGGATCTCCGATGGCCGATGAGCGGGACGACGACCAGACCTACCACGTCGTGATCAACGACGAGGAGCAGTACTCCATCTGGTGGGCCGACCGGGAACTGCCGGCCGGCTGGCGCGCCGAGGGCACCACGGGACCGCGCGCCGCATGCCTGGCGCACATCGACGAGGTGTGGACCGACATGCGTCCGCTCAGCCTGCGTCGGCGCATGGAGGAGCGGGCCGCGCACTGAACTCCCGGCAGCGGACCTGCCGGTCGAGCCGAAGTGATCAATTTTCCCCGTCGGGTTTTGCTGTGCCAGCGATGGCAGGAGGAGCAACACAGATGAGCGCCGGGAATGACGAGCGAAGCGCTGCCGTCGACGTTCTTCGGGAGCGGCTCCTCCGCCGGCGGCTCGGCGGGAGCTCCCGTGGTGGCCGTCCCGGCATCAGCCCCGTGGACCGGAGCACTCCGCTGCGGCTGTCGCACGGGCAGCAGCAGATGTGGTTCCTCAACCGGCTCGAACCCGGCAGCGCCGAGTACCTGGTTCCGTTCGCGTTCCGGATCCGCGGCGCACTGGACACCGCGGCGCTGCGCCGGGCCTGGACGCAGCTGACGGCCCGCCACGAGATCCTGCGCACCCGCTACGCACTGGACGCCACCGAGCCGGTGCAGATCGTCGACGACCCCGTCGAGAACCTGGATCTTCCACTCACCGACCACCCCCGGGACGCCGCGGACGGTGTGGTGGCCCGGGAGGCGGTCACCTCCTTCGACCTGGAACAGGAGTGGCCCGCACGGGCGCGGCTGCTCAGGCTGGCGCCGGATGACCACATCCTCACCGTGGTCTTCCACCACATCGCCTTCGACGCCTGGTCCACCCGCGTGTTCGGCAGCGAACTGGCAGCCCTCTACGAGGCGTTCCGCGACGGGCGCCCGTCCGCGCTGCCCGAACTCCCCGTCCAGTACGCCGACTACGCGGCCTGGCAGCGTGCGGAGGTCGCCGGCGAGGCGCTGGAAGGGCATCTGGACTACTGGCGGACCCAGCTCGACGGCAACGCCCCCGTCGACCTGCTCGGGGACCGGCCACGCCCTGCCCGGCGCGGCCATGACGGAGCGGAGGTCGCCTTCGAGCTCTCCGGGGAACTGACCGCCGCCGTCCGGGACATCGCGCGGCGCCACGACACCACCCCCTTCGTCGTGCTGCTCTCGGCCTTCCAGGCACTCGTCGGCCGCTACACCGGACAGCGCGACGTGGCGGTCGGCACCACCGTGTCGGGGCGCACTCACCCGCAGTCGCAGACGCTCATCGGCTACGGCATCAACACCCTGGTCCTGCGCGGGCGCTGGGAGTCCGACACCAGTTTCACCGAACTGGTCTCGCGGGCCCGCGGCACGCTCGTCGACGCCTACGACCACCAGGCCGTGCCGTTCGCCGGACTGGTCGACGAACTGCGGCCGGAACGCGACATGTCCCGCACGCCTCTCTACCAGGTGGCGCTGACCATGCACCAGCGCGGGGACGGCGGACTCACCCTGCCCGGCCTGGACGTGGAGACGTACCCCATGACGAGCCGGATCGCCAAGTGCGATCTCGAGCTCCAGATCAACGACGTCTCGCCGGACTCCTTCCAGGGACAACTGGTGTACGCCACCTCCCTGTTCGACCGGGACACCGTCGAGCGCACGGCCCGGCACTTCGTGCGCCTGCTGGAGTCCGCCGTAGCCGAACCCGAGCGACCGCTCTCCCGGCTCGACATGCTCGACGAGGGTGAGCGGGAGTTGTTGCTGGGGTGGGGTGGGCCTGTGGGGCCGGTCGAGGTGGTGTCGCGGTGTGTGCAGGAGGTGTTCGAGGAGCGGGTGGCGGTGGCGCCGGATGCGGTGGCGGTGATCGCGGACGGTGAGGAGTTGTCGTATGCGGAGGTGAACCGGAGGGCGAACCGGCTGGCGCATCATCTGCGGTCGTTGGGGGTGGGTGCGGAGTCGTTGGTGGGGCTGTGTCTGGAGCGTGGGGCCGAGTTGGTTCCGGCCTTGCTCGGTGTCCTCAAATCCGGTGCGGCTTATGTGCCGTTGGATCCGGCGCATCCGGCGGAGCGGTTGGGTTATGTGCTGGCGGATGCCGGTGTGGAGGTGACGGTGACCACCTCGGCCCTCGAAGGGCTGCTGGAGGAGGGTGGTTTCTCGGGTCGGGTGGTGGCGCTGGACCGGGATGGTGCGGTGCTCGCGGAGTGCCCGGAGTCCGATCCGGAGGTGGTGTCGGGGCCGGACAGTGCGATCTATGTCATCTATACGTCGGGTTCGACGGGTCGTCCCAAGGGTGTGACCCTCACGCACGCGAATGTGCTCCGGCTGGTGCGTACCGCTCAGGTGCACTACTCGTTCGGCGCGTCGGATGTGTGGAGTCTGTTCCATTCGTTCGCGTTCGATGTGTCGGTGTTCGAGATGTGGGGTGCGTTGCTGCACGGGGGCACGTTGGTGGTGGTGCCGCGGGATGTGGCGCGTGCTCCGGAGGAGTTCCTGGATCTGCTGGTGGAGCGGCGGGTGACGGTTCTGAGTCAGACGCCGTCGGCGTTCCGTGCGCTGGTGGCTGCGGCGGGTGAGGGTGATCCGCGTGTCGACCGGCTCGCCTTGCGGTATGTGATTTTCGCGGGGGAGCGGCTGGAGTTTCGTGAGCTGCGGCCGTGGACGGACCGGTTGGGTCTGGACAGCCCGGTTCTGGTCAACATGTACGGCATCACTGAGACGACCGTGCACACGACGTTCTACCGGGTCACCGAGGAGGATGTGCGGGCTGCCGTCGGTAATCCGGTGGGTGTGCCTTTGAGTGATCTGTCGGTGCATCTCCTCGACGGTGACGGTCAGTTGGTGCCGGTCGGGGTGCCTGGTGAGATCTTTGTGGGTGGTCCTGGTGTGGCGCGTGGCTATCTCGGGCGTGCGGGGCTGACGGCGGAGCGGTTCGTTCCGGATCCGTTCGGGCCGGCGGGTTCGCGTCTGTATCGCAGTGGGGACCTCGCCAGGCGCCGGCCCGACGGTGGTCTGGACTACGTGGGCCGTATCGACCATCAGGTCAAGATCCGCGGCTACCGTGTCGAACTCGGGGAGATCGAGGCCGCGCTGGCCGCGCACCCGGATGTTCGTGAGGCTGTCGTCGTCGTGCGTGAGGACACTCCCGGGGACCGGCGGCTGGCGGCCTATCTGGTCCCCGTGGGCGGCGCGGTGGTTCCCGGTGCTCGGGAGCTGCGTGAGCTGCTGGGCCGTGATCTGCCCGAGTACATGGTTCCCGCGGCGTTCGTGGCTCTGGACGTCCTGCCGCTCACCGCCAACGGCAAGCTCGACCAGCGTGCCCTGCCCGCGCCCGGCGCCGATGCCTTCCTCCAGAGGATGTACGTCGCTCCGCGCACCCCCACCGAGGAGCGGGTCGCCGCGGTGTGGGCCGGGGTGCTGGAGGCTGACCGGGTCGGGGTGCACGACAGCTTCTTCGACCTCGGCGGCGACTCCATCCGCGCCGTGGCACTCGTGGGTGCCCTGCGCGCCGAGGGCATCGACGTGTCGGTGAGCGACGTCTTCGACCGGCGCTCGGTGGCCGAGCTGTGCGAGCTCGTCACCGGCAGGCCGGCCCTCTCCGCGGAGGCGCAGACCTTCGTCAAACCCTTCGAGCTGATCGGCGCCGAGGACCGCGAGCGGCTTCCCGAGGGGGTCGTCGACGCCTACCCGCTCTCGCAGATCCAGACCGGCATGGTCATCGAGATGCTGGCCGACGAGGGCCGCAACAACTACCACAACGTCTCCTCGTTCCGGATCCGCGACGACCGGCCGTTCTCCGCCGCCGCCTTCGAAGCGGCGGCCAGGACCCTGGTGGAGCGCCACGAAGTGCTGCGCACCTCGCTGCACCTGACCGACTACTCGGTGCCGATGCAGCTCGTCCACGCCGCCGCGGAGATCGTCGTCGGCGTACACGATCTGACGGGTCTGGACGCCGAGGCGGCCGACGCGGCGTTGCGCGCGTTCGTGGCCCGTGAACGGCTCACCCTCTTCGACCTGGGCACGCCCTCACTGATGCGCTTCCACGCCCATCCCACGGCCGGCGAGGGCCTGTGGATCTCGGCCACCGAGTGCCATCCCATCCTGGAGGGCTGGAGCCATCACTCGATGCTGATGGAACTCCTCGACTGCTACCGGGAGATCAGGGACGGCGACGGGCCCGGCGCGTTCGACCCGCCCGAGGTGCGCTTCGCGGACTCCATCGCCGCCGAACTCGGCTCGCTGGCCTCGGAGGAGGACCGCGCGTACTGGCGGGACGTCGTCGACGAGTACGCGAAGTTCACCCTGCCGGCCGGGTGGGGCGAGGACCCGGGCACCCCGCGCCGGGCCCACCACGTGATGGTGCCCTGGGGCGACCTGGAGCCCGGCCTGCGCGCCCTCGCCACCAGGGCGGGCGCCTCGCTCAAGAGCGTCATGGTCGCCGCCCACACCAAGGTGCTGAGCCAGCTCACCGACGCCCCGGCCTTCCACACGGGACTCGTGTACGACGTGCGCCCCGAAGTCCTGGGCGCCGACCGTGTGTACGGCATGTACCTCAACACCCTGCCGCTCCCGGTCGACCGGTCGGCCGGCACGTGGCTGGAGCTGGTACGGCAGGTCTTCGCCCGTGAGGTCGCCTCCTGGCCGCACCGCAGGCACCCGCTGCCCGCGGTCCAACGGGCCGTCGGCGGTACCCAGCGGCTCATCGACGTGTTCTTCAACTACCAGGATTTCCGGCAGGTCGACACGGACCTGGTCGACGCCGCCGTGGGCATCGACGACAGCCCGACCGAGTTCCCGCTGACCGTCTCCTCCCGCAACGGCCACGTCTTCCTGACGGCCGACTCCTGGGCGCTCAGCCGTCCCCACGCCGAGCGCGTCGGCGCCATGTACCGGGCGGTACTGGAGTCGATGGCGGCCGACCCCGCCGCGGACGCCCGGGGCACTTTCGTGGCGGCCGACGAACTGATCCGCCAGCTCCGGGACTGGGCGGTCAACCCCGGTGAGGCCGAGAACCGGACCGTGCTCGACCTGTTCGAGGAGCAGGTCGCGCGGACCCCCGACGCCACCGCCGTCGTCCACGCGCGCACCCGGATGTCGTACGCGGACCTCGACGCCCGCGCCAACCGCTACGCCCATCACCTGCGCTCCCTCGGGGCCGGGCGGGAGTCCGTCGTCGGTGTGCTCCTGGACCGCGGCGTGGAGCTGGTCGCCGCGCTCCTCGGCATCTGGAAGGCCGGGGCGGCCTACCTGCCGATGGACCCGGTCCTGCCCGCCGAACGCATCGCGCACATGCTGACCGACGCCCGCGCCGCGGCCGTCGTGACGCACTCGGACCACGAGGACCGGCTGCCCGCGTCGGACACGACGCGCCGTCTGCTCACCGACCGCGACGGCTTCGCCCTCGGCAGCCTGCCCAGGACCGCCCCGTCCAGGGCGACCCGCCCCGACGACCTCGCCTACGTCATCTACACCTCGGGCTCGACGGGCCTGCCCAAGGGCGTGCTCGTACCGCACCGCGGTCTGGTCAACCACGTGCGCTGGGCCGTGGACGAGCTCGCCGCCGAGGGCAGCACCGGAGCGCCGCTCTTCTCGTCCATCGCGTTCGACCTCGTCGTCCCCAACCTGTGGGCGCCGCTGCTCGCGGGCCAGGCGGTCCGTCTGCTGCCCCAGGACCTCGACCTGGGCGAGCTCGGCGAGACCCTGGCCGCCGCGGGACCGTACAGCTTCGTGAAGCTGACCCCCGCCCACCTGGAGGTCCTCACCCATCAGCTCTCCGCGGAGCAGGCCGCCGCCCTCGCGCCGGTCCTGGTCGTGGCGGGCGAGGCACTGACCCGCAGAGTCGTACGGGCCTGGCGTGCACTGGCCCCCTCGACCCGGCTGGTGAACGAGTACGGGCCGACCGAGGCATCGGTGGGAACCTGCACGTTCCCGGTACCGCGGGACGCCACCGCCGAAGTCATGCCGATCGGCCGGCCGCTGCCGAACGTGACGATGTACGTGCTGGACCAACGGCTCCAGCCGCTGCCCGTGGGCGTGCCGGGCGAGCTGTACGTCGGTGGGACCGGCGTGGCGCGCGGGTACCTCGGCCGTCCGGCCCTGACGGCCGACCGGTTCCTGCCCGACCCGTACGGGACACCCGGGGCCCGCCTGTACCGCACCGGCGACGTGGTGCGCCTGCTCGCGGACGGCGACGTCGAGTTCCTGGGCCGTGCCGACGGACAGGTGAAGATCCGCGGCTACCGGATCGAGCTCGGCGAGATCGAGGCCGCGCTCGGCGGCCACGAGCAGATCGCGGACGCCAGGGTCCTGCTGCACGAGGACACCGCCGGGGACAAGCAGCTCGTCGCCTACGTCGTACCGGAGGGCGCGGCGGACCCGGCCCCGGGACCGCTGCGCGAGGTGCTCGCGCGCACGCTGCCGGACTACATGGTGCCGTCGGCGTTCGTGGTGCTGCCGGCGCTGCCGTTGACGGCGAACGGGAAGCTGGACCGTGCCGCGCTGCCGGCGCCGGGGGAGGGCTCGTTCGCCCGGCGGGAGTTCGTGGCGCCGTGGACGGCGCTTCAGGAGCGGGTGGCCGCGGTGTGGGCGCGCGTCCTCGGCGTGGACCGGGTCGGTGTGACGGACGGTTTCTTCGATCTGGGCGGGGACTCGATCCGTGCGGTGGCGTTGATCGGTGCGTTGCGTGCCGAGGGTCTCGACGTGTCGGTGCGGGACGTGTTCGAGCGGCGGACGGTGGCGGGTCTCGCGGAGTCGCTGACGGGAAGGTCGGTGCTGTCGGACGGGGACGGGGCGTTCGTCGAGCCGTTCGCGCTGGTGCCGGACGGGGACCGGGAGCGGCTGCCCGAGGGGCTGGACGACGCGTATCCGCTGTCGCGGATCCAGACCGGCATGCTCGTGGAGACCCTCGCCGACGACACGTGGAACAACTACCACAACGTCAACGTCTACCGGGTGCACGACGACCGGCCCGTGGATCTGCCCGCCCTCCGCGCGGCCGTCGCGGAAGTCGTGGCACGGCACGAGGTGCTGCGTACCTCCGTGCACCTGAGCGGATTCTCGGTGCCGCTCCAGCTCGTGCACGCGCAGGCCGACATACCGACGGACCTGCGCGACCTCGGTCACCTCGACGAGGAGGCGCAGCGGCGTGACATGACCGCGTTCGTGGCCGCCGAACGCGCCGACGTCTTCGACCTGTCCGCGGCCCGCCCGCCGCTGCGGGTGTGCGCGCACCAGCTCGGCGGCGACTCCTGGCTGTGCACCTTCACGCAGAGCCACGCGATCATGGACGGCTGGAGCAACCAGCTGTTCCTCGTCGACCTGGTGGCCTGCTACGAGCGCATCCGGGACGGCCTGGAGCCCGAGCCGTACGACGCGCCCCGGGTGCGGTTCGCCGATTCCGTCGCCGCCGAACTCGGCTCCCTGGACTCCGCGGAGGACCGTGCCTACTGGCAGGGCATCGTCGCGGACCACGCCACGTTCACGCTTCCCGCACACTGGCACGGCGACCGGGACCGGCCCGCCGAGACGATCCGGGCCGGGGCGCGCTTCGCGGACCTGGAGCAGGGCCTGTCCGCCCTGGCCAGGACGGCCGGCGTCTCGCTCAAGAGCGTGATGACCGCCGCCCACCTCAAGGTCATGAGCCAGCTCACCGACGAGCCCGCGTTCCACACCGGCCTCGTCACCCACTGCCGGCCCGAGGCCGCGGGCGCCGAGCGGCTCTACGGCACGTTCCTCAACACACTGCCGTTCCCGGCCGACCGCACCGCCGCGACCTGGCGGGACCTGGTACGCCAGGTGTCCGACCGGGAGATCGAGGCCTGGCCGCACCGGCACTTCCCGATGCCGGAGATCCGGCACCCCGGCGGAGGACGCCTGATCGACGTCTTCTTCGGCTACCTGGACTTCCACGCCATGGACTCCGACGTGGCCGAGGACGGCTGGGGCTTCAACGACGCCCCGAACGAGTTCGCCCTCGCCGTCACCTCGCTGTCCGGGATCCTCAGCCTTCGCAGCACCTCGCACACCCTGAGCCAGGACAACGCCGACCGGATCGCCGGGATGTTCCGCGCGGTCCTGGAGGCGATGGCCGCCGACGCCGACGGCGACGCCCGGGCCGTGTACCTGCCGGACGGCGAGCGTGAACTGCTGGTGCGCGCGGGCGAGGCCGAGGCCTTTCCGCAGCCCGAGCAGCGGTGCGTGCACGAGGTGTTCGAGGAGCGGGCCGCCGAGGCGCCGGACGCGGTCGCGGTCGTCGCCGGCGGACAGGAGCTGAGCTACGCGGAGGTGAACGCACGGGCCAACCGGCTGGCGCATCACCTGAGGTCACTGGGGGTGGGCGCCGAGTCGCTGGTGGGCGTCTGCCTGGAGCGTGGACCCGACCTGATTCCGACGCTGCTGGGCGTGCTGAAGTCGGGCGCAGGATACGTGCCGTTGGACCCGGTGAACCCCGCCGACCGGCTGGGCCATGTGACGGCCGACGCCGGGCTGCGGGTGGTGGTGACCGAGTCGGCCGGCGCGCCGCTGCCGGCCGAGGTGTTCACCGGGGACCTGGTGGTCCTCGACCGGGACCGTGCGGAGCTGGCCGCCTGCCCGGACACCAACCCCGACCCGCTGGCCGGTCCCGACAACACCGTCTACGTCATCTACACCTCGGGCTCGACCGGTCGTCCCAAGGGCGTCGCCCTCACCCACGCCAACGTGCTGCGTCTCATGGACGCCGGCCGCGACTTCTTCGGCATCACCGGGGACGACGTCTGGACCCTGTTCCACTCCTACGCCTTCGACTTCTCCGTCCTGGAGATGTGGGGAGCGCTGCTGCACGGCGGGCGGCTCGTGGTGGTCGACCAGGACGTGGCGCGGTCCCCCGAGGACCTCCTCGACCTCCTCGTGGAGCAGCACGTCACCGTGCTCTGCCAGACGCCCTCCGCATTCCGGTCCCTGGCGACCGCGGCCGCCGACGGCGGTGCCCGCGTCGAGGAGCTCTCGCTGCGGTACGTGATCTTCGGCGGGGAATCCCTGGAGATGTCCGATCTGCGGCCCTGGACGGACCGGCTCGGTCTGGAGCGGCCGACGCTCGTCAACTCCTACGGCATCACCGAGACGACCGTCATCGACACGCGGTACGCCATCGAGGCCGGCGACGGAGGAGAGGGCTCCTCCCTTCCCGTCGGCCGCACGTTCCAGGGGGTGGCGCTCCATCTGCTCGACCAGTACGGCAATCTCGTCCCGGACGGCGTGGCCGGCGAAGTGTGCGTCGGCGGGGCGGGAGTCGCCCGCGGGTATCTCAACCGTCCGGCCCTGACCGCCGAGCGGTTCGTCCCCGACCCCTTCGGCCCGCCCGGCTCACGGCTGTACCGCAGCGGTGACCTGGCACGGCGCCGGCCCGACGGGAACCTGGAGTATCTGAGCCGGATCGACAGCCAGGTCAAGATCCGCGGCTACCGGATCGAGCTGGGGGAGATCCAGACGGTGCTCGCCGCGCACCCGGGGGTCCGCGAGGCGGTCGTCGTCGTACGCGAGGACGTCCCGGGTGAGAAGCAGCTGGTGGCGTACTACGTGCCGGCTGCGCACGCGGACCAGGGGCCGGACGCCGGACCGCCCCCGGGCAGGGAACTGGCCGCCCACTGCGGCACGAGTCTGCCCGCCTACATGGTGCCGTCGGCGTTCGTGGTGCTGGAGTCGCTGCCGATCACCCCCAACGGAAAGCTGGACCGTGCGGCGCTGCCGGTGCCGGACGAGGGAGCCTTCGCCCGGGCGGAGTTCGTGGCACCGAGGACGCCGCTGGAGGCGCGGGTCGCGGCCGTGTGGGCGCAGGTGCTGAGGCTCGACCGGGTCGGTGTGACGGACGGTTTCTTCGATCTGGGCGGGGACTCGATCCGTGCGGTGGCGTTGATCGGCGCGTTGCGTGCCGAGGGTCTCGACGTGTCGGTGCGGGATGTGTTCGAGCGGCGGACGGTGGCGGGTCTCGCGGACTCGCTGACGGGGCGGTCGGTGCTGTCGGGCGGGGACGTGGCGTTCGTCGAGCCGTTCGCGCTGGTGCCGGACGGGGACCGGGAGCGGCTGCCCGAGGGGCTGGACGACGCGTATCCGCTGTCGCACATCCAGACCGGCATGCTGGTGGAAACCCTCGCCGACACCGAGCGCAACCGCTACCACGCCTCCACGTCGTACTTCATCCACGACGAGACACCGTTCGCGGAGTCCGCGCTGCGCCGCGCGGCCCACGGCATCGTCGCCCGGCAGGACGTCCTGCGCACCTCCGTGGACCTCGCCACCTACTCGGTACCCATGCAGCTGATTCACGAGCGGGCGGACATCCCGCTCACCGTGCACGACCTCCGTGGCTTCGCGGAGAACGCCAAGCGCGAGGCGCTCACGGCGTACGTGGCCGCGGAGCGCGCCCGGGTCTTCGACATCGCGGCGGCTCCGCTGGTGCGCATGACCGTCCATGTCGAGGACATCGGATGGCGGCTCTCCTTCACCTCGTCGCACGCCGTGATCGAAGGCTGGAGCCTGTACCAGTTCATGACCGAGCTGCTCGCCGACTACCGCCGGATCCGGGACGGCCTGGAGCCCGAGCCGTACGACGCGCCCCGGGTGCGGTTCGCCGACTCCGTCGCCGCCGAACTCGAAGCCCTGGACTCCGCCGAGGACCGCGCGTACTGGCGCGCGGTGGTGGAGGACCACGCCCCGCTGTCCGTGCCCGCCGCCTGGGCCGACCCGGACGCCACCGGCGAGGACTTCACCGTGCCCGTCCCGGTGGGCGGCCTGGAGGCCCGGCTCAGGGCGCTCGCCGCCCACGCGCAGGCCGCGCCGAAGAGCGTGCTGCTGGCCGCGTACGTGAAGGTGATGAGCCAGCTCACCGCAGCTGCGGAGTTCCACACCGGACTGGTGTGCCACGTCCGCCCCGAGGTCCTCGGCTCCGACCGGGTCTACGGCACGTACGTCAACACCCTGCCCTTCCCCGTCGACCGCACCGCCCGCACCTGGCGGGAGCTGGTACGGCAGGTCTTCGACCGCGAGGCCGGGCTGTGGCCGCACCGGCACTTCCCGATGCCGGAGATCCAGCGCGAGGCGGGCGGCGAAGGCCGGCTGATCGACACCCTGTTCAGCTATCTGGACTTCCCGGAGACCGAGGACCGGGACGTCGACGCGCGCACCGGCCTCGGAGAAGGCGCGACCGAGTTCGCGCTGGCCGTGACCGCCAACATCGGCATGGGGCTCAACCTCAAGGCCAACACCCGCACCATGAGCCGGGCCGACGCCGAACGGATCGCAGGGATGTTCCGCGCGGTGCTCGAGTCGATGGCGGCGGACGCGGACGGGGACGCCCGCGCGGTGTACCTGCCGCCGGGCGAGGAGCAGTCGCTGCGCCACGCCGGCACCTTCCAGCCGTTCGAGGCCGATCAGACCTGCGTGCACGAGGTGTTCGAGCGGCAGGCGGCCGCCACGCCGGACGCCGTCGCCGTGATCGCCGACGGCGAGAAGCTGACATACGCCGAGGTGAACAGGCAGGCCAACCGGATCGCGCACCAGCTGCGCGCCATGGACGTGGGCCCCGAGTCGCTGGTGGGCGTCTGCCTGGAACGCGGCGCCGACCTCGTGCCGTCGCTGCTCGGGGTCGTCAAGTCCGGTGCCGGATACGTGCCGTTGGACCCGGCCAACCCGGCGGACCGACTGCGCCACGTGATCTCCGACGCCGGGGTCCGCACCGTGATCACGGACACCGGCCGGGCGCCCCTCGTCGAGGGCGCCGTCCAGGGCGCACTGCTCGTCCTCGACCACGACCGGGCGGCGCTGGCCGCGCGCCCCGAGACGAACCCGCCGAACCTCGGCGTCCCGGGGAACACCCTGTACGTGATCTACACCTCGGGCACCACAGGACGGCCCAAGGGTGTCTGCCTGACCCACGCCAACGCGCTCCGGCTGTTCCCGGCCATGCGGCGGCGGATCTCCTTCGACGCGTCCGACGTGTGGGCGCTCTTCCACTCGTACGCCTTCGACGTCTCCGTGTTCGAGATGTGGGGCGCCCTGCTGCACGGCGGGACCCTGGTCGTCGTCCCGCAGGACGTGGCCCGCTCCCCGGAGGACTTCCTCGGTCTGCTGGTCGAACACAGGGTGACCATGCTCGCCGAAACACCCTCGGCCTTCCGCCCGTTGGCGGACCTCGCCGCACAGGGCGACCCGCGCATCGACCGGCTGTCGCTGCGCATGGTCATGAACGGCGGCGAGCCCCTGGAGCTGTCCGACCTGAGGCCCTGGATCGACCGGCTCGGCCTGGAGCGGCCGGTACTCGTCAACGCCCACGGCATCACCGAGACGACCGTCATCGACACCTTCCACGCCGTCGAGGCGGGAGACGGCGAGGCCGGCACCCGGATCCCCGTCGGTCTCCCCCTGGACGACGTGTCCGTGCACCTGCTCGACCGGCACGGAAACCTCGTGCCCTACGGCGTGCCCGGCGAGATGCACATCGGCGGTCCGTCCGTGGCCCGCGGCTACCTGGGCCGGCCCGCCCTGACCGCCGAGCGGTTCGTGCCCGACCCGTACGGCCCGCCCGGCACTCGTCTGTACCGGACCGGCGACCTCGCCGTGCGCCGTCCCGACGGCCGGCTGGAGTTCCTCGGCCGGGCCGACGACCAGGTGAAGGTGCGCGGCTACCGCGTGGAACCCGGCGAGATCGAGGCGGTCCTCACCGGGCACCCGCAGATCCGCGACGCGGTCGTCGTCGTCCGCGAGGACCGGCCCGGTGAGCGGCGGCTGGTGGCGTACTGCGTCGCGGACCCGTCCGCCGCCGGACTGCCCGACGGCGCCGCACTCGCCGAGCACTGCGGCGCCGGCCTGCCCGACTACATGGTCCCCTCGGCCTTTGTCGGACTCGACGCCCTACCGCTGACCGTCAACGGCAAACTGGACCGGCGCGCCCTGCCGGTCCCCTCCGAGGACGCCGTGGCCCGCAGTGACTTCGCCGCACCGCGCACCGCGGTCGAGGAGCGGGTCGCCGCGGTCTGGGCCGAGGTCCTCGGGGTCGAACGGGTCGGTGTCCACGACGGCTTCTTCGCCATCGGCGGTGACTCCATCCGCGGCGTCGCCCTGGTCGGTGCGCTGCGCGCCGCCGGCTTCGAGGTCTCCGTCCGCGACCTGTTCCAGCACCGCACCGTCGCCGGACTGTGCGAAGCACTGGGAGACCCGGCCGGAGCCGAGGAGCAGCGCGGTGCAGCGGCCACCTCCGTCGCCCCGTTCGCGCTGGTCCCCGAGGAGGACGCGCGGGCCCTGCCCGACGGGCTCGACGACGCCTACCCCCTGCTGCGCAACCAGACCGGCATGCTGGTGGAGGCGCTCTCCGGGGGTGCCGAGAACAAGTACCACAACGTGGCCACCGTCCTCGTCCCCGACGACCGGCCCTTCGACGGCGACGCACTGCGAAGGGCCGTGCGCACCGTGGTCGCGCGCCACGACGTGCTGCGCACCTCCGTCGACCTGACCTCCTACTCCGTACCGATGCAACTGGTGTGGACGAACGCCGAGATCCCGTGCGCCTGGCGGGACCTCGGCGGCCTCGACGAGCAGGAACAGCGGCGTGAGGTGACCGACTTCGTCGCCGCCGAGCACGCCGATCCGTTCGACCTGACCTCCACCGCGCCGCTGATCCGGGTCTTCGCACACGTCCGCTCGGCGGACGCCTGGTTCCTGACGCTCACCCAGAGCCACGCCATCCTGGAGGGCTGGAGCCACCAACTGCTCGTCAGGGAACTGGTGGACTGCTACCGGCGGTTCCGGGACGGCCTGGAGCCCGACCCGTACGAGGCGCCCGGCGTACGGTTCGCCGACTCCGTCGCGGCCGAACTGACGGCCCTCGCCTCCGAGGCGGACCGGGCCTACTGGAAGGGCGTTGTCGACGGGCACGCCAAGCCGGCCCTGCCCGCCGCCTGGGCGGACGGCGACGTCACGGCCCCCGAGGCGTTCGGCGTCAAGGTGCCCCTCGAAGACCAGCGCGCCGGCCTGCACGCGCTGGCCGAGGCGGAGGGCGTCTCCGTCAAGAGCGTGCTGCTCGCCGCGCATCTGAAGGTGGTGGGCCAGCTCACCGACGAACCCGCGTACCACACGGGCCTCGTGAGTCACGCCCGCCCCGAGGTGGAGGGCGCCGACCGGGTCTACGGGCTCTACACCAACACCCTGCCCTTCCCCGCCGACCGCACCGCGCGCACCTGGCGCGCACTCGTACGGCAGGTCGCCGACCGCGAGATCGAACTGTGGGAGCACCGCTACTTCCCGATGCCGGAGATCCAGCGCGAGTCCCGCGCCGGCGGCCGCCTGATCGACGTGATGTTCAACTACGTCGACTTCGGCAAGGGCCAGGACAACCGCGCCGAGGCGCTGGAGACCGTGATCAGCAGCGCCCCCACCGAGCTGGGGCTGTCCGTGAACGCGCACGGGGACGACTTCCTCAACCTGCGCACCAGCACCGCGGTCATGAACCACGCGGACGCCGAGCGGGTCGCCGGGATGTTCGGCGCCGTGCTCCAGGCGATGGCCACCGACCCCGACG
This sequence comes from Streptomyces sp. NPDC047061, assembly GCF_040643955.1. NCBI lineage: Bacteria > Bacillati > Actinomycetota > Actinomycetes > Kitasatosporales > Streptomycetaceae > Streptomyces > Streptomyces sp. NPDC047061. Next base: position 63,491 of record NZ_JBEYVI010000045.1, read on the forward strand.
GGGATGCGCGAACGGTGTATCTGCCCCAGGGTGAGCGGGAGTTGTTGTTGGGGTGGGGTGGGGCTGTGGGGCCGGTCGAGGTGGTGTCGCGGTGTGTGCAGGAGGTGTTCGAGGAGCGGGTGGCGGTGGCGCCCGACGCGGTGGCGGTGATCGCGGACGGTGAGGAGCTGTCGTATGCGGAGGTGAACCGGAGGGCGAACCGGCTGGCGCATCATCTGCGGTCGTTGGGGGTGGGTGCCGAGTCCGTGGTCGGACTCTGCCTGGAGCGTGGGGTGGAGTTGCTGCCAGCCCTGTTGGGTGTGTTGAAGTCGGGTGCTGCGTATGTGCCGTTGGATCCGGCGCATCCGGCGGAGCGGCTCGGTTATGTGCTGGCGGATGCCGGTGTCGAGGTGACGGTGACCACCTCGGCCCTCGAAGGGCTGCTGGAGGAGGGCGGTTTCTCCGGTCAAGTGGTGGCGCTGGACCGGGATGGTGCGGTGCTCGCGGAGTGCCCGGAGACCGATCCGGAGGTGGTGTCCGGGCCGGACAACGCCGTCTACGTGATCTATACGTCGGGCTCGACGGGTCGTCCCAAGGGTGTGACCCTCACGCACGCGAATGTGCTCCGGCTGATGCGTACCGCTCAGGTGCACTACTCGTTCGGCGCGTCGGATGTGTGGAGTCTGTTCCATTCGTTCGCGTTCGATGTGTCGGTGTTCGAGATGTGGGGCGCGTTGCTGCACGGGGGCACGTTGGTGGTGGTTCCGCGGGATGTGGCGCGTGCTCCGGAGGATTTCCTGGATCTGCTGGTGGAGCGGCGGGTGACGGTGCTGAGTCAGACGCCGTCGGCGTTCCGTGCGCTGGTGGCTGCGGCGGGCGACGGTGACCCGCGTGTCGACCGGCTGGCCCTGCGGTATGTGATTTTCGCGGGGGAGCGGCTGGAGTTTCGTGAGCTGCGGCCGTGGACGGACCGGTTGGGTCTGGACAGCCCGGTTCTGGTCAACATGTACGGCATCACTGAGACGACCGTGCACACGACGTTCTACCGGGTCACCGAGGAGGATGTGCGGGCTGCCGTCGGTAATCCGGTGGGTGTGCCTTTGAGCGATCTGTCGGTGCATCTGCTGGACGGCCATGGCCAGTTGGTGCCGGTCGGGGTGCCCGGTGAAATCCATGTCGGTGGTCCTGGTGTGGCGCGGGGGTATCTCGGCCGTCCTGGTCTGACCGCGGAGCGGTTCGTCCCGGATCCGTTCGGGCCGGCGGGTTCGCGTCTCTACCGCAGTGGTGACCTCGCCCGGCGTCGGCCGGACGGTGGTCTGGACTACGTGGGCCGTATCGACCATCAGGTCAAGATCCGCGGCTACCGTGTCGAACTCGGGGAGATCGAGGCCGCGCTGGCCGCGCACCCGGATGTTCGTGAGGCTGTCGTCGTCGTGCGTGAGGACACGCCCGGAGACCGGCGGCTGGCGGCCTATCTGGTTGCCGTGCGTGGTGCGGAGGTTCCCGGTGCTCGGGAGCTGCGTGAGCTGCTCGGTCGTGATCTGCCCGATTACATGGTTCCCGCGGCGTTCGTGGCTCTGGACGTCCTGCCGCTCACCGCCAACGGCAAGCTCGACCGGCGGGCTCTGCCCGTGCCCGATGCGGGCTCGTTCCTGCAGAGTGTGTATGTCGCTCCGCGTACTCCTACCGAGGAGCGGGTCGCCGGGGTGTGGGCCGGGGTGCTGGAGGTCGACCGGGTCGGGGTGCACGACAGCTTCTTCGACCTCGGCGGCGACTCCATCCGCGCGGTCGCGCTGATCGGTGCTCTGCGCTCGGCGGGGCTGGACGCCGCGATGCGGGACGTCTTCGAGCAGCGGACGCTCGCCGAGCTGTCGACGCGTCTCGACGAACGCGGACAACTGACCACGCAGGACCTTGCGGTCGCCCCGTTCGCACAGCTCACCGACGAGGACCGGGCGAAGCTGCCGGACGGCCTCGCCGACGCCTATCCGCTGACGCAGAGTCAGACGGGCATGCTCGTGGAGATGCTCGCCAGTACCGGACCGCGCAAGTACCACCTGGTCAACTCGGTCCGATTCCGCGACGGTCACGCCTTCGACCCCGACGCGCTGCAACGCGCGGTGGACCTGCTGGTCGACCGGCACGAGGTGCTCCGCACCTCCGTCGACGTCGAGACGTACTCCACGCCGCTCCAACTCGTCCACACCGGAGTAGCCCTGCCCGTGTCGGTCGTGGACGTCCGGGGCCTGGACAGGGCGGCGCAGGACCGGACCGTGCAGGAGTACGTGGACAGCCAGAGCGAGGCCGTCTTCTCCTACGACCGGGCGCCCCTGCTGCGGATCCGGGTACACCGGTGCGCCGACGACATCTGGCAGTTCACGATCACCCAGGCCCATGTGATCCTGGACGGCTGGAGCCTGGACGTGCTGCTCGGCCAGCTCCTGGACGCGTACCACCGCTTCCGCGACGGTGGGGAACCGGAGCCGTACGACATACCCGACGTGCGCTTCGCCGACGCTGTGGCCGCCGAGACGCGTGCCCTCGCCTCGCCGGAGAGCCGTGACTTCTGGCGCGACCTCGTACAGCGGCACGAGAAGTTCGTGCTCCCCGCGGGCTGGGGCGACGACTCGGAGAGCCCGCTGCGGCCCTACACCCTCAAGGTCCCCTTCGACGACCTCAAGCCGCGGTTGCAGGGCCTGGCGACCGACGCCGGGGCGTCGGTGAAGAGCGTGCTCATCGCCGCCTTCCTCAAGGTGATGGGCACCCTCACCGAGGAGCGGGCCTTCTTCACGGGCCTCACCAGCCATGTGCGCCCCGAGGCGCGCGGTGCCGACCGGGTGCTGGGCATGCACCTCAACACGCTGCCGTTCCCGGCCGACGACACCGCGGCCACCTGGCGGGAACTGGTCCGGCAGGTCTTCGACCGTGAGGCCTCGACCTGGTCGCACCGGCACTTCCCGATGCCGGCCGTGCAGCAGGAGTGGGGCCAGTCGGACCGGCTCATCGACGTCTACTTCAGCTACCAGGACTTCGACGAGGCGGACACCGGACTGGCGGACGCCGAGGCCGGTACCGGATTCGCCCACAACGAGTTCCCGTTCTCCGTCGCCTCCGGGCCCACCTGGCTCAACCTGCGCACCGACACCCACGCGGTCAGCCACGCCAACGCCGAGCGGATGGCGGCCATGTTCCGGGCCGTGCTGGAGGCGATGGCCGCCGATCCGGACGGCGACGCCCGGACGGCCCTGCTGCCGGACGCCGAGCGGGAGCTGCTGCTCGGCACCTGGGCGACGAATCCCGCCGAACCGGTGGCGCGCGACGTGGTCGCGGAGTTCGAGGACCAGGCGGCACGGACACCGGACGCCGTCGCCGTGGCGGCCGACGGCACGCGGCTCACGTACGAGGAACTGGACGCCAGGGCCAACCGGTTCGCCCGCCGTCTGCGGGCACTGGGCGCCGGCCCGGAGTCGGTGGTCGGCGTGCTCCTCGAACCGGGTGCCGACCTGATCGTGACGCTGCTCGGAATCTGGAAGGCGGGCGCCGCCTATCTGCCGGTCGACCCGGCCCATCCCGCGGACCGCGTCGGTTACCTGCTGGCCGACGCGGGCGCCGGACTCGCCGTGAGCCACTCGTCGTACGAGGACCGCTTCACGGACGTCTTCGGCGGGCGGCTCGTCCTGCTGGACCGGGAGGCGCGTGCGGTCGCGTCGGAGTCCGCCGAACCCACGGGTGTCGCGCGCGACCTGGACGCACTCGCCTATGTGATCTACACCTCCGGTTCCACGGGCCTGCCCAAGGGCGTCCTCGTGCCGCACCGCGGTCTCGCGAACCATCTGCGGTGGGCGGTCGGTCAGCTGGCGCAGCGCGGCCTCGGCGGCGCGCCGGTCTTCTCGTCCGTGGCGTTCGACCTGGTGGTGCCCAACCTGTGGGCGCCGCTGCTCGCCGGGCAGACGGTGCACGTGCTGCCCCGGGACCTGGACCGGCTCGGTGAACTGCTCGTCGAGTCCGGGCCGTACAGCTTCGTGAAGCTCACCCCCGCCCATCTGGAGGTGCTGCTCCACCAGTTGACCGCCGAGCAGGCCGACGGTCTCACGGAGGTGCTCGTCGTGGCCGGTGAGGCGTTCACCCGGCGGACCCTGGAGGCCTGGCGGGCACTGGCACCGACGACCCCGGTCGTCAACGAGTACGGCCCGACCGAGGCCTCCGTGGGCACCTGCACCTTCCCGGTCACCCAGCCGGCGGCCACGGACGTGCTGCCGATCGGCCGGCCGCTGCCGAACATGACGATGTACGTGCTCGACGCCCGTATGGAGCCGGTGCCCACCGGAGTGGCCGGCGAACTGTACGTCGGTGGCACGGGAGTGGCCCGCGGCTACGCCGGGCGGCCCGCGATGACCGCGGAGCGGTTCCTGCCCGACCCGCACGGCGCGCCGGGCGCCCGCCTGTACCGCACCGGGGATCTGGTCCGGATGCTGCCGGACGGCAACGTGGCCTTCCTGGGGCGGATCGACCGCCAGCTGAAGATACGCGGATACCGCGTCGAGCCCGGCGAGATCGAGGCCGCCCTCACCCGGCTCGCCCCGGTCGCCGAGGCCAGGGTGGTGGGACGTGAGGACACCCCGGGAGACATCCGCCTTGTCGCCTACCTGGTGCCCTCGGCCGACGGCGCAGCCGTCCCGGATCCGCAGGAGCTGCGCGCGGAGCTCGCCCTGACCCTGCCGGCGCCCCTGGTCCCGTCGGCGTTCGTGACCCTGGAGCGGATGCCGCTCAACGCCAACGGCAAGCTGGACGAACGGGCCCTGCCCGCGCCCGACGCGGGCCTTGCCCCGGCGGTCAGCACACCGCCGCGGACCGCCACGGAGCTTGCCCTCGCCGGCATCTGGTCCGACCTGCTCGGCACCGGGCAGGTCGGCGTCGAGGACAGCTTCTTCGCGCTCGGCGGTCACTCGATCCTGGTGATCCAGCAGGTCTCCGAGGCCCGCCGGGCGGGGCTCCCGCTCACCCTGTTCATGGTCTACCAGCACCTCACCCTGGGGGAGTTGGCGGCCGCGGTGGACACGGCGGCACAGCAGGAGCAGGCACCGGCGGTCGCGGCACCCGCACCGGCGGTCGCGGTACCCACACTGCCGTCACCGCTGCCGGCCATGGCGGAGACGGGTGTGCCCGGGGCGAGCGTGGCCCGGCTCGAGGACGGCGAACTGGTCGCCGTCCAGGGCTTCGGCTCGCTCGCGGCGGGCGCCCCGCCGGTGACGCCCGACACCCTGTTCCAGGTGGGCTCCATGAGCAAGCACATCACGGCGCTCGGCGTGCTGCGGCTGGTGGACCAAGGGGTCCTCGACCTCGACGAGGACGTCAACCGGTACCTCACCGGATGGCGGGTCCCCGGCGACGACGCCACCCCCACGACCCTGCGCCACCTGTTGTCCATGCGTGCCGCACTGGCCCCGGCCCCCGGCAAGGGATACCGGCCCGGCACCGTCCCCACGCTCACCGACCTGCTGCACGGCAGGCCTCCGGCGGTCAACGGCCCGGTGGCCGTCGAGGGCACGCCCGGAGAGGCGTTCCGCAAGGCCAACGTGCACTACTGGGTGGTCCAGCAGGTGGTCGCCGACGTCACCGGCGACGCCTTCGCCGACGTCCTGCGCGACGCACTCCTGAAGCCGCTCGGCATGGAGCACAGCAGCTTCGACCAGTCCTTCCCCGAGCACTCCGGCCTCCCCGTGGCACTCGGGCACGACCCCCGGGGCAACCCGGTCGACGGCGGGTGGCTGATCAGGCCGGACCTGGCGGCGGCCGGTCTGTGGACGACGGCCGCCGACATCGCCAGGGCCGCGCTCGAAGTGCGGCGTTCCGCGCTCGGCCGGCCCCTGGCCCTGCTCTCCGGGGAACGCGTCACGGAACTGCTCACGCCGTACCCCGACAGCTCCTACGGCCTCGGCACGGTCGTCGACCGGACGGGAGAGGACCCGCAGTTCGGGCACGGCGGAGAACCCGTGGGCTACCACGCGTTCCTCACCTGCGCGCTGCGGTCCGGCACCGGATGGGTCGTCCTGACCAACGGTTCGGCGGGGGAGCGGGTCGTCCGGAGCGTCGTCTCCGCCACCGCGCCCGGCGAGGAATCCGGCGGCCGGAACCGGTGAGCCCCGACCGGGCAAGAGCCCACCCGCACCGAATCGAGGAAGCGAGTCATGGGAACCCCTGAGCAGCATCGAAGCCTTCTGTCGACCGACGACCTGACGGACGCCGACCTGCGCGCCGTCGTGAACCGGGGTGCCGATCACGCGGCGGGCCGGCCGGGCGGCACCCGGGCCCTGGCCGGAGACATCGTCGGTGTCTACTTCCGCATGACCTCCACCCGCACCCGGACCGCGTTCTCCTCCGGTGCCCTGCGGCTCGGCGCGCAGATCGTCGCGTACGGTCCCGACGACCTCCAGATCAACACCGGGGAGTCGAGCGAGGACACCGGCCGGGTCTTCGCACGGATGCTGGACGTGATCGTCGCCAGGACCGGACTTCCGCAGCAGGAGCTGGCCGCGTGGGCCGACCCCGAGCGGCTCTGCGTGGTGAACGCCATGACCGCGGAGGAACACCCGACCCAGGCACTCACCGACCTGACCACGCTCAAGTCCCGCTTCGGCGGGATCGACGGCCTGCGCGTGGTCTACGTCGGGGAGGGCAACAACACGGCGGCCGCCCTGGCCCTGACCCTGACGCGGTTCCCCGGGGTCCGGTTCGAACTGCGGACGCCGTCCGGCTACGGACTCACCAAGGACATCCGGGAGCGCGCGGAGGAGCACGCCCGCCGCAGCGGGGCGTCCATGGTCGAGCGTCACGACATGGACGCACTGCCGCACGACACCGACGTCTGGTACACCACACGCTGGCAGACCACGGGCACGAGCAAGCCCGACGCGAACTGGCGGGACGTCTTCGCCCCGTTCCAGGTCACCCGGCAGCTGTGGGAGCACAGCCCGAAAGCCGTCTTCATGCACGACCTGCCCGCCCACCGCGGCGACGAGGTCACGGCCGAGGTGCTCGACGGGCCGACGAGCATCGCCCTGGACCAGGCGGAGAACAAGATGCACAGTGCCATGGCGGTACTCGAGTGGTGCCGCGGCGCGGAGCTCACCGCATGAGTTCCGCACGGGACACGTCGCTGAAGGAGCCGACGCCGCCGACGGCGCCCCTCCGCAAGAACCGTGACTTCCTGAAACTGTGGACCGGTGCCGGCATCTCCATCCTCGGTGTGCGGGTCGGCACCGTGGCGTACCCGCTGCTGATGGTCTGGCAGAACGGATCGTCGGTCGACGCGGGTCTGGTGGGCTTCGCCGCGCTCCTTCCCGTACTGCTCGTCCAACTGCCCGCGGGTGTCATGGTCGACCGCTGGGACCGGCGCCGCACCATGATCGTCTGCGATCTGGTGGGGATCGTGGCGATGGGCAGCGTCGGGGTGACCCTTCTGTTCGGGCACGTCACCCTGGTCCATCTGATGGCGGCGGCCTTCGTCGAGGGCGCGGCGTCGATCTTCTACCGGCTCTCCGAACGGGCCGCGGTCCGCAACGTGGTGCACGCCGACCATCTGCCGGCCGCTCTCTCCCAGAACGAGGCCAGAGGCAGAGCGGCCGGACTCATAGGGCAGCCCCTGGGCAGCTCGCTGTTCGCGCTCTTCCGCGGCTTCCCCTTCCTCTTCACGGCCGTCGGGCACCTGGTCGCCCTGTCCACGCTGCTGCTGATCAGGCAGGACCTGCAGACCAAGCGCACGGCCCCGCCCCGAAAACTGCACGCCGAGCTCGCGGAGGGCTTCGCCTGGCTGCGGCAGCAGCGCTTTCTGCGGGCCGCCGTGGTGCTGGTGGCCGGCACCAACATCCTCTTCCAGATCCTCTCGCTCACCCTGGTCGTGATCATCAAGGACTCCGGCGACTCACCGGCCGTCATCGGTGTCATCGGCATGGTGTCCGGGGTCGGCGGGGTGTGCGGCGCACTGTCCGGATCGTGGTTCGGCAGACGGTACTCCGTGGCCACGATCGTGATGGGTGTCTTCGCCGTCTGGACCGTCCTGATGCCGATGGTGGCGCTGACCGCCAACCCCTTCGCCCTGGGCGGGGTGTTCGCCGGGATGACCTTCGGCGGCGCGCTGATGAACGTGGCGGCCGGCGTGTACCAGGTCCAGCTCACCCCGGACGAACTCCAGGGCCGGGTCAGCAGCGTCGCGATGCTGCTCTCCTCGGGGACGAACTCGCTCGGGCCGCTGATCGGCGGCTTCCTGCTGGGCGCCGTCAGCACGACCGCCACGGTGCTCGGCGTGGGCGTCGTGATGCTCGTGACGCTGATCATCTCGCTGCTCAGTCCGGCGATACGCAGCGTCCCCGCCACGCCCGTGATGGCACCCCCGGCGGAGAACCAGGACAAGGCCGCGGCGCATAGCCCGGATAGCGAAGAAATATAGAAGCCGCCCGGAAGGTGAAGGCATGGAGAACTCCCACGTCCCGGCGCGGCCCCACCGGCACCGGCCGGCACGGACACGCCGATGACCCTGCTGCGCGGAAGCTGGTTCCGGTCGTACGTACCGCGCCCCTCGGCGCGGGTGAGGCTGCTCTGCTTCCCGTACGGGGGCGGAGCCGCGAGCGCCTTCCGCGGCTGGGCCGAGGAACTGCCGGATTCGGTCGAACTGGTGGCGGTCCAGTACCCGGGGCGTCAGGACCGGTCCGGCGATCCGAGCCCCGCGGGAATCCCCGAGCTCGCCGAGGAGATCGTCCGCGCACTCGGCCCCCGTTTCGACGTGCCCACCGCGTTCTTCGGGCACAGCATGGGCGGCGTCGTGGCCTACGAGGTCGCCCGCCGGCTCCGGCCCCGCTTCCCCTCCCCGCTCGCCCTGCTCGTGGTCTCGGCCTGCCGTACACCGGCCGACCGTCACCACGCGGGCCTGCGCCTGGCGGACGACGAGATGCGCGGCTACATCCGGTCGCTCGGCGGATCCGGCGCCAAGGCCCTGGACGACGAGGCCGTCTGGGAGCTGGCCCGCCCGGTGATCCGTAACGACCTCGGCTGGACGGAGGCGTACCGGCACGTGCCCGGGGCCCCGCTGACCTGTCCGATCGTGGCCGTGGCGGGGGACCGGGACCCGGCCGCCACACCCCAGGACATGGAGCTGTGGAAGAACTACACCATCGCCGGCGCCGACACCCAGGTCCTTCCCGGCGGGCACTTCTACTTCGAGGACGGCCTCCCGCGGCTCGCCGGACTCCTCGCCGGGAAGCTGACCGCCGCCGACGCGCCGGCACCGGCCGCACCGACCTCCTCCGCACCGACCTCCTCCGCACCGACCTCCTCCGCACCGACCTCCTCCGCACCGACCTCCTCCGAACCGACAGGGAGGCGGTCGTAGCATGTCCGATTCGCAGACCCCGAGCCTGCTCAACCTCTTCACCCCGCCGTGGTCCTCGACCCCGTACGGCACCTACGACTTCTACCGCGAGATCCGGGAGAACTCCCCGGTCTACTACGACGAGTGGATGCACACCTGGGTGATCCTCGGGTACGACGAGATCAGCCGGCTGTCCAAGGACGCCCGGCTGTCCGGGGCCCGCATCGACGCCTTCCACGAACAACTGCCCGCCGACGTACGGGCGGACATCAAGCCCCTCGCGAGCGCGCTCTCGGACATGATGCTGTTCAACGAGCCGCCCCGGCACACCCGGCTGCGCCAACTGATCAGACCGGGCCTCACCCCCCGCTTCATCCGCGAGATGCGTCCGACCATCGAGAAGCTCGCCGACGAACTCCTCGACCGTGTCGTCGACCAGGGCCACATGGACGTGATCCACGACTTCTCCGAGCCGCTGACCCGCGGGGTCATCGCCCGGCTCGCCGGCGTCCCCGACCGGGCGGCCCACCTGCTGGAGAACTGGCCCGGACTGCTGCACGAGTTCTTCACCCAGTCACGCGCCGAGATCTCCCGCATCACCGAGCTCAGGGACGCCTTCGACGAGGGCGGGCCGCAGCGCAGGGACGGCACCGGGACGGACCTGTTCACCCAGATCATCGCCGAACGGCTGCAGCACGGCGACTTCACCGACGACGAGGTCTTCGCCAACTTCCTGCTCCTCATCGACGCGGGACAGGCCACGACCACCCACCTCATCGGCAACGCGGTGCTCGCGCTCGCCGGCGCCCCCGACCAGGCGGAACTGCTGAGGGAGCGGCCGGACCTCGGTGTCAAGGCCGCCCACGAACTCATGCGCTACGACAGCTCCGTGCAGTTCACCACCCGGGTCGCACTCGCCGACCTCGAAGTCCTCGGCCGGCGCATCCCGAAGGACGACTCCGTCACGCTGGTCCTCGGGTCGGGCAACCGCGACCCGAAGCACTACCGGGACCCCGACCGGCTCGACATCACCCGACCGGCCGCGGACCACCTGTCCTTCGGGCACGGCATCCACTACTGCCTCGGCGCCTCGCTCGCCGTCGCGGAGATCGACGTGGCGCTGCGCAGACTCCTGGAACGCACCCGCGGCATGCGGCTCGTCGACGCCCGGCCCGAATGGCTCGACAGCATCAACTTCCGGCTCCTCAAACGGCTTCCGGTGACCTTCGACAGGGGATGAATGCACATGCAGGGTGCCGCGCAGCCCTCCGGCATACCGATGACGCACGAACTCGTCAGCCGACGGGCGCGGTCGACGCCGGACGCCGTCGCCGTCGTCGCGGGCGACCGTGAGGTCACCCTTCGTGAGCTGGACGAACGCGCCAACCAACTGGCCCACCTGCTGCGGGAGGCGGGCGCCGGACCCGAAGCGCCGGTCGGCGTCTGCCTGCCGCGCGGTACGCGCCTGGTCATCACCCTCCTCGCGGTGTGGAAGGCCGGCGCCGGATACGTACCGCTCGACCCCGGGCACCCCGCCCGGCGCACCGCGGCGCTCCTCGCGGAGACGGCCTCCGTGGTCGCGGTCACGGACGAGGCGTTCCAGGACCGCGTCGCCGTGGACGGGGTCCGGCAGGTACTGCTCGACGAGGAGCTGAGCGCGCTCGACGGACGTCCGGTCGGCGCCCCCGAGGCGGACATCGCGGCCGAGGACTGTGCGTACGTCCTCTACACCTCGGGTTCCACGGGCCGCCCCAAGGGTGTCGTGATCAGCCACGCCGGCATCGGCAACCGTATCGCCTGGGTGGTCGACGCCCATCGGCTGGGCCCCGGTGACCGCGTGCTGCACAAGACACCGATCACCTTCGACGCCGCGTGCTGGGAGATCTTCGCCCCGCTGGTCAGCGGGGGCACCGTGGTCCTCGCACCGGTCGGTGCGGAGCGCGACCCGGCGGCCATGCTGCGGGCGGTGATCGACCACCGGATCACCGTGCTCCAGGTCGTCCCCTCCGTCCTGCGCATGCTGGTGGAGGAGCCGGGCTGGGACGAGTGCACGACACTGCGGCTGCTGTTCTGCGCGGGGGAGCCGCTCCATGCCGAACTGGTGCAGGAGTTCCGCCGCCGGGTACACAACTGCCCCGAGGACGTGGTGGTCTGCAACACCTACGGCCCCACCGAGTGCTCCATCGACGTGACCGCCTACGACGTCAACCCGCTGCAGCGCACCGGCCCCGTGCCCATCGGTACGCCCATCGACGGCATGCGCGTGCTGCTTCTGGGCCCCGACGGCAGGCACGTGCCGCCGGGCGAACGGGGGGAGTTGTGCGCGGCGGGTGTCGGCGTCGCCCGCGGCTACCTCGGCCGGCCCGGTCTGACGGCCGACCGTTTCCTGCCCGACCCCGAGGGCCCGCCGGGAGCGCGCCTGTACCGGACCGGGGACATCGCGCGCCGGCGGGCCGACGGCAATCTCGAGTACCTGGGCCGCGCCGACCACCAGGTCAAGATCAACGGAGTCCGGATCGAGCCCGGCGAGGTGGAGGCCGCCCTGGTGGCGCACGGCGCGGTGCGGGAGGCGGTCGTCGCACCTTTCACCACCCCCACGGGCACCCTCCGCCTGGCCGCGTACGTGCGGCTCGACGGCGCGCGGACCGACCGGCGCCCACGTGAGGAACGGCACCAGGAGCTGAGCGGCTTCCTGCGCGGGCACCTGCCCGAGAGCCATCTGCCCGCCGTGTACGTCGAGCTGGACCGCTTCCCCACCACCTCCAGCGGCAAGCTCGACCGCCTGGCACTGCCCGCGCCGCAGTCCGGGCCGCACCAGGACGCCGCGCCCGCCGGCCGGGCCGAGCACCTGGTGGCCGGGGTGTGGCGGGAACTGCTCAAGGCGGACGGGTTCGGCGTCCACGACGGCTTCTTCGAGCTCGGCGGCTCCTCGCTCCAGCTGATCCGGCTCGCCAACCGGCTGCGCGCCGAGTCGGGCCGCCCGATCGAGCTGTCCCAGCTGCTGGACGCGACCACGGTGGCGGCCCAGGCCCGGCTGCTCGACGCGGATCCGGACACGGCCCCACCGGTCCGTGCGGTGCCCAGAACCGGTCCCCTGCCGCTCTCACCGGGACAGCGCAGGCTCTGGGTCCTGGACCGGATCGAACCGGGCAGCAGGGAGTGGGTGACCGGCCTCTTCCTGAGCGTTCCCGCGGGCGTCGGTGAAAGCGCCGTACAGCAGGCCCTGGACGCGCTCGCCTCGCGGCACGAGAGCCTGCGCACCCGGATCGTCGCCCGGGACGGCGAGCCGGTGCAGGTCGTCGACGAGCCGGGCCGGGTGGAACTGCGCACGGTGCACGCTCCCCGCGCGCGGGCGGGTGCCGTCGTCGAGGAGGACGCGGAGCGCGGATTCGACCTGGAGCACGGCCCGATGGTCCGCGCCGTCCTCGTCGTCGCCCCCGAGGACACCGACGACATCGCCGCCCCGGACGGTGCCGGCTCCGCGGACAAGAACGGCGTCCTCGCCCTGCTGACCCACCACATCGCCGGTGACGCGTGGTCGGCGACGATCCTGCGCCGCGAGTTCCACGAGATCCTCGACGCCGTCCTGGAGGAACGCCCCGCCCGGCTCGACCCGCTGTCCGTCCAGTACGCCGACTACGCGGCCTGGCAGCACGAGTACCTCACCGACGACGTCGTCGAGCGTGAACTCGCGCACTGGAAGGGCGTGTTGAGCGGTGCAGTGCCGTTCGCCCCGCGACCGGACCGGCCCCGGCCCCCGGCCAGGGACGCGCGCGGCTCCGTGGTGACCTTCACCGTGCCCGCGGCCGTGGCCCGCCCCCTCACCGAACTGGGCCATCGCCGCGGCGCCTCGCCGTTCATGACCCTGCTCACCGTCTTCTCGACCCTGCTCGCGCGCTACACGAGCCAGTGGGACGGCACGATCGGCACCCCCGTCGCGGGCCGTGAACGCCCCGAGTTCGAAGGGGTGGTCGGCTTCTTCCTCAACAGTCTCGTGCTGCGCCCATCGCTGGACGGAGCGCTCACCTTCGAACAGGCCCTGGACCGGGTGCGGGACACGTGCAAGGACGCCTTCGCCCACCAGGACCTGCCCTTCGACCGGCTGGTGGCCGAACTCGCCCCGGAGCGCGACCTGTCGCGCACCCCCCTCTACCAGGTGGCGTTCGACTTCCACGACGAGGAGCTCACCGGATCCCCGGCCGAGGCCGACGACATGGACCTGGTCGTCGATGTGTCGACGGTCGCGAAGACCGACCTGACCCTGTACATGCGCCGCCAACAGGACGGCACGGTGATCGGCGCCCTGGAGTACGCGACCGCCCTGTTCGACCCGTCCACCGTCGAGCGTCTCGCCGGCCACTTCCAGGAGCTTCTGCGCGCCTGCGCGGCCGGGCCGGACCGGCGCCTGGACACGCTCGACCTCCTGACCGCCGACGAACGGCTCCACCTGGCCGGCTGGAACGGCACGCCCGCCGCCCCCGTCACCGCCACCGTCACCGACCTGTTCGAGGAACGCGCCGCCACGACCCCCCTCGCGACCGCCCTGGTCGCCGACGGCACCACCGTGTCGTACGCGGAACTGGACGTGCGGGCCAACCGCCTCGCCCACCATCTGCGGGGACTGGGCGTGGGCCCCGAGTCCGTGGTCGGCGTCCTGCTCGACCGCGGTGCCGAACTGCCCACCGCCCTGCTCGCCGTGTGGAAGGCAGGGGGCGCCTATCTGCCCCTCGACCCGGGCTTCCCCGCGGACCGCGTCCACCGGACCCTCGAAGCCGCCGGGGCCCGGGTCCTCGTGACCTCGTCCGCGCACCGCGCCCGGCTCGGCACGGACCACGACGCGCGGCACGTCCTCGTGGACGGACACGCCGCCGCGATCGCGGACGAGTCCGGCCGGCGCCCCGACCGCACCGCGGACACGGACCTGCTGGCCTACCTGATCTACACCTCCGGCTCCACCGGCCGCCCCAAGGGCGTCCAGATCACCCACCGCGGCCTGGCCAACCACGTCCGCTGGGCGGTCGACGAGCTGGCCGCGGCCGGCACCGGAGGCGGCGCGCTGTTCTCCTCCGTCGCCTTCGACCTCGTGGTGCCGAATCTCTGGGCACCCCTCGCCGCCGGACAGCCACTGCACCTGCTGCCCCAGGACCTGGACCTCGCCGCACTGGGCGCCCTCCTGCAGGCCGCCGCGCCGCTGAGCTTCCTCAAACTCACCCCGGGACATCTGGAGATCCTCGGGCAGCAGATCGCGCCGGAGCGGATGACCGGCCTGGCCGGGAAGATCGTGGCCGCCGGCGAGGCGCTCCCCGTGGCCACGGCCGACCACTGGGCGCGTGCCCTGGGCGAAGGACGGCTCATCAACGAGTACGGGCCCACCGAGGCCTCCGTCGGGACCTGCGTCCACCCGGTGAAGACCCCCCTGGAGAGCGATTCCGTGCCCATCGGGCGCCCGCTGCCCGGCATGAGCGTGCAGGTCCTGGACGCGCTGCTGGGCCCGCTGCCGGTGGGAGCCGTGGGGGAGCTGTACGTCGGCGGGACCGGTGTCGCACGCGGCTACGCCGGACAGCCGGGGCTCACCGCGGAACGGTTCCTGCCGGACCCGTACGGCCCGCCGGGCGCCCGCCTCTACCGCACCGGCGACCTGGTGCGACTGCTGCCCGACGGCTCCGTCGACTTCATCGGACGGCGGGACGGGCAGGTCAAGATCCGCGGATACCGCGTGGAGCTGGGCGAGATCGCGGCCGTCCTGCGCGAGCATCCGGCGGTACGCGACGCGGTGGCGGTCGCCGAGAAGACCCCGCGGGGGGACACGGCCGTGGCCGCCTACTGGGTGCCCGCGGCGCAGGAGCACCCGCGGCCCGGCGCGGCGCGGGAGCTGGCGGAGCACTGTGCGAAGCGGCTGCCCGCGTACATGGTCCCAGGCTCGCTCACCCCGCTCGACGCCGTTCCGCTGACCGCCAACGGAAAGCTGGACCGGGCGGCTCTGCCGAGGCCGGCCGGGGCGGCCCAGGGCGAACTCGTCGCCCCGCGCGGCGTCGTCGAGGAACGGATCGCCGAGATCTTCACCGACCTGCTGGGCACCCCGGCGGGAGCGGACAGCCAGTTCTTCCACAGCGGTGGCAACTCGATTCTGGCGATCCGTCTGATCGCACAGATCCAGACGGCGTTCGACATCGACTTCCCCACCCGTGCCGTCTTCGAGTCCGGCACGGTCGCCGGGCTCGCCGCGGTGGTGGAAGCGGCAGTCCGGGCCGAGATCGACCTGCTGTCGGAGGAAGAACTCGCAACGCAGGCGCTGGAGCTGGACGAGCAGCGCACGACGGAACGGTAATGCGGGCAGGTCCCGCTCAGCGCAGAAGGTGGATGGCGATGGCCGAAGCGAAGACCGTGCACAGCGAGCGCAGTGAGGACGCCTACGCGTCCGCGCTCCTCACATTCATCGGAGAGGAGTTTCTCCAGGAGGACGAGCGGGCCGGGCTGGGCGCCACCACCCCGCTCATGGAGACAGGCATCCTCGACTCGTTGAGAGTCGCGCTCCTGCTGTCCTTCATACGCGACGAACTGGGCCTCTACGTCTCCCCGTCCAAGATCGACACCAAGCACTTCCAGGACGTCAGGACCATCGCGGGCATGCTCGCCGAACTGGCCGTGGAGACCGCGGGCGAAGGGAACGTGGCATGAGCGCCGACTTCGACGTCGCCGTGATCGGCGGCGGGCCCGCGGGCTCGACCGTCGCCTCCTACCTCGCCAGGGCCGGTCTGTCCGTCGCTGTCTTCGAGAGCGAGACCTTCCCGCGCCCGCACGTCGGCGAGTCCCTGGTGCCCGCGACCACGCCGGTCCTGCACGAGATCGACGCGCTGGACAAGATCGACGAGGCGGGCTTCCCCAAGAAGTTCGGTGCCTCGTGGACCTCCGCCGAATCGCGCGACATCCCGAACCTGGGGTACAGCGGGCTCAGCCACGGCTGGACCGCCGACATCCAGTTCGTCGAGCGCAACCAGCCGGGCGTCGACCGCGACTACACCTTCCACGTGGACCGCGGGAAGTTCGACGCCATCCTGCTGCGGCACGCCGACGAACAGGGCGCCACCGTCTTCAACGGGGTCCGGGTCTCCAAGGTGGACTTCACCGACCCCGAACTGGTGCGGCTGACCTGCCGGCTGGCCGCCAAGGAACTCGACTTCACCGCGCGCATGGTCGTCGACGCCTCGGGCCGCCAGACGCTCCTCGGCCGCCAGCTCAAGGTGAAGGTGTCCGACCCGGTCTTCGACCAGTACGCCATTCACACCTGGTTCGAGGGTCTCGACCGGGGCGCGCTCGCGGGCGACGCCACCCAGATCGACCACATCTTCGTGCACTTCCTGCCCATCAAGGACACCTGGCTGTGGCAGATCCCGATCACCGACACCATCACCAGCGTGGGCGTCGTCACACAGAAGAAGCGGTTCGCCGAGGCCAACGCCGACCGCGAGAAGTTCTTCTGGGACTTCGTCTCCAGCCGCCCCGACCTGCACGACGCCCTCAAGAACGCCCGCCGGGTCCGCCCCTTCAAGCCGGAGGGCGACTACAGCTACGCGATGCGGCAGATCTGCGGGGACCGGTTCATCCTGATCGGTGACGCGGCACGGTTCGTCGACCCGATCTTCTCCAGCGGTGTCAGTGTCGCCCTGAACAGCGCCCGTATCGCCGCCCAGGACATCATCGCGGCCCATGCGGCGGGCGACTTCGGCAAGCAGCGCTTCGAGACGTACGAGACCAAGCTGCGCCGCGCGGTGAAGTACTGGTACGAGTTCATCTCCATCTACTACCGCCTGAACGTGCTGTTCACCGCCTTCGTACAGGACCCGCGCTACCGCATCGGCGTCCTGAAGATGCTCCAGGGCGACGTGTACGACGGCGAGGAGCCCCAGGTCCTGCGGGCCATGCGCGAGGTGGTCGCGGAGGTGGAGAACAACCCCGACCACCTGTGGCACCCGTACCTGGGCACCTTGCGGGCCCCGACCTCGGCGCCCACGTTCTGACCGACGCGGCAGCCCCTCACACGGCGATCCGCCCCGCGCTCCGAGCGCGGGGCGGATCGCCGTGTGAGGGGGCATCGGTCAGAAGGTGGGCGCGAGTCCCTCCTCCGCGGTCGCCTCCTCGTCCGCCGCGGGGGCCAGCAGCTGGGCCACATGGCCCGCGATGGCGGTCACGGTGGGCTGGTGCCACAGCAGCGTCGCCGGCAGCTTCAGGCCGAACCGCTTCTCCAGACGGCGGCGTACGACGATGGTCATCACCGAGTCGAGCCCCTGCTCCACGAGTGACCGGCGGATGTCCAGCGAAGCCATGGGCAGCTGCATCTCGCCGGCGACCTGCGTCGCGACCTCCTCCCGGAGCCGCTCCCGGAGCTGCTCGGGCGGCAGATCCGCGAAGGACATGCCGTCCTGCCGCGGACCAGGGGCGCCGGCCGGCTCCGCCACGGAGATCTCACGCAGGACGGGCAGCCGCTCCGTACCCGGCTCCACCGGCACGGTACGCAGCACCGGATAGCAGCCGGCCCCGCGGCGCGCGGCGAACTCCCAGGCACCGAAGGCCTCGGACACCGAGATGTCGGTGACGCCTCGCTCGCGCAGCTCCAGATCGACGACCTCGTTGACCGCCATGCCCTGCCCGCGCCACGACGTCCAGGCGAAACTGATCGTGTCCGCGGTGCCGTGCGGGCCGGCGAGGCTGTTCCGGTACGCCGCGAGGGCGTCGAGGAAGCTGTTGGCGGAGCCGTAGGCGGCCTGGCCGGGAAGCCCGAGCAACTGGCCGCAGGACGAGAAGAGCACGAAGAAGTCCAGGCTGCCGGGCGGGAACCGGTGGTGCAGCGCCCACGCTCCGTCCGCCTTGGGACGCATCACCCGCCGCAGGGACGCCTCGTCGACCTCGCCGGCCATCCGGTTGTCGAGCACGCCCGCCGCGTGCACGATCCCGCTGACGGCCGGCAGGCCCAGCGCGTCCGGGGTGAGCTGCCGGGCGACCGCGTCGGCGTCGGCGACGTCGAGCGCCACGGTGCGGACGGTGACCCCCTGGGCCTCCAGGGAACGGACCGCCTCGATCCGGTGGAGTACGGCCTCGTCGGTGACGGAGTCCCAGTCGGACCGCGGCGGCAGCGCACCGCGCCCGGCCAGGACCAGGCGTCGTGCCCCCCGCTCGGCCAGCCAGTGGGCGACTTCGAGGCCGAGCACCCCGAGCCCTCCGGTGATCAGATACGTCCCGTCGGGCCGGCAGGTCACCGGGGCGTGGGCGGCGTCCCGCCGGGTCCGGACGAGTCGCGCCGCCTCGGCGGTGCCGCCGCGCACCGCGATGACGTCCTCGGCCGGAGCGGCTCGCAGGATCTCCAGGAGCGTGCCGGCCTCCGCGGTGTCCGCCGCGCCCAGGTCGACGACGCCGCCCCACAGTTCACCGTGCTCACCCGCGAGCACCCGGGACAGGCCCCACAGCGGGGCGTGCGCGAGCCGGGCCTCGTCGTCGCTCTCGCGGACGCCGCGGGTCACACACCACAGACGCGGGAAGCGCGCGGTGTCCAGACCGGCCAGGCATCGGACCGTGCGCAGCAGCAGCCAGGCATGGCCGGCGGCGGCCTCCGGCGGCGCACCCGTCACCTCACCGGGCACCACCAGCACGTCCACGGACCTGTCGAGGCCGTCCAGCCCCGCCAGCTCGACGGGATCCCGCACCGTACGCGTCCGCGCCCCCCGTTCGGCGAGCCGCTCGGCGAGCGCCGACGCGAACGCCCCGTCGCCGTCGCCGACGAGGACCACGTCCCGGTGGACGGGAAGCGCGCCCTCCGCCTCGGGCAGTTCGAGCGGACGCCAGGCCAGCTCGTGCACCAGCTCCTGGGGCGGGGCCGTCAGCGCGGTGTCCTGGCCGAGCGAGCTGTAGCGCACCTCGGTGAGCGCGGCGACCACCCGTCCCGCCTCGTCCGCGACGAACACGTCGACCGTGTCCCGCGCCGGATGGTGGGAGACGTGGATGTCGACGGCGTCGGGGACCGCGCCGACCGTCCGCACCCGTCCCACGTGCGCCACCATCCGCAGGGTCGCGGGCCCGGGGTAGGCGGAGGGCGCGATGGACAGGGCGGCGTCGAAGACGGGTGCCCACGTGGCGGCGGAGCGCTCCGGCTGCTGAGCGCGTACCCGGGCGCGCAGTGACCCCTCGCCCCGCACGAGGTCGTCCACGGTCCACTCGAACCCCATGGAGGGGACGCCGACCGAGGCCAGGTGGCGCAGGATGTCGCCCGGGTCGGCGGGCTCGGCGTCCGGCGCGGGCCGCGGCAGCCGCTCGGGCAGTGCGAAGGCGTCGCCCTCGGCCCCGGTGGAGGCGGAGGTGTGGGTGAGCCATGCCTCGTCGCCGCCCGCCGCCCGGGAGGCCAGATACAGCGCGGAACCGTCACGGACGACCTGGAGCTCACGTCGCCCGGTCACGGTCAGCGGCAGCCGCAGCGCCACCTCGTCCAGCGCCCGTACGCCTTCGCCGTGGCCGTCCAGCGCGCCGAGGAAGGTGTTGAGGAGGACGGCGGCGGGCACGATCTCCGTTCCGTTGATGGTGTGCGAGCCCGGGTAGGGGCGGTTGGCGTCGTCCAGCTCGGTGCGCCACAACCGCATCGCACGCCCGGCCACCGGGACGGGCACCCCGCGCAACTCATGGGCGTCCACGTCGTGTTGGCGCCCATGACCCGAGCCCTGGAGGGTGGACTCGCGCCAGTGCACGGCGCGCTGCCAGGCCACGTGCGGCAGGGTGACGAGCCCGCCCGCCGACTGCAGTCTCGCCCAGTCGACGTCGATGCCGTGGCAGTGCGCGTCGCCGAGCGCGACGAGCAGGCTGAGCTGCTCGGGCCGGTTGCGGCGCAGCGTCGACCCGACGAAGGCGTCATCGAGGTCGAGGCCGGCGAGGGTCTCACCGATCGAGTGGGCCACCACGGGGTGCGCGGAGACCTCGAGGAACGACCGGTGCCCGTCCTCCGCGGCGGCTTTCACCGCCGCCGCGAGGCGCACCGGGTTGCGCAGGTTGGCCGCCCAGTAGGCGCCGTCCGCGGCCGGTGCCGTCCGGGGGTCGGCCAGGGCGGTGGAGTACATCGGGATGTCCGGGGTCCGCCGCGGCAGATCGTCGGCGGCCGCGGCGAGTCCGGCCAGCAGCGGGTCCATGTGCGGGCTGTGGAAAGCCACGTCGGAGGCGACCCTGCGCACGTCCACTCCCTCGGCCTGCCACGCGTCGAACAGGGCCGTCACCGCCTCGCGGTCGCCCGACACGACGGTGGACTCCGGGGAGGCCTGGATCGCGGCGACGACATCCTCGCGGCCCGCGAGGCGCTCCGAGGCCTCCTCCCAGGACAGGCCCGCCATGAACATCGCGCCCTGTCCGGCCGCCCGCCGTAGCAGCAGCGAGCGCCGGCAGATCAGCCGGGCGCCGTCCTGTACGGTGAGCGCGCCCGCGGTGACGGCCGCCGCGATCTCACCGACGGAGTGCCCGATGACGGCGGTCGGCGCGGCACCGTAGGAGCGCCATACGGCGGCCAGGCCGATCTGCATCGCGAAGATCATGGTCTGGATGCGGTCGACGGACTCGAAGTCCCCGTCGCCCAGCACCTGCCGGGGCGAGAAGCCGATCTCCTCCAGGAACACCGGCTCGATCTCGTCGATCGCGGCGGCGAAGGCAGGCTCGGTCTCCAGCAGTTCCTTTCCCATGCCGGCCCATTGGGACCCGTGCCCGGAGAACACCCACACGGTCTCCGTACCGGGGGCACCCGACGCCCCGGGCGCCGTTCCGGTCGGCGCCTCGCGCGACTCCTCCCCGGCGGCGACGCCCCGCAGCCCGGCGACGAGGTCCGCCCGGTCGCGGGCCACGACACCGGCCCGCACGTCCAGATGCGAACGGCGCACCGCGAGGGTGTGGCCCACCGATGCCAGCGGCACGTCACGGCCGGCGCCCGTGAGCCAGTCGGCGAGGTCGGCCGCGTACGCGCGCAGGGCGGCCCTGGACCGGGCGGAGAGCGGGAACAGCCGCAGCGCGGCGCCGTGCCCGGGAGCCCGCACGGCGTCCGGGGCCTCGCCCGCGCCGCTCGGTTCGGCAGGTGCGGGGGCCTGCTCCAGAAGGACGTGCGCGATGGTGCCGCCGTATCCGAAGCCGGAGACACCGGCCCGGCGCGGACGTTCCCGTGCGGGCCAGGGGGTGGGCTCGGTGACGACCCGCAGCCCGTTGCCGGCCCAGTCGATCGCCGGGTTGCCGTCGCTGAAGTTCAGACTCGGCGGAATCTCGCCGTGGTGCAGGGCGAGGGCGGCCTTGAGCAGACCGGCGACGCCCGCCCCCGCCTCCAGATGGCCGATGTTGGGCTTCACGGAGCCGATCAGGCAGGGGTCGTCGGCCGGCCTGCCCTGCCCGTACACGGCGCCGAGCGCACCCGCCTCCAGGGGATCGCCCACCGGGGTCCCGGTGCCGTGCGCCTCGATGTAGTCGACCGACGACGGGTCGACTCCGGTGCGCCGGCAGGTCTCTTCGAGCAGCTGCTGCTGGGCACTGCCGCTGGGCGCCATGATCCCGTTCGTACGGCCGTCCTGCTGGACCCCGCTGCCGCGGATGACCGCGAGGACCCGGTCCCCGTCGCGCTGAGCGTCGGACAGGAGTTTGAGGACCAGGACGGCCCCGCCCTCGCCCCGTCCGTAACCGTTGGCCGAGGCGTCGAAGGACTTGCTGCGCCCGTCGGGAGAGGTGGCGCCCGCGGCCTCCAGCGTCACCGAGAGACCGGGCGAGACGATGAGGTTCACGCCCCCGACGAGCGCCACCGCGCTCTCTCCGGCACGCAGGCTCTGGCAGGCGAGGTGGGTGGCGACGAGCGAGGCCGAGCAGGCGGTGTCCACCGCGAGGCTGGGCCCGTGCAGGTCCAGCGCGTACGAGATGCGGTTGGCGACCGCGCACATGGCGCTGCCGATGCCGGTCCAGGCCTCGATGTTCGGCAGGTCCTCCAGGAGCCGGCGGCCGTAGTCGTCCGAACCGACACCGACGAAGACCCCGGTGTCGCTGCCGGCCAGGCCGACGGGCGGGATACCGGCGTGCTCCAGGGCCTCCCAGACCAGTTCGAGCAGGATCCGCTGCTGAGGATCCATCAGCTCGGCCTCGCGGGGAGTCAGTCCGAAGAACGCGGCGTCGAAGCCCTTGATGTCGGACAGGAACCCGGCGGGCAGGTCGGCACGCCGTACCGCCGCCGCGTGCTCGGGGCCCAGGCCGCGGTAGCTCTCCCAGCGGTCCTCGGGCATGGGGCCGATGCCGTCCCGGCCGGAGAGCAGCAGATCCCAGAACGCGGCGGGGGAGTCACCCTGTCCGGCGAAACGGCAGCCCGCGCCGATCACGGCGACGGGTTCGAGAGGGGCCGGCGTGCGGTTCTCGCCGTTCGCACCGCTCTCATCGGTATGCGGGCCAGATCGCGTGGGCACGATCACGTCGTCTCCTTGCCTCGGTTAGCCGCACCACGGTGCGGGCTGCAGAATGCGCACGACCGCGGCGGAGAGGGTCACCCCGGGGCCGACGCCGAGCATCAGCAGGTGGTCGCCCGGGCCCAGCTCGCCCGCCGTCAGCAGGTGGTCGAGGGACACGATCTGGTCGCTCGCGCCGAGATGGCCGACCGTCCGGCCGAACTCCCAGGTGGACTTCTCCAAGGGCAGTCCGAGCGCGGTCGTGCAGCGCTGCTCGACGATCTCCCGGGAGTAGTTCATGTACGCCACGCGCGTGACGTCACCGATCGTCACGCCGGCCTCGGCAAGGGTGCGCTCGACCACTTCCAGCGTCCTGACGTGGACCTGGACCAGAGCTGCCGTGCCCGTGCCGGTCGCGGCCGAGCGCTTCTTGAACTCGGCGTTGCGGGCGGTGAAGTCGAGCGGCCGCCCCACGGTCGGACCCGGCGGGAACAGCGGCTCGGCACCGCGGTGCATCTCCTCGGCGTCCGTCACCGTCAGCGAACCCACCGCGAGCAGCTCCGCGAAACCCGGCTCGCCCGTGAGCACGACGGCGCTGGCGGCGTCCCCGGTCACATAGCCGGGCCCCATCCGCCAGCGGTCCATCATCGGGGTGCCGAAGTTGTCGGACGCGACGAGCAGCGCGGTGGACGGGCGTTCACCGGCACGGGACCGGGGCCGGCCCGCCAGGTGTCCCGCGCCCAGTTCCAACGCCGCGAACATGCCGTTGCAGCCCTGGCGTACCTCGACCGAGAGCACGTCGCCGCCGACGAGGTGGCGCTGGAGGTAGTACTGGGGCTGCCATCCGTCGGGACCCTGGTGCCAGGAGTCCGCGTAGAGCAGCAGATCCGTGTCCTGCGGGCGGTGGTCGCAGCGCTTGTACGCGTCCTGCGCCGCCCACAGCGCCATTTCCGGGGCGGGCGTCCGCCCGGCCACCGCCGCGCCCGCCAGCTCGTGCAGCTCGACGTCCTCCGCCGGATAGAGACCCTGGGCGACGGCCTCCTCGATACCGACCGTGCGGGGCAGGTAGACCCCGAGTCCCTTGATGTACGTCCCGGGCGTGCGCAAGGCCGCCTCGCCTCCTCGGTGTCGGTGCGGTCGCGGGCCGCGCGGGCGCGCGCTCCGCGGTATGACGCTCGGTCAGGGCCGGCCCGCGATGTTCTCGAGGATCCGGACCAGCCTCGCGAGCAGCCCCTGGGCGTCCCGCGGCGGGAACAGCGCCGGAAGGTGTCCGAGTCCCAGCGTCAGAGTGCGGCCCGGCTCGGTGACCAGGCGCAGGGGGTAGTGGGTGCCGTCCTCGATGTCGAACCCGGCGACCCGCAGCCCGCCGGCCGCCGTCACGTCCGTCGCGTCGTGGGAGGTGGTGAAGAAGGAGATCGCGGTGTCGAAGAGCTCACCGCCGCGCGGCGCCGCTGCCGACGAGCTGTACGTGGCCTGCTGCCCGATCTCGTCCAGACCCAGGTGGTGATGGGGCACGAGGGCGGCCTGCTCTCGCTGGAGCCGTACGACCAGGTCGGTCAGCGGTTCGTCCGCGCGCAGCCGGAGGCGGACCGGGACGGTGTTCGTGAGCATGCCCACCATGTCCTCGACGCCCGGCAGTCGAGGAGGACGGCCGTACACGGAGGAACCGAAGAGCACGTCCTCGCTGCCGGTCAGTTCCGACAGCAGCAGCCCCCAGGCCGCCTGCACCGCGGTGCTCACGGTGAACCCGTGGGTGCGGGCGCGCGCCGTCAGCTCCCCGGTCAGGGTCTCGTCCACGACGTGGGTCACCCGCCCCTGCCGCTCGCCGGCCGTGCCCTTCGTGCCGCCCGCCGCGACTCTGGTGGGCCCGCTCAGGCCCTCCAGCGCGGCCGCCCACGCGGCACGGGACTCGTCCAGGTCCTGGCCGGCCAGCCAGTCGAGGTAGCCGCGGAAGGGAACCGCGGGGGGCAGGCGCGGCCGGTGGCCGCCCGGCGCGTAGAGCGCGAACAGCTCGCGCACCAGAATCTCGGTCGACCAGCCGTCCCAGAGGATGTGATGTGCCGTCAGAACCAGCCGGTGGCTCTCCTCGGCCCGCTTCAGCAGCAGGAACCTCATGAGGGGTGGTGCCGCCAGGTCGAAGGGGCGCAGTCGTTCGGCGCGCGCCGACAGCCGTGCCCTCTCCTCGCGTTCCGCCTCGGTGAGCGCCGACAGGTCCTCTTCGGACCACGGCACGTCGAGGTCCTCGCAGACGATCTGCACCGGCTGGTCCGCGCTGTCGTGCCGGAACGCCGCGCGCAGCGCGGGATGCCGGCCGAGCAGCGCGGCGGCGGCCGCCCGCAGCGCCGGCGGGTCCAGGGGGCCCGCCAGGTCGAAGCCGAGCTGTGCCACGTAGGCGTCGGCCGTCTCCGCCGACACCAGGCTGTGGAAGAGCAGCCCTGCTTGCAGCGGGGCGAGCGGCAGTACGTCGGACAGCCGGGGGTACCGCCGGGTGAGGGCGTCGGTCTCCTCCTGCGAGAGCCGCACCAGCGGCAGGTCGGAGGGGGGCGGGCCGCCCGCCCCGGGACGGCGGCCGTACGCCACCGGCCGCGCCGTGCCCGGGGTGAGCGGGAACGGTCCGGCTCCGGCCCCATCCGGCTCCGCACCCGGTCCCTCGCCGTCCGGGGCCGTAGCCCGGGCCACGGCCGCCAGCCCGGCGACGGTGGCGTGCGCGAACACGTCGGCGATCGCCAGATCGAGCCCCGCCCGGTGCGCCCGCGAGACGAGCTGCAGCGCCGAGACGCTGTCGCCCCCCAGCTCGAAGAAGGAGTCGTCGGCGGAGACCCGGTCCACGCCGAGCACGTCCGCGAACACAGCGCACAGGGTCTTCTCGCGCGCCGTGTCGGGAGCCCGGCCGGCCGCGGACCCGAAGTCGGGCACCGGCAGGGCCTGCCGGTCCACCTTGCCGTTCGGCGTGACCGGCAGGGCGTCGAGCGCGACCACTGCCGCCGGCACCATGTACGCGGGCAGGAAACCCGCCGCGAACGCGCGCAGTTCGGCGGGGTCCGGCGCCCGGCCGGGCGCGGCGACGACGTGGGCGACGAGCTGCCGCTGCCCGGGCCGGCTCTCCGACACGGTGGCGACCGCCGCGTCGACCTGTTCATGGCGGGCGAGTACCGCTTCGATCTCCCCGAGTTCGATACGGAAACCGCGGAGCTTGACCTGGTCGTCGGCGCGGCCCACGTAGGCGAGGACGCCGTCCGCCCGCCACCGTACGAGATCGCCCGTGCGGTACATCAGGGATCCGGGCGGACCGAACGGGCAGGGCAGGAAGCGCTCGGCGGTCAGCCCCGGACGGCGCAGATAGCCGCGGGCGAGACCGGCGCCCCCGATGTACAACTCGCCCTCGACACCGGGGAGTACGGGGGTCATGGAGGCATCCAGGACGAAGGCCCGGGTGTTGGCGACCGGCAGCCCGATCGGGGCGGGTACGGAGCCGTCGAGGGGCGCGCTCACCAGGGAGGTGACCGAAGCCTCCGTCACGCCGTACTCGTTGAACACCTCGCGGCCCGGCAGCCACCGGGCGAGCGTCTCGGCGGGCAGCACCTCGCCGCCCGTCATCAGCACCCGCAGGTCCGCCAGGCCCTCCGCGGACAGCTGCGCCAGGTGCACGGGCGGCGCCCCCATGTGGGTGACGCGCCGGGAGCGGAGCAGCCCGGCCAGGTCCTCGGCGGACAGGGCGTTTCCGTCCGGAGCCAGGACCAGCGTGCCGCCCGCGCAGAGCACGGGCCAGATGTCGCCCATCGCGACGTCGAAGCTCGGCGAGACGAGCTGGAGGACCCGGCTCCCGGCGCCGATCCCGTAGCGGTCGATCCGGTCCGCGACGAGGTTGCGCAGCCCCCGGTGAGGCACGACCACCCCCTTGGGGGTGCCGGTGGACCCGGAGGTGTAGATCACGTACGCGCTCTGCTCGGGGGCGGGAGCAGCGGCCTGGGGCCCGGCACCGGGCTCCGCACCGGCCGGCCTCCCGGCGGCGTCGAGGAGCAGGTGCGGCGGTCCCGCGGGGAGCCTCGGCCCGGTCGTGGCATCGGTGATCACGGAGACCGGGGACGTGTCGTGGAGCATGTGGGCGATCCGCTGCGGCGGGTAGCCCGGGTCGACGGGCACGATGGCCGCGCCCGCCTTGAACACGGCGAGCATCGCGGCCACGAGCACCGGCGAGCGCGGCAGGGCCAGCACGACGAAGTCCTCCGCGCCGACGCCCTGTTCGGCGAGGTGCCGGGAGATCAGCTCGGCGCGCTCGTCGAGCTGCGCGTACGTCCAGACGGCCCCCTCGTGTTCGATCGCGATGCTCCGGGGCGACCTCGCGGCCCGGACGGCCACGGCCTCCGGTACGGTCCACGCGGGCGGCTCGACCGCAGTGGCGTTGCGCCGTACGACCAGCTCGTGGTGCTCGTCGGGGGTGAGGACGTCGATCGTGTCGACGGGCCGGCCGGGCCGGGCCGCGACCGCCCGGACGAACGCCGTCAGCCGCTCCTGGTGACCCGCCAGGGAGGCGAGGTCGTGGAGATCGGGATTGCCTTCGAGGACGAGCGTCACCGCAGTGCCGTCGTCGTGCGAACGGATGCTGAGGAACAGGTCCGGGCATGGGCCGGAAGCCAGGTTGTGCGAGGTGGCCTCGGCCTTCCCGAAGCGCAGCGCCCCGCCGAACGGCATGAAGTTCACGATGGGTCCGAACACGGCACCCACACCGTCCTGCACGGAGCCGGTCCGGTGCAGGTCCTCGAGGCGGAACCGTTCGTGCCGCAGCGAGGCGGCGACCTCCGTCGCCATGTCCCGCGAGAGCCGCTCCAGGGTGGCGCCCGGGGGGATGTCCAGGCGCACCCCGACCGTGTTGGTCATCATCGCGGGGGTACGACGGGCCGCCGCCGTGCGGCGGCCCGTCACGGGGACCCCGACGACCACGTCACGGCGCCCCGTGACCCGGTGCAGGTAGGCGGTCACGGCGGTCATCAGCAGGAGGTTCCAGGTGGTGCCGACCTGCGCGGCGGCCTTCCGCAGCAGCTCCAGGTCGGCGGCGGGCAGCGGCGCCGAGCGGCGCAGTCGCACCATCCCGGACGGCAGCGGCTTCCCGGGGCCCGCGCCGCCCGGGAGGCGGAGGGGAGGGGGGACGTTCTCGAACCGCTTCAGCCAGTAGTCCCGGTCCTCGCCGAACGCGGACGAGGCACGGTAGGCCAGATCCCCGTCGAGCACCGAGGCGAGCGGTGCGAACACGGCGGGCACCTCGGACCGCCCCTCGGACAGCGCCGAGTAGATCTCCGCGAGCCGCTGTACCAGGAGGTGGACGCCGTAGCCGTCGATGACGACATGGTGGATGCGCAGGGAGAGGAAGAACCGGTCGTCCGCCAGCTTCAGCAGCGCGAACGAGTGGATCGGCCCCTCGGCCAGATCGACGGGACGGGACACCTCCTGCCGCATCCAGTGCTGCGCCCGAGCCTCCGGATCGGTCTCCGACGAGAGGTCGACCAGGTCCGGCCCGACGGCGTGCGCCGGGTCGAGCACCTGCCAGAGCCCGCTGTCCTGCACCACCGACCGGATGCGCAGCACATCGGCCTCGGCCCGCAGCAACGCCCAGGCGGACTTCAGCAAGTCGATGTCGAGGGCGCCGTCGACGGCGATGTACTCCGCGCAGTTGTACTGCTGGCCGGAGGAGTCCAGCTGGTGTGCGAACCAGACGCCCTGCTGGCCGGCGGACAACGGCAGCCGAATCACATCCGCGTCGCTCATTCCCGACTCCATGGCTCATTCCGAGTACCGGCACGGCCACCATGGAGATCACGGCTATATGCCGCCTATACAGGGGCACTCGGAGCCGGGATACCGAAGAAGTATAGATACGGCGGCCATCATCGGGCGACGCCCCACCGAGAGGAGCAGCCCGATGGACGGTCACTGGGTGCCGAAGGAAGTCACACCGGCCGATGCCGACGCGGAGGCCACGCCGCAGGGACTGGCCGGCCATCTCCGCGGACTGGGCGATCCGGAGCCGCTGCTGACCCGCCACAAGGCCCTGGTCTTCCGCGGCTTCGGCGTCACACGTGCCGGGCTGGAGGAGGTGATGGACCTTCTGCTGCCCAACCGACTCGCCTACGTCCACGGGAACTCACCGCGGACCAAGGTCGGCGAGAACGTGTACACCTCCACCGAGTACCCGCAGGAGTACACCATCTCCATGCACAACGAGATGTCGTACGCCCACCGGTGGCCCGCCCGGCTGCTGTTCTTCTGCGACCGGGAGCCGGCGACGGGCGGCGCGACGCCCGTGGTGGACGGCGTGCGCTGGCTCGCCGCGCTGGACCCCGAGGTCCGCGACGCCTTCGCGCGGGGAGTGCGCTACTCCCAGAACCTGCACGGCGGCCGGGGCCTCGGCAAGAGCTGGCAGGAGACCTTCGAGACCGAGTCGCGCGGCGAGGTCGAGACCTTCCTCAAGGACGCCGAGGCGGAGTGGGAGTGGCGTCAGGACGGCGGCCTGCGGGTCACGCAGCTGCGTCCGGCGACGGCCCGGCATCCGGTCACCGGAACCGAGGTCTGGTTCAACCAGGCCGACCAGTGGCATGCGGCCGGCCTCGGGAGCGAGACCGCTGCGGCCCTCTACCAGATCATGCCGGCGGAGGACCTGCCGCAGTCGGTCACGTTCGCCGACGGCTCGCCCATTCCGGACCACCACGTCACCCAGATCCGCGACCGCGGCCTGGAGTCGGCCGTCGACGTGGACTGGCGTACCGGAGATCTGATGCTCATCGACAACATGCTGGTGGGCCATGGCCGGCGCCCCTTCACCGGTCCGCGCCGGGTGCTGGTCGCGATGTCCGACTGACGACGGGGCCCCGGCGGAGGTGACAGAACGTGAGATCGACCGGAAGGCAGCAGCAGTGAGCGAGTCGGCGTCCCCGTCCTTCAGCGTGATCCCCGGCAGCCAGGTGCAGGCCGTGATCGACGGACGGGAGGAGGAGGTGATCAGGGTCGTCGAGGCGGCGTACCGGCTGCACGGCGAGGGCGCCACGGTGAATCCCGACTCGCACTTCCTCACGTTCCCCGACCGGCCGTCCGCGCGCATCATCGCGCTGCCGGCCTCCGTGCGGGGAGACGTGGACGTACACGGCATCAAGTGGATATCGAGCTTCCCGGAGAACGTGGCCGAGGGCATCCCGCGTGCGTCCGCGGTCCTGATCCTCAACGACACGCGAACCGGCTACCCGTTCGCCTGCCTGGAGAGCTCCGTCATCAGCGCGGCGCGCACCGCCGCGTCCGCGGCGCTCGCCGCCGAGCGGCTCAGCAGGGCGAGAGGCGGCGAACGCCCCACCCGCGTCGGCTTCTTCGGGACCGGACTCATCGCGCGCTACATCCACCGCTATCTGGCGGCGAGCGGCTTCGCCTTCGACGCGCTGGGGATCCACGACCTGTCGGCCGCGCACGCGGAGGCGTTCCAGGGGTATCTGCGGCGTACCGAGAACGGTGAAATCACCGTCCACGACAAGGCGGAAGACCTGATCCGGTCCAGCGATCTGATCGTCTTCGCCACCGTCGCCGGCCGGCCGCATGTGACCGACCCGTCCTGGTTCGGCCACAACCCGCTCGTCCTGCACATCTCGCTTCGGGACCTGTCGACCGATGTCGTCCTGGCCTCCCACAACGTGACCGACGACGTCGAGCACTGCATGAAGGCCAACACCTCGCTGCACCTGACCGAACAGCGGGTCGGCAACCGGGACTTCACGGCCGGGACCCTCTTCGACGTGCTGACCGGCAGGATCACCTGCCCGGCCGACCGTCCGACGGTCTTCTCACCGTTCGGGCTCGGCGTGCTCGACCTCGCGCTGGCCCGCTTCGTACACGAAGAAGTAGCCAGGGAGGGCGGGTTGCGCACGGTCCCTGACTTCTTCAGCGAGCTGAAGCGCTACGGCTAGCGTCTTCGGCCGCCCTTCACCGTGTGCACCCCCGGCCTGTGCCGCAACTCCGCCCGGGGGGCGCGGCCCATGAGACTGCTGGGGATCGTCATCCGGTCCGGCACGGCCGCCGGGACGTCGGCTCCGTGATGTCCCGTCGGCACGGCCGAGGACTCCCGCCAGATCCCGTCGACCTCACCGGTGAGGATGGCCTGGTAGGCATGGCGCAGCGCGGGTCCCGGGTCGACCCCCAGCTCCTCCTCCAGATACTGCCGGCCGCCGTGGTAGACGGCGAACGCGTCGGCCTGCCGGTCGGACATGTACAGGGCCACCATCAGCTGGGCCCGCAGCCGTTCACGCAGCGGGTGCGCGCCCACCAGGGCGACGAGCTCGGGGGTGAGCTCCTCGTGCCGGCGCAGCGCGAGATCCGCCGAGATCCGGTTCTCCAGCGCCTCCATGCGGGCTTCGTCTATGCCGGGTCCCGCGGTTTCCAGCAGCCGGTCGGTGACATCGGTGAGTGTCGGGCCCCGCCAGAGGGCGAGTGCTTCCCGGAGCACCTCGGTGGCGTAGGAGTAGCGGCGCTCCCGCAGCGCGGTGCGGCCCGCGTGGCACAGCTGCTGGAACTCGTGGTAGTCGAACCGTCCCGAGACGGTCCGGAGCAGGTACCCGGTGCCCTTTCGGACGATCTCGGCCTGCTGGTCGAGGTGCTGGCGCAGCCGGGAGGCATATGTGTAGATCTGGGCTTGATACGTTTCAGGCGGGGTCCTGCCCCAGAGCATCTCGCCCAGCCGGTAGTCGGGCAGCACCTGCTCGTCGGCGAGAAGAAGGGCCGCGAACATGGTGCGTTGTTTCTTTCCGTTCAGGGGTAGCTCGGAGTTGTCTGACCATAATCCGACCGGGCCGAGAATGCGGAATTCCAGCATTGCGTTGGTTCCTCCTGTATGCCGTGCGGAGTCGAACGCAGAATGGTGAAGGGAATTCGGAATGCCGGAAGAGAGGTATTCCGTCCCGAGGAATGGCATGCATGGAGCACTCGGCGAAATGGCCGGGCTTCCTGGATTATGTGCAGTCAGGCTGGCGGATTAAAGATTCTCGCCGCGACGCACGGCATAATTCATTCACTGGTGGTGCCCCCGTTGCCGTCCCAAGTCTGGTGATCGCATGTTCGACCGACGTAGACGTTGCGACTCTAACCTTGCCATCGGTGGGAGTCAAGGATTGGTATCTGAGAATTGTCTTGGGTGCAGAAATCCACTTGCGCGGGATTGAGTTTTCTGTGAAAGCGGGGACTGAGGTATTCCGCTTCCTTGTTGGCCTGGGGTGTCGTGAATTGATGGCTCCGGCTAACTCTCACTGACATGTGCCAGAATGAAATGTCATCCTGCTTTCGGCCCGCCTGGCCGGTTCTGCTTGTATAGGTCAAATATGGGGTCAGTCGTGAGCATGTTCGCGTGGCCGTTATTATCACGAATCCCCTGGATTTCAATGTCGAAGACCTCTATGTAGACCTCTGGCAGAGCGTGGGATGCCGGCTCTACCTCAAGTGCGAGGGCTTCAACTTCGCCGGGTCGATCAAGATCAAAGCCGCTGTCGAGATGGTGGCGGCGAAGGAAAGAGAAGGTCTGCTTCGCCCGGGCGGAACACTCGTCGAGTCCTCGTCGGGGAACATGGGTGTGGCACTGAGCATCGTCGCCGCGAGCAGGGGATACCGATTCGTGTGCGTGACCGACGTACGGTGCACACGCGCGGCCCGGCTCACGATGGAGGCGCTGGGCGGGGAGGTGCACGTGATCGGCGAACCGGATGCCGAGGGCGGCTATCTCGGGGCCCGGATCGCGCACGTCAGGAAGCTGTGCGAGGAGAATGCCGGGTACGTCTGGCTCAACCAGTACGCCAACTCCGCGAACTGGCGCGGCCATTACCGCACCACGGGCCCCGAAGTGGCGAAGGCCTTCCCCGAGCTGGACGTCCTTTTCATCGGCGCGGGAACGACCGGCACCCTGATGGGCTGCGCGCGCTACTTCAGGGAGAACCATCCCGGGGTCACGGTCGTGGCGGTCGACGCCGCCGGTTCGGTCACCTTCGGCAGGCCGCCCGGCCGGCGGATGATTCCCGGCCTCGGCACGAGCGTGCGCCCGTCGATCTTCGACGCGTCGTACGCGGACGACGTCGTGTACGTCGAGGAGGCCGAGACGATCCGCATGTGCCGCCGCCTCGTGGGCCACGGCTACCTCTTCGGAGGATCCACGGGAACGGTCGTCAGCGGCGCCCGCGACTGGCTGGCGGCTCACGGGCGCGACGACATGACCGCGGTCGCCATCTCACCGGACTTCGGCGGCAACTACCTCGACAGCGTCTACGACGAGGCCTGGGCGAGCGGTATCGCCGGAGCCGACGGGGCCACCTGGCGCGGCGGGCCCTGACCGGGAGCCCGCCCGCGCGCTTCCGCGCACATGGCAGGGCCCTGCCCGGTGGGCCGGTTGTCGGTGTGACCGTCGGCAACCGCAACGACGTCACCCAGCTCATGCCCCTGCTCGACGCGATCCCGCCGGTCCGCGGCCGGGTTGGTCATCCTCGCCGCAAGCCGGACT